>JACNKA010000131.1 GCA_014382285.1 Nitrospinota bacterium | reverse complement strand
TATCGCCACAATCCACAAGTGCGAGGCATTATTCTACGTATTGATTCTCCAGGTGGAGCCGTTGCCCCAGCCCAGGAGATTTATAGCGAGATCATGAAGCTCCGGGCCGATCATAAAACTGTTTATGCTTCCATGGGAACGGTGGCGGCCTCAGGCGGGTACTATATAGCCTGTGCAGCCGACTACGTTTTGGCGAATCCCGGCACCTTGACCGGAAGCATCTCTGCCGTGATGGCTTTTAATAATATTGAAGAGCTGACAAAGAAAGTTGGCGTTAAGCCCAATATCATTAAAAGCGGTAAATTCAAAGATGTGGGTTCCCCTCTTCGGGCCATGACCCCAGAAGAACAAAACCTTTTACAAGATGTCGTGGACGATGTGCATGAGCAATTTGTTCAGGCCATTGCCAGAGGCCGCGACCTGCCTCTTTCAGCAGTTCATAAGATTGCTGATGGAAGAATCATGACCGGCCAGCAAGCACTCAGGCTCAAACTGATTGATGAGGTGGGTGGGCTCGAAAAGACCATCGAACTGCTGGCAAAAAAAATCGGTGTCACTGGAAGGCCTAAAATCATTGAACAAAAAGAAAAAACACCCTTTCTCGACTGGCTTCTGCGAGGCTCTTTTTCCAGCGGACTGGCCGAGACCTTAATGCCATCACCCCCCCCCCGCCTGCAATACCTCTGGTTCCCCTAAAAAAACAATTGGTTGGGAATATTCCTCTCGCGTAAAAACTAAAACTGTCCTCTTCAATTCAGATCACGGAACCTCGTCACTTCAGACTCCTGTAAAGGGCTTTTTAAACACTAAAATCACTCCTCAAAAACGGGTAAACCCATTAAAATATTGAACTTGACTTAATACGACCTGATGATATACTTTCCCGAATTCTTTTTTTAGAGGCAGTTAAAATGTTTACCGGTGGGGGGAGACTTTTTAATGACTAAAGCAGAACTTGTTGAAAGAGTAGCCAACCAGATTAATCTGACAAAAAAACAGACTGAGGTTGTAGTCAATACTGTTTTTTCTAGCATTACTGAATCGTTGGCTGAAGGAAAAAAAGTCGAATTGAGAGGCTTTGGAAGTTTTCGAATTCGACAGAGAAATGCTAGGGTTGGACGCAATCCCAAATCTGGGCAAAAAGTGGAAGTTCCTTCTAAAAAAGTGCCTTTTTTTAAGGCCGGGAAAGAATTGAGGGAACTGGTGGACGAACACGAAAAATCTCAAGAAGAAGCGGAGTCCTAATAAGGGATTTTAAAGTTAAAATCTCCACCTCATTTGTATCGACACCGGGGCCGCCAGGTCTTCTGGCCTTGGCTCCTGCACACACCCCTCCCCGCCCAAGAACAATTAATCTTTATTTTTCAATAACTTTATCCAATAAATACGCGAGTGGACGTTCTGTTATCCTGTAAGGTTTTGACAGAAAGATTTACATTCGACCTATAAATTTATGTCTGGAAGCACGTTCGGAAAACTGTTTAAGATTACCACCTGGGGCGAGTCTCACGGCGATGGCGTTGGGGTTGTCGTAGAAGGTTGCCCCGCCGGATTAGCCCTTAAAGAATCTGACATCCAAAAAGATCTGGACCGGCGACGAACCGGTCAAAGCAAAGTCACCACCACCCGCAAGGAAGGCGACAAAATCCAAATTATGTCCGGTGTCTTTAAGGGCAAGACCACTGGCACCCCTATTTCCATGCGGGTCGATAACAAGGATGCCGACTCCTCAAAATATGAGTTGATCAAACACCTGTACCGTCCCGGTCACGCAGACTACACTTATGACATGAAATATGGGTTTCGGGATTACCGAGGTGGAGGACGATCCAGCGCCAGGGAAACCGTAGGCAGAGTAGCCGCCGGAGCTATCGCTAAAAAACTGTTGGCCCGGGATAATATCACCGTCACCGGATTCACCCGGCAGATCGGACACCACTCGGCAACAACCGTAAACTTCAAAGAAATAGAAAAAAATATCGTGCGTTGCCCGGATGCAAAAACCGCAAAAAAAATGGTGGACGCTATCATGCAAGCGCGCAAAAATGGCGACTCGCTGGGAGGCATCGTCGAAGTGATTGCCCGAGGAGTGCCCGCCGGACTGGGAGAACCCGTCTTCGACAGACTGGATGCCGATCTGGCCAAGGCGGTCATGAGCATCCCCGCTGTAAAAGGGATGGAAATTGGCGCGGGGTTCCAGACCGCCACCATGACCGGCTCGGAATGTAATGACGTCTTTGTTATGAAAAATAAAAAGGTGACGACTCAAACCAATAATGCCGGAGGAATTTTAGGTGGCATTTCCAATGGAATGGATATCGTTGTTAAGTTGGTGGTGAAACCCACTTCATCTATCAATAAAGCACAGGACACCATCACCCAAAAGGGGAAAAATTCTAAAATCCGTGTCGAAGGACGACACGATCCCTGCGTTGCCCCAAGGGCCGTTCCTATTGCCGAGGCCATGGTTGCCCTGACCCTCATCGACCATCTACTGAGAAACAAAACTTCCCAGTTGACCTAACCCTCTCGACGAACTGAGCCTGTTATGAGAGTTGGATTCGTTCAAAACAATCCTGTTTTTGCAAGCGTTCAGGAGAATCTTAATCGGATTGAATATCTTCTTAAAGGCCAAAGTGCCGATCTGTTTGTTCTGCCCGAACTTTTTGCCACCGGGTATCAGTTCAAAGACATGGAAGAGTCCCGCAGTCTGGCGGAACTAGTTCCTGAAGGTGTCACCACTAGCATGCTGACCGCCCTTGCCAATAAAACCAATTCCTATATCATCGCCGGCCTTGCCGAAATCGAAGAGAACCAAGTCTACAATTCCGCAGTTGTCACTGGCCCCAGTGGTTATATTGGAAAATACCGCAAGCTACATCTTTTCGACACAGAAAAAGCCTGCTTCCAAGAGGGCAACCTGCCGCTTCAGGTTTTTGATATTGCCGGCGCGAAGGTAGGGGTTATGATTTGTTTCGACTGGCGATTTCCTGAAACCGCCCGAACGCTGTCGCTTATGGGGGCAGACCTGATTGCTCATCCCTCCAGCCTGGTTCTAACCCACTGCCCGCAAGCCATGATCACCCGTTCTCTGGAGAACCGTGTCTTTTCTGTCACCGCTGACCGAGTCGGAATGGAAAATCGTGTTGAGGGAGAAACTCTTCACTTCATGGGCCAGAGTCAGGTTATAGACCCAAACGGCAATATTTTAGTCCGCGCCTCGATGACCGATGAAGAGGTTCATGTGGTCGAGTTAGACCTCAGTTTAGCCCGTAATAAATTTCTCAATCCCCACAACCACATTTTCAACGATCGCCGCACAGACCTCTATCACTGACACTGACTTGGGGAGCCAGTAACAGCGATGCTCTCAGCGTGACGACTTTTGTTAATTTCCTTCCACGTTCCGGGCTTGCATTTCAGGCAGACTGAATTTAAAGATTGCCCCACCACCCGGAGTGCTGTTGACAGTTATGGTTCCATGATGACGATCAATTATTTTCTTGCAGATCGCCAGTCCTATCCCCGTTCCTCCGTAGGCATTATTCCCATGCAAGCGCTGAAAGAGCTGGAAAATTCTATCCTTATATTTTTCATCAAACCCAATGCCATTATCCTCAACGCTTATGGTCACCACTCCATTGTCATTGGATCGGGAAGAAATATTGATAACAGGGTCAACATCTTCTTTGCGGTATTTGAGGGCGTTGCTAATCAGGTTCTGAAACAACTGATGCATTTGAACAGGGTTGGCCTCTAAGTCCGGCAATTTATCTACATTTATGGTTCCTCGAGCTTGATGTATCTGGGTCTCAAGGTCTGTCAAAGTGTTCTCAACGATTCTATTGAGATCAATTTTCACATAAGGCAAATCTTGGGTTGATAATTTTGAATACACTAGCAAGTCATCAATAAGGCTCTGCATCCGGGTTATGGCACTTTGCATTCGATCGATACAGTCACAGCTTTTCTCGTCCAAATCCTGATTAGACTTCTTCAGCATATTTCCAAACATAGTCACTTTACGCAGAGGTTCCTGCAGATCGTGGGCGGCTATGAAGGCAAAATCACTGAGGTTTTGATTGCTCTTCTCCAAGGCGGCTGTGCGCTCACTGACCAGTCTTTCAAGGTCGCCAAGGTATTTTTCCAGTTTCCTCTCCGCTTTGCGACGTTCCAGTTCGGCTTCGACTCGGTTGGCAAATACCTGTAGAATGGCTTTGGGATCCATGCCTTCCGATATTTCCTCATCATGCAGAACCACTAAGAATCCCCCAATCTTTTTTTCATTGTCATACAACGCCACACCCAGATAGCTTTCTACGCCCATCTCCACCAATAACAGATCCTGCGGGAAAAGCGCTTGAGCATTATTCGGATAGTAACAAATATTATCAACCATTACGTTTTCACAGGGGGTTCCCTTCCAATCGTACTCAAAATTCTCAGCCAGTGCTCCATTTGCCCATACTGCACGGGTTGTAACTCTTTCCCATTGATCCCCGGTCAGTTCCCCAATGAAAGCATATTTAACATCGAGTGATGTCGCCAGATTCTTGACCAGTGATTTTAAAAAATCATCCCCGATAGCCGCAGAGGTCCCCACAACGATTTGCTTGAGCACTGCATCAGCATGTTTGCGTTCGGAAATATCCTCAATAACTGCAACGAATACAGGGTCGAATTCTTCATGCATGAGCTGTAAACGTATCGACACAGGATATAAAGTTCCGTCCTTCCGTTTATGCATTGTTTCAAAAACAATAATAGGTACTTTTTTCAACCTGAGGGGTTTGATTAATTTTTCAAAGGTTTCCAAGGTGTATTCCGGTTTAAAGTCCAGCGGTGTCAAACACATTAATTCTTTCATGCTGTATTGCAGGTTTCTACAAGCCCCCGACTCACCTGCCTAAACTTAAGAGTTACCCCATCAAAAATGTAAATTTCATTGAAACTGCTATCCATGATAAGACTTCTGGACTTATTGGCCTTGGAGAGTTCGAGTTCAGCAATATTTTTCTTGATTGCATTTTCTTTAAAAATCTTCAGGGCCTGAGCCATTTCCAACATCTCGTTATTTTTTACCGATAACTGAATCGGGACCTCCAGGTTTCCCTTTGCCAGCTCCTGCATGGCCCTGGTCAAATATTTTAGCGGATTGAGAAAGTGCCTGATCCCAATGCCGCACACAATAAACAAAATAAGAGCTCCGCAAAAAAACAGCAGGATATTTGTGAGCATCATGAAGAATGAGATTTCTTCATGGAAATTTTTTGCCTGGTTCTGCGTCCGATCATTAATTATATCCTGAAACTTTTTAATATTGCCCATGATCAAGGCCTTCTGCTCACCGTAATACTCGCCAAACACCAGTCTTCTTGCTGCATCAAAATCACTTCTTTCAACAGCATCCATGGCTATTGCTTCTGTCTTGAGCAAGTGGTCAGAATATTCTTTGGCTTTTTCTATGTAGGCCAATTCGCTCGGCAATACATCAAGTTCCTTTAGCCTCTCTATGGCCTTGTCCCGGGACCGGTGAACATTTACTTCATTCCAGAAATTGTCATAGTGCGACATGTCTCCAAACTGCACATAACGGCGAATTTCATCTGTCAAGTAATCAGAACCCAATGCCAGTTTTTCCCCTAGCATCTTCAATTCTTCCTGCCGAGATACTGCTTGGTTATGGGCTTTTTCAAACGTGTTCATTCTGTAAACAGAAAAACTAACCAAGGGAAATAGAACAACTATAATGATGATTATGTTTCTGAATATTGAAAATATGGACATTGCCCTATTTACCTCATCATTTCACTAGTCAATATTGAGTAATTTTTAAATTGGATTTTATGCAACCTGGGTACTATTATAAGCGCACTACCATTACATAGTAAGTAATATTCTTTTTACACCCTTACCAAATTTTAGTAGATATTTGAAATCCCTTGCACATGGGTTAAAATGAAGGCTTAAAGAAACCGCTATTAGCTTGAAGTTCAAGAGCTTGCCATTTGCTAACTCTTTTCATTTTTTGCAACCTATGGCAATTTTTGGTTTTTAGAAAACATTTGAGGATAACTTGAAGATATTAGGCTTCCCCGAACGGGAAAAGAAGCCCTGTTATTACTGAGAGGAATAGAATGAGTAACGAAAAATCAAGGTTTTTAAAAAGGGATGATGGAACTATTTACGATTCTCTGACCAGCGTCACCTGGATGGCAAACGATTCGCGCTTGGATCTGGATAAAGAGGTTTCTTATGCAGAAACAGAAGAATACGTAAAAAAAATAAACGAAAAAAAAGTGGGCGGATATGATGACTGGCGCCTTCCGACCGTTCACGAGGCATCGTCCATTTTCGATAAAGAAAAATTGAACAAGGATTTCAAAGGTGCAGATATTCATCTTGATTCCGTGTTCCCGCTTGGTGCGGGCAACTGCACCTGGACTTCATCCACCCGTGGCAAAGAAGCGCAGATCCTGTTCTACATGAACGGCTGTGCCTACTGGTACGGCAAGGACGATCAAACTATTTCCCATGGAGCACGCCTCGTCCGCCGCGACAATTAGCCATTGAGGCAATGTGCAAATGCTCTTTCTGCCAATCTCGGCTTAAGAAGGTTCCCCTCTCTTTTAAAAGAGGGGGGGTCTCTGATGGCTATTTCCACTGGACGAGGCCCGACCAGCGTGATGCCGAGCCTTGGCATTCTTCCATTGCTTTCGCAACTCAGGAGGGGCTAAGGTACATGGAACCGATGTGCCGAAAGTATAATGCGAACAAAGTGTTCGCGATAGTTATCAAGTCGCCCCCCTTACTCTACTGGTTATGAAACACACGTTTACCTGCTCCCTTATTATTCTATTTACCAGCCTTTCGTTTTCTTCTCTTGCGCTGGCCGGCAATCTGGATAGCAGCCCAGCCAAAGAAGTTATCTTACAGCTTAAATGGAAGCATCAGTTTCAATTTGCCGGCTACTACGCCGCTGTCGCAAAAGGGTTTTATAGCGAAGTCGGTCTGAAGGTTCATTTAAAAGAACTCGCCCCCGACTCAAATGTTGTAGACACGATCATCGGTGGAAAAGCAGATTTTGGAATCATGGATTCCGATCTAATAAGAAGTAGAAGTCAGGGCATTCCAGTCGTTGCCCTTGGCGTTATTTACCAGCATTCCCCTTTAGCTCTGGTTGCCAGCTCGATTTCTGGAATAACAGAGCTTCATCATCTGACTGGGAAACGGGTATCTCTTGAAACACATTCTGCCGATATCTATGCAATGTTGAAAACAGCAACCCTGCCGAAACACCTTCTTGAGGTAACGGATCACCACTTTAATCCAAACGATCTACTGACCGGCCAAGTAGACGCCATGTCTGTCTACACCTCAGATGAAATTTTTTTACTACGTCAGGAAAATTTCAAATACCGCCTGTTTTCCCCACGAAACTATGGCATAGACTTTTATGGGGATACTCTATTCACATCAGAAAAGATGATTACAGAGCAGCCTGATTTAGTCGAAAAATTCCGCAAAGCTTCAATAAAAGGGTGGAATTACGCCCTTTCCCATTCAGATGAAATAGTAAACTACATACAGGAACAATATGGCAGCAGGCATAGCCGGGAGCACTTGCTCTTCGAAGCACAAATAACGATGGACCTCGTACTGTCCAATCTCGTAGAAGTGGGTTACATGCACGAAGACCGGTGGAAACATATTTATGAAATCTACAAATCTGTCGGCATGATTAAAGGGCCGGTAGACTTTGATTCGTTTATTTATAAACCTGAACCAGATAACAGTAAGTTTTATAATGTGATCATTGCGATCAGCCTTATATTAATAGTTATTTCAATTGTTGCCATAGTTTATTTTTTCATCAACAGAAAACTGAAGCGCCAGATTTCCGAAAGCAACTCGTTAAGAAAACAGCTTAAAGACCATGCTGCCGACTTAAAAAGAAGCAACGATGCACTGGAAAACTTTACAGCAATAGCCTCCCATGACCTGCAGGAGCCTTTACGGAAAATCATCACATTTAGCACCAGGATCAAACAGAACGCTGCCTTGAAAGAGCGTGAAAGTAACTATCTGGAGCGTATGGAGTCAGCAACAAAAAGGATGCAAACATTTATCCAAGATCTGCTTGAATTTTCTAAGATTAACGCCAAACCGAGAGAGTTTAAACAGGTGGATTTAAATAAAATTGTTTTAGAAGTGTTGTCTGACCTGGAAACACAAATCGAACAAACCGGAGGAACAGTGGATGTCGAAACTTTACCCACAATTCTGGCCGATAGATTCCAAATTCGACAGCTTTTTCTGAACCTGATCAGTAACGCAATCAAGTTTCACAAAGAAGACTCACTTCCAAAAGTCAAAATAAAAAGTCAACTTACCCCAGATGGCTTCTGGAAAATTTCTATCAAAGACAATGGTGTGGGGTTCGACACCAAATACACCAGCAAAATTTTAAAGCCTTTTGAACGTTTACACGGACGCACAGAATATGAAGGGAGTGGGATGGGACTGGCCATCTGCGATAAAATTGTCGAACGTCATGGCGGGCTCATCGACGTCGAAAGTAGCCCCGGCAACGACACCACATTTCATATCAGCTTACCCCAGGAACCCAACAAGGATACACCTTCCCTGGATCAACACTAACCCCACTGCAAACTCGATATCGGGTTCCGCAACTTTTTTGCTTTTTCCTGCCCCCTTGGATCGCCCCGCACAAATTAAAGTTTGAAAAGCTAACCAAAATCTAACCCGCCAGACCTAAACTAAGGCTATACTTTCTTTAACAACCGCTAAGGCAGGTTTCAGCCATGACACAAAAAAAGATCCTTATTGTCGAAGACGAAGAAGACATTCAGGAATTGCTCAAATACAACTTAAGCAAAGAGGACTATCAAGTGCATTGCGTGGGCTCCGGGGAAGCAGGGTTACAGGAAGCCCGAAAAATGTTGCCTGATTTGCTGATTCTGGATCTGATGCTCCCGGAAATGAATGGACTGGAAGTATGCCGCCAATTAAAAAATGATTCAAAAACCCATCCTGTTCCCATAATAATGCTAACGGCAAAGGGAGAAGAATCAGACATTGTACTGGGGCTGGAGATGGGCGCGGACGATTATGTCACCAAACCTTTCAGCATTCAGGTTTTTCTAAGCCGGGTGAGGGCCGTTCTACGGCGTAAACAAGAGGCCGAATCTACCGAATCCGGCATCCTGAGTTTCGCGGACTTGCAAATCCATTTAGGAAAACATGAGGTGCGGGTTAAAGAAGAGCTTGTAAAATTAACCTACACCGAGTTTATGATTCTTGAGTTCCTGTCTCGGCGTCCGGGATGGGTTTTTACCCGTGGGCAAATTGTCGATGCGGTGCGCGGGGACGGTTACGCGATCACCGACAGGGCGGTCGACTTCCAAATAGTGGGTCTGCGTAAAAAACTAGGTACGGCTTCTGAACATATAGAAACAGTGCGTGGAGTCGGGTACCGATTCGCCGAAGGTTGAGTTTAATGAGCTATCGTTTTTACCTGATCCCTTTCCGCAGATGCGGTGCCTGAAAAATGTCCACATTGTTAAAAAATTATGGCTAAAAAAAGAATTCTCTGGCAGCTTTTCCCCTCCTATCTGTTGATTATTTTTACGGTGCTGCTTGCAGTCGGTGTCTACACATCGAATTCGCTCAGAGAATTTTATTACGACCGAACAGCAGAAGATTTAAAAGCCCGCGCCTGGCTGGTTGAGCGTCAGGTTGTAAGAAAGACTTCTCCCTTCGACCCTTCTTTTTTGAACACCCTGAGCCGCGATCTGGGAACAAAAACAAACACCCGCATTACAATTATCGACCTTTCGGGAAAAGTTTTAGGGGATTCCCATGAAGATCCTTCCCGCATGGACAATCACGCAGACCGACCAGAATTCAGAACCGCCCTTCGAGGGGAAATCGGCATGGCTTTAAGGTTCAGCAATACCCTGGAAGAGCAGATGATGTACCTTGCTGTACCCATCATTCGTGAGGACATATTATCCGGCGTTGTCCGGACATCCATTCCGACAACCTTCATCGACCGGGCATTACGAACTGTTGAGTTGAAAATTGGTGGTGTGGGTTTGGTGGTGGCTTTACTGGCAGGCGCAATTAGCTTGTTGGTCTCACGTAGAATCAGCCGACCCCTCGAACAGATGAAACACGTCGCCGAAACGATTGCTAAAGGAGAGTGGAAGGAAAAATTGCCGGTAGCCAGCGACTCGGTTGAAATTTCAGCCTTGTCCGATGCCTTGAACCAAATGGCGGTGCAATTGGCAGAGCGGATTAGAACCATCACCCATCAACGCAATGAGAGCGAGGCCGTTCTTTCCAGCATGGTCGAAGGAGTTTTGGCGGTGGACGCTATGGAAAAGGTAATTCGCTTAAATAAAGCGGCGGGGAAGCTCCTTGAAATCGAACCGAGTACAGCCGAAGGTCGCCCCATCGAGCAGGTCGTCAGAAATTCTCACCTGCGTGAATTTATTGAACGCACTCTGGGTGGCATCGCAAACGTGGAAACCGACTTGACGATTGGAAATCAAAATGAAATTTTTCTTCAAGCCCATGGCGCGGCTCTAAAAGACATACGGGGAAATTCTATAGGCGCGGTCATTGTTTTAAATGATGTGACGCGCCTGCGCCGTCTGGAAACCGTTCGCAAGGATTTTGTCGCCAACGTATCTCACGAACTAAAAACCCCCATTACTTTAATCAAAGGTTTTTTAGAAACCCTTCAGCAGGGTGCTTTGGATGACCGGGAGGAAGCCGAGCGCTTCCTGAATATCATGGTCAAGCAAGTTGAAAGGTTGAACGCCATTATTGAGGATCTACTGAGTCTTTCCAGACTGGAGCAGGACTCCGGAAAACCAGAAATGAGTATGGAGAAAACCTCAGTCCAGCAAATTCTGGAATCGGCAATCCGCGATTGCGAGTTGAAGGCCCAGGACAAGAATACAACTGTCCAATTGAATTGTTCCAGCGAATTAGAGGTGCTTGCCAATCCGCCTTTAATGAGCCAGGCTGTTCTTAACCTCGTGGACAATGCACTGAAATACAGCGAACCCGGCGGGCAAATCGAAGTAGAAGCCCTGGCAACCGAAACAGAAATCGTGATTGAAGTTCAGGATCGGGGATGCGGTATCGACTCTTCACATCTTCCCAGACTCTTTGAAAGGTTTTACCGGGTCGATCAAGCCCGAAGCCGCCAACTGGGAGGCACAGGACTAGGACTCGCCATCGTCAAGCATATCGCCCAGGCGCACGGTGGCTCCGTCTCGGTCAACAGCACCCTCGGCAAAGGCAGCCGATTCTCCATCCGCCTTCCCATTACCTAGGTTCGGGCTGTTTTATGATTTGAGTCGTCCACTCGGAACAGAATTAAATTTCCCCCCCAGTCTTTTAATACATTTCTAACTCCCTCCTAATATTTTCCCAACACATGTCTTGTAACCTTGATAACAATTCAGCCGGTTCAGGTGCTTAAAAGGTTCGCAAAATATGCGAATTTGGCGCCTACGGAGTCTTCTTGGCCTTCCACAATTTCCAAGGCAAGGATGCTCGACCTTTCTGAGGTATGAATTCCAGTAACCTGTTGATTTCAAATTCAATCTCCTCCAAGGATTGAATTCTCAAAGACCGCTGTCCCGGCACCTTCAAATCGGGACAGCGGTTGTTTCCTTTCCCACCTCCTCTGATTTTCCTCCACTTTTCGAAACCTCACACAAAACTAACATTGATTAGTTATAAATCTAATAAAGAATAGATAGATTGCCTGTACGAATAAACAGCAATCTTTTAAGGAGTAAACCATGTTTAAAAAATTAGCAGTTATTTTACTGGCTTTATCCTGGGTGGGCACGGCTTATGGCGAACCGGTTACGGTGGATTCCAAGCTTTCAACCTACAGCAAGCAGGAAGGAGTCAGCGGAAGTATTTCAAGTGTTGGATCGGATACCCTGAATAACCTCATGACTTTGTGGAGTGAGAAGTTCAAGCAGTTTTATCCAAATGTAAATATTCAAGTCGAGGGTAAAGGTTCCTCCACCGCTCCGCCGGCTTTGATCTCGGCCACCGCACAGTTGGGCCCGATGTCGCGTGGAATGAAGCAAAAAGAAATAGATGCTTTCGAATCTAAATTTGGCTACAAACCTACCCCGATTCGGGTCGCGGTTGATGCCTTGGCAGTTTTTGTCAACAAGGACAATCCGATCAAGGGATTGAACATGGGGCAAATAGATGCGCTGTTCTCCAAAAGCCGCCGACGCGGTCATAAAGAAATAAAAACCTGGGGTGACCTGGGCATTACAGGAAACTGGGCAGACCGGCCCATCAGTGCCTATGGCCGTAACTCCGCATCCGGCACTTATGGTTTTTTCAAAAAACTGGTCATGAAAAAAGGCGACTACAAAGACACAGTGAAAGAACAACCCGGTTCCGCCTCAGTTGTTCAAAGTGTTAGCGTAGACCCATTCTCTGCCGGATACAGTGGCATCGGATATAAAACTTCCAGTGTGCGTGCCCTGCCTTTGGCCGAATCGGGAACAAATTTTGTAGAACCCTCGGCTGAGAACTCCCTGACCGGAGAATATCCTCTAGCCCGATTCCTCTACATCTATGTGAACAAGGCACCGGGAAAATCTCTTGATCCCTTGACCCGGGAATTTGTAACAATGATTCTCTCTAAAGAGGGCCAGCAGGTGGTCGTCAAGGGGGGCTATTACCCAATTGCCAAAGCCGTGACCGATGAAGATCTTCAAAAAATCTCAGCGGTTATGACCAATTGACGGAATGAACCAGAACGCACAAACCATTGAGCCTGGCCCGAAATCCACAAAATCCGGCCGGGCTTTTTTTGGTAAAAGTCTTGTTCAACGACAGTTTGCCGATGGAATAGCCCGTGCTGTAGTGACAGCCGGAGGGTGGATCATTATCGCTTCCATTCTTGCCATTCTTTTTATCATCATCGCAGAAATTTATCCGTTACTAAAAAAACCTTCGGCCTCTCTGGTTGCCGTATTTAAAGCGCAAAGCATACCATTGACAATAGGAATGGGCCCCTATCAGGAGAAAGTTTATACGGTAGAAAGCGATGGTCTGCGTTTATATTCTCTACAGGAAAGAAAATTTGAATCCCATCCCGAACTTCCCTCCTGGGGTTCGGCCAAGGTCACCAGCGTTTCTCCTTCTCTGAAAAACTTTCCTGTTCTCGGTCTTTCTGATGGCAGAGTGTATCCGATTGAGATCGAGTTTCGTCCTGTTTATGATTCAGAAAGCCGACGCTCTATTGAGCCGCAACTAAAACCTGAGTTTCCGGTTCAGGTTCGTTCTGATGGATATCCTGTTACGTTATTGACACATATTAGCAATGAAGAAGGCTAC
The DNA here is from genome assembly GCA_014382285.1 of Nitrospinota bacterium. Taxonomy (GTDB): domain Bacteria; phylum Nitrospinota; class Nitrospinia; order Nitrospinales; family VA-1; genus LS-NOB. The sequence continues at coordinate 21,862 of JACNKA010000131.1, read as the reverse complement.
CAGATTGCTGCCCAGTCGGGGCCTGGCGAGGTTTCCCTAGTTCGGGTTGGTTTGCGTAAAACCATGATGGGGACAGTCCGAAAAACCGTATCACAAGAAACGATAACCGTCCCCATTGAAGGTGAAATCACATCAATGGTGTTTGACGAGGCCTATAGCAGTCTGCTGCTGGGAACTTCTTTTGGGCAGGTGTTTCGCATTGATCTGGAGGACTCTCAAAGCCCAGCCCAGCTAATCGGGGCAACCCGCAAACCAGAAATAGCGGTGTCGCATCTGGGTTTTGCTCTTGGCGGATACACATTGGTCGTGACGGATTCGGAAGGCAGCGTCAAGTCCTTTCAATTACAGAAGTCTCAGAACGGCAAGTTCACTCTGAAGAAAATTCATGAATTTCTACCCCATAAAAATCCTCCAAAACTTTTCAGTTATTCACTTCGAAATAAAGGATTCCTCACCGGTTCAAAAGAAATGGTTCGATTGCATTACGGCACGACGGGTGAGAGTCAGCTTGAATTTCCTGCTCACGGAAACTCAAACTACACGGCAATAATTTTAGCTCCGAAATTTGACGGAATCCTGACCGCTGATAATTCGAGAACCCTGCGTCAATGGAAAATGGACAATCCTTATCCGCAGGTTTCTCTGACAAGTTTGTTGAGTGAAATCTGGTATGAGGGCTATGAGCGCCCTTCCTATGTTTGGCAATCGACAGGCGGAACCGATGAGTTCGAATCCAAGTTCAGCCTGGTTCCCTTAATATTCGGGACACTTAAAGGAACCGTATACGCAATGCTTTTTGCCATGCCTATGGCTCTGTTCGCATCCTTTTACGTGTCCCAATTTATGAAGCCCGACTTAAAACGGATTATCAAACCGACGATAGAAATTATGGCGGCACTTCCAAGTGTGGTGCTTGGTTTTTTTGCCGCTTTGGTCATTGCTCCCCAGGTGGAAACATTTTTGCCGGGAATCATCATCATGCCAATCGTTATTACAGTTCTGATAGTGAGCGTTTTGCTGGCCTACGAAATATTCCCCGGATTACGTTTTTTAGCAAAAGATGGCAGGGAAATTTATTTGTTGATCGTCGTTACTTTTCTGGGGGGGACGCTATCATTCTATGGAGGAACTTTAATTGAGTCTTCGCTCTTGTCAGGCGATCATCGTGTTTGGTTGAAGCAGGTTCTTGATGTGACCTACGACCAGCGGAACGCTCTTGTGGTGGGCCTGGCTATGGGGTTTGCCGTCATCCCTATCATATTCACAATCGCAGAAGACTCCCTGTCCAATGTTCCCGTGCATCTCAAAGCTTCTTCACTCGCATTGGGAGCCACTCCCTGGCAAACAGCCCTCAACGTGATTCTCCCAACTGCCAGCCCTGGAATTTTTTCGGCAATCATGATCGGGTTCGGGCGGGCTATTGGTGAAACCATGATTGTTCTCATGGCCACAGGAAATACCCCGATCATGGAGTGGAGTATTTTTAATGGCTTCCGGGCCTTGTCTGCAAATATTGCGGTGGAACTGCCAGAAGCCCCCGAGGGCGGAACCTTGTTCCGCATTCTTTTTCTGGCGGCGTTTCTGCTGTTTGCCATGACGTTTTTTATTAATACCCTGGCCGAACTGGTGCGCTTGCGATTACGCAAACGCTATCAGGGCCTTTAAGGTGAATCAATGTTGATTGCTACCGGGAAAAAAATCTGGAAGCGTGGCGACCTCTTCATCTGGTGGACCGGAGCCGGTCTGGCCCTGTCTCTCATTATGACCACTGCTCTGATTATGGCTATTGTGGTCAACGCCGTAGGCTCTTTCTGGCCGGGGGAGATACAGGTCCTGACCCTCAATGACGGATCTCAGGTTTTAGGAATGCAGGTGGGTCGTGAAAAAATCCCTGACTTTGGCCCAAGCAATACAAAACCAGAACGCTATCGCATTCAGATTAAGAAAGCCAATCGAGATATCTATGGTTCTGATTTCACCTGGGTCGATGAAGACAAAATTAAAACCATACAGCTTCCACAAAAGGTTGTGGCAGTAGAACGAAGGGAATGGGGCTATTTCTTTGGCTTTATCAAAGAGGTTCTTGATGGAGACAAGGTGATTGCCCAAGGAACTGTAGAGGGGTTAAAAGTAACGCAAAATATTTTGCCGGTTGTCGCGGCCCGAAATAAAGACATAGAAAGAATTGGGAAAAAGGAAGTAGGTGCCATTAACTACAAGTTGGAACGGGTCCGCCTGAAGTTAAAGAAGCTGGCTTTGGAAGGTTTAACCCAGGGAGAAAAAGTGGAAGCCTTGAACCAGGAGGTTCCACAACTGCAATCCCAATATAAAGCGCTTGAGAAAAAACTGCATCAGCTCCGCTCTTCGCAGACTGCGAAAATAATTTTCCAAACTGTAGAAGGCCGTGAAAAATCGCTTCCGCTTTCGCAAGTGCTGGATATTTATAATCCCAACCAATTTTCTTTGCTCGACAAACTGGGGTATTTTTTCAAGAGAACCTTCAATTTTCTCTGGGAGGACCCAAGAGAGGCCAACACGGAGGGAGGAGTTTTTCCTGCTATTTTCGGCACCGTTTTGATGGTATTGATGATGAGCCTGTTGGCGACTCCATTGGGAGTTTTGGCGGCTTTTTACCTGCGGGAATATGCCAGGCAGGGGGCACTCGTCAGCATAGTGCGGATCGCGGTGAACAATCTTGCCGGAGTTCCATCCATTGTGTTTGGGGTATTTGGGGTTGGGTTTTTCATTTATTTTATAGGTGGCTCCATCGACCAGATATTATTTCCCGAGTCTCTTCCTACCCCGACTTTTGGAACCGGAGGAATTTTATGGGCATCACTAACCATGGCTTTGCTCACAGTACCGGTCGTGATTGTTTCCACCGAAGAAGGTTTGGCGGCAGTTCCTAAAGGAGCCCGGGAAGCCTCACTCGCTTTGGGAGCGACAAAATTTGAAACCACATGGCGGGTGGTGCTGCCGGCGGTCATGCCTTCCATTTTGACCGGACTCATTCTCGCCATGGCTCGGGCCGCAGGAGAAGTCGCGCCGCTGATGATCACCGGGGTAGTGAAGCTAGCGCCTTCTCTGCCTGTAGATGGCCTTTGGCCCTTCGTCCATTTGGAGCGAAAATTCATGCACCTGGGGTTCCATATTTACGATGTCGGGTTTCAATCCCCCAATGTCGATGCCGCCCGGCCCATGGTTTTTGCCACAACATTATTGCTCATCGTGATGGTCATTCTTTTAAACCTGGCGGCTATATTCCTGAGAAACCGTCTGCGAAAACAACTCACCGCCTCAGCGGTTTAATACCGGGAAATGAAAAAATGCTTGCAACAAAAAGAGAACACAAGATGAAAAATTTGAACACAGCCATTGTTGGGCGATCTTTTGGTGGAAGAAACATGAAAAAGCCGGAACCCAGAAACAATCAAACGGCGATGATCGAAATTCAAAATGTAAACTTCTTCTACGGCGAAACCCAGGCGCTCAAAAATATCAACATGAGCCTTCCTGAAAAAATGATCACCTCTTTCATTGGCCCATCAGGTTGCGGCAAGTCCACCCTGCTCCGTTGCCTCAATCGCATGAACGATCTGGTCGAAGAAACAAGCATGCATGGAGAAATACGGGTAGGGGGAATGAACACCACAGACCCAGCTTTGGATGTCAGCGAACTGAGAAAAAATGTCGGCATGGTATTTCAAAAATTTAATCCCTTCCCAAAGACAATTTTTGAGAACGTGGCCTACGGACCGCGGATTCACGGGATGAAAGATAAAAAACGACTGGTCGAAATTGTAGAAAAAAGTCTGAAGTCGGTTGCCCTGTGGGATGAAGTCAAAGACCGGCTCCACTCCACAGCGCTGGCTCTTTCAGGAGGCCAGCAACAGAGGCTTTGTATCGCCCGTGCCATCGCGGTGGAACCAGAGGTGCTACTCATGGACGAGCCCTGCTCGGCCCTCGACCCTATTGCCACAGCAAGAATTGAAGAGCTGATGGTGGAACTGAAAGAGCAGTACACCATCGTGATTGTGACTCATAATATGCAGCAAGCCGCCCGGGTGGCAGATTTTACCGGGTTCCTGCTACTGGGTGAGTTGATTGAATTTGGTCCGACGGAAAAATTATTCACCAACCCTTCTGTTCAAAAAACAGAAGATTACATAACCGGTCGATTCGGTTAAGGGGTAAAAAATGTCTCGACATGCCATACACCTTGAAAAAGCTATTGACGAACTCAAGCGCTTAATACTGTCTCTCGGCGCGGATGTGGAGGAGAGCGTCCGGCTTTCAGTCCAGTCTTTGACACAAAGAAAATCTGAGCAGGCAAAAAAAGTCATTGAAGCGGATTACGCAATTGATCAACGGGAAGTGTTTGTCGAGGAGGAGTGTCTCAAAATTCTGGCGCTGCACCAGCCGGTCGCCAACGACCTGCGTTTGATCATCGCTATTTTAAAAATCAATAACGATTTGGAACGCATCGGCGACCTTTCGGTCAACATTGCGGAACGGGCAGTTTATCTTTCCACCAAAGTGAAAGTCGATCTGCCCCTTGACTTGCAGGATATGGCCGAAAAAGTTCGGTCCATGTTAAAACGCTCGCTGGATGCTCTGGTGAATCGCGATGATAAACTTGCGCGACAGGTTTGTGAAGATGACGATGCCGTTGACGATCTGAATCGTGAAATGTATATGTGCGTCGAACAAGCCATTAAAAAAGATCTGGATAATCTGAACAGCTATATCCAGCTACTCTCCGCTTCCCGTTACCTCGAACGAATGGCCGACCACACCACCAATATTGCCGAAGACGTGATTTATCTGGTCACGGGGGAAATCATCCGCCACGGCAACAAAACAGACGAAGCGGAGTTCTGAAAAATCTAACCACCTCCCCCTGACACGATAATGCACTTAGGAATTCTCGAGATAAGCTGTTGACAAGCGGCAAATGCGTGCATATACTCCCAATATGAGCAAAAATAATAAAGATGCTCGAAAAAGCCGGAGCCAACTTGTGCAAAACTGCACTTGCTTTAATTTAAGAAAAGCGAGCCGGGCCTTGACGCAATTATTTGACGAAGCCTTGAAACCCGCCGGATTGTTTTCAACTCAATTCACGTTATTGGCCGCCATTTCCTCTCAGGATAAAGCCACTATTACGGAATTATCGCAAGCATTGATCATGGACCGGACGACCTTAACTCGAAACCTGAGTCCTCTTCAAAAAAGGGGTTGGGTTGAAGTGACACCCGGTGAGGATAAAAGGACAAGGACACTATCTTTAACCCGCTCAGGAAGAATGATTTTGAACCACGCAATGGTTTATTGGAAAGAAATACAAACCCAGGTCGTAAAAACTCTTGGAAAAGGGAATTGGGACGACTTGATGAGCCGACTGGCTTTCACCGTTAACAAACTGAACCCATACTAGTTTTTTTTGTGGAAATAAGTGTATATACATTAAATAAGGAGGCATAATGAATCTTGCAGAAATTCAAACGACCCAGGCAACCACATCATCCAACAATCCTTCCGCGATAAACATAGAAGAGTTGCGCAAGCTTTGTCTGGACTGCGGCGCAGATGATGTCGGATTTATTGCCATTGACCGAATAGAACTGAATAATGACCGCGAAGATATAATGTTAGCTTTCCCTCGAACCCGCACCCTTATCGGGTTCGTTTCCCGTATGCTTCCTGACAACATACGCACTCCGTTGCGATCTATCGCCAATGTAGAATTCCATAGTTCCGGTGATCGAGTGGAGCATATCGCGCGGACTATATTACACCGTCTTGCCGAAAAGGGTGTGCGCGGTGTCTATCCGTCCATGGGCTTTCCCATGGAAATGGACCGCTACCCAGGAAAAATATGGACCGTGTCGCACAAGCTTGTGGCCGAAGCTGCTGGCCTTGGAAGAATGGGAATTCACCGCAATATCATTCACCCCAAATTTGGTAATTTTGTCCTTCTGGGGTCAATTTTTATTGAAGCCGAAGTCACTGAGCAATCTCAGCCCATTGATTTCAATCCTTGTTTGCAATGCAAATTATGTGTCGCGGCCTGCCCGGTGGGAGCTATCGGCATAAATGGTAGTTTTGATTTTGGGGCCTGTATGAACCACAATTACAAAGAATTCATGGGCGGATTTCAGAGTTATGTGGAAACGATTGTTGATGCAACAAGTGGCAAGGCATTACGTAATGAGGTGACCGATTCAGAGCATGGTTCCTGGTGGCAGTCTTTATCTTTTGGTGCAAACTACAAAGCGGCATACTGTCTTGCTGTTTGTCCTGCGGGAGAGGATGTGATTGGCCCTTATCTTAAAGACAAAGGTGCCTTCAAGCAATCCACCTTAAAGCCTTTGGCCGACAAGGTGGAAAATATTTATGTGGTTAAAAATTCAGATGCAGAAGCCCATGTTATAAAACGATTCCCCAACAAATCTATCCGCAACGTGGCCAATGCTATCCGGCCCAACTCTGTAGAAAAGTTTTTGATGGGCTTGCAGCTTGTTTTCAACCGTCATCAAGCAAATGGAATCGATGCGGTTTATCATTTCCGTTTTTCAGGAGCGGAAGAAAGAGATGCCACAATCAGTATTCGGGGCAAAACCCTTAAGGTTGAAGATGGGCTTGTTGGCAAAGCCGACCTGACAGTCAACGCTGATGCACGAACGTGGATAGGATTTTTGCGTCAGGAAAAAAATCTGGTTTGGGCTTTACTAACCCGCAAACTAAGACTAAATGGCGACCCTCGCCTTCTGGCGAAATTTGGCAAGTGCTTCCCTGCTTAAGAGCAAGAAATTCGCGATGACATATGAGAGGTCAGGGGCGCATGAAATTTCTTCAGATTAAACTTAGTTTGGTTGCGCAATTTTCACATTTGGCGACTTCAAACCAAAAAATGGCACCAGATCATCGGGTACGGACAGTTTCCGATACAAAACATGAAACTCTTCATCGGAAATATCCGGGCGCAACAATTGCTTAACCTGTTCCACAGAAACGAATTGTTGCGAGGGTTCATCAAACATCGTGACACCAACCCCCACCCAGTGCGAATGAACAAACTGCTGTTGCACCAGGCTTTCTACACCGGTGCTGTATTCTATGGATTTTTTGATGATATGCTGGGCGATATAGGCGGGCACACATCGCCCCACTGCGATCACTTTTGAGGTCTCGCCCATGGGATACACCCTCAAAGCCACACGTGTGGAGCCAATCTCGCCAAATTCCTTAAAGATCTGCTTTCTATGTTTGCGGAAGGATTTGGATATATAGCCCTCAATTTTGATGCGTTTCTTATCGACGGGTTCGCATTCTTCCTCAGCAAATACTGGAGACACGCCCACTATCGCCAAAACCATCAAAACAGGTATCACTCGTGTTCCAAACTGCCCCAATAATTCACTGAACCACTGTTTTTTTAATTGCATCGTCAATTTCCCTGTTTCTCCGGTTTGAGGTAAATCCTCTGTTATAATAGTTCAACCCGATTTATCTTTCTATGGGGTCGTTTGTTTTTTAATGAACTCTTCAGCGCTTTGTTCGCTTGAAAAAAAATATTCCTTGCCGTTGACGGTTTTTTTGATAGCCTCAGATTTCGGGATATACACCCCATTATTGGGGTCCATGACCATTTCTGTAGGTTCCTGCTCCGCAGACGGTTTTTTTTCAGGAAAAATCGCACGCGCAACAAGAATCAAGATGATTACGGCAATTCCAAATAGTGCTAAACGGGCCATACACGCATTCTAAAGTTTTACCGCACGAAATACAAGCCGGTAGAAACCGGCCCAGCTTTGTTATTAAATCCCAAATCTTATGAACGACGAAACAAGCACAGACGAATCTGATCAGAATAAGTCCCGGTTGCCGGCAGTCCGAGCCAAAGGGTCACTGGTTCCACTTGATTCTTTTTCCGCTTACCTTCAGGAAGTTCGCAAATATCCACTCCTGACGGAAAAGGAGGAAAAGGAATTGGCCATCCGTTATAAAGAAACGGGTGATCATGATCCTGCCTATAAACTAACCACCGCCAACCTGATGCTGGTGATTAAAATTGCCATGACCTTCAAACGCGAATGGCAGAACCTGATGGACTTGATTCAGGAAGGGAATGTGGGACTGATGAAAGCGGTTAAAAATTTCGACCCTTTTCGCGGGGTACGTCTTTCTGCCTATGCCACCTGGTGGATCAAATCCTATATCCTGAAACATATTCTCGACAACTGGCGGCTGGTACGGGTGGGCACCACCAATTCCCGGCGAAAGCTTTTGTTCAACCTGAAAAAAGAAAAGGAAAAGCTGGAGCGGGAAGGATTTGACCCCACCACCAAACTGCTGGCTGAACGATTCGGGGTTGATGAAGGAGAAATCATTGACGTCTCCGCCAGCATTGGCGCGATGGATGTTTCCATCGACACCCCCGCCCACGCCGGTAGCACCATGACTCCGGCACAAACTCTTACGGATGGAAAATCTATTGAAGCCAATGCGGAGCTCAACCAGTTCCGGGAAATTCTCAATAAAAATATTGAAAGCTTTAAAACCGAGCTGAATGCCAACGAAATAGAAATTCTCAGCCAACGTGTCCTTTCCGAAGACCCTTTATCGCTACAGGAAATTGGCGACCAGAGAGGGGTCACCCGAGAAGCCGTGCGTCAGGCCGAACAACGACTATTAAAGAAATTTAAAATTTTCATCGAAGAAAATATGCCGGAAGCGGCAGACTATTTTAAAACCTGAGGAGGAGCATTATGAGTACCCGAACCGAAACCGACAGCATGGGAGAGATTGATGTCCCGGCCAGCAGTTATTATGGCGCCCAAACCGCGCGATCATTGATCCACTTTGATATCGGCAGCGAAACCATGCCACGCGAAATCATCAGGGGAATGGGCATCCTGAAAAAGGCTTCGGCCATGGTCAATACCGAGTTAGGGCTCATGCCTGAAAACATCAAAGACCTGATCTGCCAGGCGGCGGATGAAGTCATCGAAGGAAAACTGGACGAACATTTTCCTCTGAGGGTTTGGCAAACCGGTAGCGGAACTCAGTCCAACATGAATACCAACGAAGTCATCGCCAACCGGGCCATTGAAATAGCGGGTGGAACCATCGGCTCCAAAGACCCGGTGCACCCTAACGACCACGTTAATATGGGGCAGTCTTCCAACGACACCTTCCCCACAGCGATGCATATCTCAGCGGTGGAACGCATTCGTGAAGCACTCATCCCTTCCATATCGACCCTGGCCGAATCGTTCCGCAAAAAAACCGACGAGTTTCAAGACATCATAAAAATTGGCCGCACCCACCTGATGGATGCCACCCCTCTCACTTTGGGGCAGGAGTTCAGCGGGTACACCACTCAGTTGGAATACGCGCTCGACCGCATTAATGGTTGCATGCCTAGAATGTATCAAATCGCTCTGGGTGGAACCGCAGTGGGAACCGGCCTCAACTCGCACAAGGATTTCGCCGTGAAGGTGGCAAAGCAAATTGCCGACCTCACGGGTTGCCCCTTTGTCACCGCACCGAATAAATTTGAGTCTCTTGCTGCACACGATGCCATTGTCGAAGCCAGCGGTGTTTTAAAAACCATCGCCTGTTCGCTGATGAAAATCGCCAACGATATTCGCTGGCTCGGGTCTGGCCCGCGATGCGGAATCGGGGAAATTGTTTTACCCGCCAACGAGCCGGGAAGCTCGATCATGCCAGGCAAAGTCAACCCGACCCAGTCGGAAGCAATGACCATGGTCGCGGCGCAGGTGATCGGCAACGACACCGCCATCAATGTCGGCGGATCTTCCGGTAATTTCGAACTCAACGTTTTCAAACCGGTGATGATTTACAACCTGCTCCAGTCCATTCGCCTGCTTGCCGACTCCTGCCGGTCCTTCAACGACCATTGCGTCGTCGGCATTGAGCCTAATAGAACACAGATCAAAAAACATCTTAATGGTTCACTCATGCTGGTCACGGCCCTCAACCCACATATCGGCTATGACAACGCTGCGAAAGTGGCCAAGAAGGCCTATGAGGATAACAGCACTTTGAAAGAAGCGGCGGTGGCTTTGAACTTGCTCACGCCCGAGGAGTTTGATGAAAAAGTGCGACCTGAAAAAATGACCGGTCCGAAAGGATGATTCAAGGTTGGGAAACTTTCTTAGGAATTGTGGTTGTGCTGGCTATCTTGCTGCCCATCATTCTTAAAAAACTGTATTGATCGTGATCGGATTAGAAAACCACCCGGCAGCATTGAAAATTATGCAGGGTGCGGGATTTCATAGTTCCTGATGAGGAGGGTCTAACTTTTTAAAAGCCGCGACCCCGACAAACACCCCGTTTTGGTTGGTCACGGCCACACATTCGGCCCTGTTTTTGATCATGATTTCCGCCGCGCGGGCCTGAAGCTCAGTGTCCTTAATCGTTATAATAGGCCCCATAAATTCCGGGATGGTTGCACTGGCTTGTGATTTAAAACCCTCCAGCAGTCGCTCGGCCGACACAATGCCAATCATTTCTCCCTCATGCTGGACAAAAGCATGGTCGCAGCTATTGATGACAAGGTACTCAATCGCTTCAGAAACGCTGAGTTTGGAATCCAGAGTCGGCGCAGGCAAAGCAATCCTTCCTATTAAAGGCATGTCTGTGTCCCTTCCATTTCTGTTATAAAATATGCTTTTATATTACAGAAACCCGCAAGCACCCCTCTGAAAATATATAGGAACAGAAATAACTTCCCAGCTCCCCCAGCCGAAGAGAATGCCTGAAGTGCATTGAAAAACGAGGCTCTTATTCATTTCCGAGTCGCTCACAACTTACCCTCTAATGGGCAAATCTCAAGAAAATCAGTTTGGTCTCCTTCGGCTCGTCTCCCAATTCCTTCTTATTTCCTTGCATTTATAGCACTTAATAGTTAGATTTACACTATCAAATTAACACTTACATAACTCGGTTTTAATGCCATGAACATTCTCAAGGATTTAGAAGCCTTGAAGAAGGTGCCCATTTGCCTTTTTTTTCAGGAAGCGGAATTAAAATGTGTTTATAGCTCCGGAAGAATGATGCACCTGAAAAAAGATCAGGTTCTTTTTTCAGAACATGCAGTTCAGGAAACCCTGTACATCATCCTTTCGGGAAGCATGGAAGTTTACAAAAAACAAAACCGCATCGCGGTTCGGGGGGCTGGAGATTTTGTGGGTGAAATGGCCTTGCTCGAATCCAAGCCTCGTTCAGCCAGTGTTCGGGCTCTTACCGATGCGGATGTGCTGGAAATCGACAAAGAAACCTTCTTTGCTTATTTTGTCCCGAACCCGAAAGTGATTTGGGAAATTTTAAAGGTCATCTCAGCCAGAAACAGGGAGGATCTGGATGTCATTGTCGCCAGTTATCAGGAAATCAGGAACAGCCGGGAGAAATATCGCAGAGTGGTCGACTCGTCATCAGACATTATTATCCAGACCGATGCCGATGGTAAAATTGTTTTCGCCAATAAAGCGGTCAGTTTTTTGGGGTATGATGTGTTCGACCTGATCGGCCAGAACTTTATAAGTTTTTGCGAGGACAATTTCAGCGATACCAGCAGAGCCCATGTTTTAACCCGGCGTGTCGGCCCCAGAACCACCACAGATTATGAAATTTCCCTGACCGTCAACCAACAGTCCACCCTGTACGATCTCTGTCGCTGTATAGATTTTATGGTGACTGCCACCGGGATGTGGAGTGTGCCGCAGGAGTTGGTCATGAAAAAAGGCACCCAAAAAGAATTTCAGGGCACCTTGCTGGTCATACGAAAAGAGAAACAAGGAAGCTACCGGCTGGTTTAACCGGACAAAAAAAGGCCCCTGCAAAAACTTCCAATTGTTTGAACCCCATTATCGGCCAAAGGGCGGTTGGTTGAATTTTAGACCCTGGTTATGGAATCTATGAGTTGAGACTCAGATCCTTCACCGGAACCCACCAGAATTTCCTGAACTCTTGATTCAATCAAAGCGTTCAAATCTGTGCTGGAATGCAGGAGCGAGCTTAAATCGTTTTGTGGATTTGCCTTGTTGCCCAAGAACTCAACAATGCTGTTGGAAGAAATTCCCGATTGCTCAAAAATATTTTTCAGCTGGTTTAATAGTTCGTCCAGTCCTTCTCCAGACTTGGCTCGAAACGCGATCAGTTCCGTTGCCGATAGTTCTCCACTTTGATCGGTGTCAATCGAATCAAAATTATCCACCAGATCTTGACCGCTCCCGGTCACATCTATATTGTCCTGAATTTCACCGAGATCCAAGCCACCTGAACGGTTGGCATCTGATTTCTGTACCTGTTGGAACGCCTTCTGGGTAAAACTGTTAAGAATGGTTGAACCGAGCCCTTCACTGCCTCCGACCATTGAGTCGCCCTCCACCGGATGAAAAGTTAGTCATAAGCAAACGCTCTCACGTTTCCTTAGTCTCTTAACGGCAACCACAAAAAAGTCCATGAGCTTTTATTTAAAAAGGCTACTAGTAGCCACAAAAACAAGGAGCCTAAACACCATCATCACTCCGCGATCCTAATGCCTGATCTGATTTCTACCTTTTTCTTTGGCTCGATAAAGTGCCTTGTCAGCATTTAAGATTAATTGTTCACATGAAGCTCCACGTTCTGGCATCAAAGTAGATACGCCGATGCTCACGGTAACATGAGAGCTGACCGTACTTTTATTATGCTCTATTTTCAGAGATTCAATGGACGACCGAATGGATTCTGCCAGAGCGGAGGCTCCTTCCAAGGTTGTTTCGGGAAGGATCACCGCAAACTCTTCTCCGCCATAACGGGCTACCAGGTCGGCCGGGCGTTGAACACATTGGTCAAAAGCTGTAGCAACCTGTTTCAGGCAAGCATCCCCCGCCTGATGCCCATAACTATCGTTATAAAGTTTGAAAAAATCAATATCCAGCAATATCAATGAAATGGGTAGCTGATCTCTCTTGACCCTTTTCCATTCATTGTCCAGAGTTTCATCAAAAAGGCGGCGATTGCCAATTCCCGTCAATCCATCCAAAACGGATAACCTTTGCAGTTTTTCCTCCATCTGCTTGCGCTCGGTAATTTCACGCACTATCCCGACAAATTCGCTTTTCCCCTCCCAATCCATAACGCTGATATTAATCTCAAGAGGAAAGCAATCACCATTTTTTTTCAACCCCAGCACCTCTCTGGAAAAACCAATAATGGTTGACTCTCCAGTTTTGAAATATTTTTCAAGGTATCCATCATGCTGGCTACTCTCCGGCTCCGGCATCAATTGGTTGATATTTCTGTCCACCACCTCCATGGCGGAGTAACCAAAGATTTTTTCTGCCGCAGGGTTAAAAGATTGCACCACACCCTTATCATCTATGGTGATGATTCCATCCAAAGCCTTTTGGATCAGTAATTTGTTTTTTTTCTCAGTGAAAAGAAAAGCATCCAGCCGTTCAATAGACTTCAATCTTTTCTCATAAGGGTTTTCAGGGGCATGCCCATGGATCAGGGCGAAACTACAATCCAACACCATAAGCGGTATAACTTCAAAATCATATAAATGATTGGCGCAGGATAAACTTTGTTTTTGCGGGCGGGTCGACTCAAAAGCCGAATCAATCAGGTTTGTCAATACTTCGGGAGCAGGGTCTCCTTTCTCAAGCCTCCAGCCGTCCAACTCCTTTGCGCAAGCCCGGTTGGTTTGCACAATGCACCCCTCCCTGTTTACACTGAAGATGGGGTCTGGGTTTTTTTCAGAAAACTTTTGCAGACTATGAAGTAATTCGTGGTCCATAGATTCTCACAGTGTAAAATCAAACATACGTTCGACACATTTAAGAGCACGCTTCTGAGTTTCAGGATCGAGAGTGATGGTGCTTTCGGGACTGGGGTTTTCAAGAACGTTGAGTATGTCTTCCAAAGAATTGGATTTCATATATTTGCAGAGTGTACAACTTCCGGCAAAGGTTTTTTGCGGAAACTCCGACTGTAAAACACCGGTCAGCCCGCATTCCGTCACCAGAAAAAAGGAGTCGCTGTTGGATTCCCTGACATGATTGAGCATTTGGCTGGTGCTTCCAACATAATCGGCCTTGTCCACCACTGAAGAATCGCATTCGGGGTGCACAAGAATTTCCACACCGGCAAAGTTTCTCCTCACCTGATCTATATTTTCCGGCTGGTATTCCTCATGCACATAGCAGGTGCCATCCCAGAGTTGAATATCTTTCTTCACTCCCCGGGTTTTAAAATGGTTGATCACATTCTCGCCCATGAGCCGGTCAGGCAGGAAATAAATTTTGTCGTTGGGAATTTTTTCAATGATGGCGTAAACATTCGAAGAGGTGACACACACATCACACTCGGCTTTTACCTCGGCAGTCGTGTTGATATAGCAGACAAATGTATGACCAGGAAACTGCTTGCGGAGCCGGATAACATCATCCGCCGTTATGCCATCGGCCAGAGAGCAACCGCCATTGGGGTTAGGGTCGAGCACTGTTTTCCCTGGGTTGAGAATCTTGGCGGTCTCCGCCATAAAACGAACCGCTGCAAAAACGATGATATCAGCGTTGGATTCTTTGGCTTTTTTCGATAGACCATAAGAGTCGCCGGTGTGATCGGCGACACTATAATAAATTTGCGGCGCAACATAATTATGAACAAGGATGATGGCATTTTTTTCGCGCTTGAGATCTTCAATCTTTCTTATGGTGGGGAGCAATAGCTCACAATTTTCCTGAGTAAACCGGCAAATCGGATTGCCCACCTGAATATCTTTGAGTTTTTTGTATAATTGTTCTGCAGTAACCATTTTCTCTACCCCGGTGGCCAGTTCAAGGCACGCCCGCCTAAAAGATGAAAATGGATATGATACACCGACTGTCCGGCTCCGGCACCGCAATTAACCACCAGCCGGTATCCTGATGTGTCGAGGCCCCTTTCCTTAGCCAGTTGGTTCGCCACACCAATCACCGACCCCATCAACGTATGATCCTTTTCCTCGACATCCAGTAAAGTGGCCTGATGGATTCGGGGAATGATCAGAATATGTGTGGGGGCTTGCGGGTTGACATCATTAATCGCGAACAACGTATCCGACTCATACACCTTATCTGAAGGGATAGTCCCCTCGCTGATTTTACAAAACAGACAATCACTCATAAGTTTTTTTCCCGCGTGGTTCCGGGTTTTTCATATCCGATCCCGGTTTGCTTTTCTCATGGGGTAGAGTATCAAACTGCTTAAGATGCTCTATGACCTCTTCTTTATAGGAGATGAACGGGTCGAGCATCAGAAATGGCTCGTCTGTTTTGCTCAAGCGAAAGCCAATCCAGTCTATAAGATAACTCATGTGGGAATACTGATTGATGAGTCGTTTGATGAGTTCTCCCCGGCCATGCGCCCGGGTTCCTCTTGGAGGATTGGCTTTTGCAAATTCAACTGCTTCATCGGTAGTTTTTCGGTAACCATCGCCACTGGCTTCCAACCCCCAGAACAGACCGTTTTTTTTATTCAGGTTATGGTATTCCAGGTCCAGGCTTTTGAGCCAGGGGTCGTTCCATTCGAGGTTCTCTTCATTTTTGAATTCGTTAAGCATCCAGTACTTGCTGGCCCAGTCCACTCTGCCGATCACTGCTTCCGGTCCTTTTGGTAAATCGGTCAAGACCGATTCCCAGCCTTGCAAAATCCAGTCTGTCTCCCGGTTCTTCCCTGCCAGATGTTCTTTGCAGGTATTAAGAATATCCAGTTGCAGCTCCAAAGCACTGGAAGTCTTTCCCGAAGCCAGTTTCACATGCCATTTAAAATCCGGATCGCGGGAAATAGAACGCATGGCAAAAACCGAGTCGGCAAGAATCCATTCGCGTTTGGCGACCCCCAGTTGCATGATTTCCAGCATAAGGGTTGTGGTTCCCATCTTCATGGCGGTGGCAAACTCACTCATCGTAGAGTCGCCAACCAGAAGATGAATACGCCGGTATTTGCTGGGGTCCGACAACGGTTCATCGCGGGTGTTGACAATAGCCCGGTTGTACTGCACCCACCGATAAAATTCGTTGGGGATATGATCGGCTCTTTGTGAAAGCTGAAAGTTCACCTGCTCATCAGCTTGACTTTCATAAGGCGTGACACCATCCCAATCCCGGAACGGGTGGGGATCGCAGGAACCGATGCGACCTGCACCGCAAAAAATCTGCCGGGTCGTTAAAAAGCAAGAAAGCAGTTTCAGGTTGTCCTGCTCATCGAAAGGAAATCCCCTGCCAACCAGATAATTCTCGTGGCACCCGAAGGTCGCGTTGGTTTCAAGATCCACATTATTCTTGATGAACGAAACATGATCCGCCCAGCCCAACTCTTCCACCGCTTCCTGAATCATCGTGTCTCCGGCACGGTCATAAGTCACCAGATCGACCAGGTTGGAGCATTCTGGAGAAGCGTATTCCAAATGTCCCATGTCGAGATACAGGCGCCCGCCATTAAGCAGGAACCCGCCGTTACCCGGTGGCTCATCGTTGGCCCGGTAGTGAAGATCCAACACACCCTGGTTTTTTGAGAAAACATGGTTCTTGACCTTGTTGGCCACTTCCATGGAATCGAGGGGAAACTCGGCATCATTTTTGATCAGGAGTCCATATTCCGTTTCGATGCCGAAGATGCGTTTTTTCATTTCAGTGCGTCTCTAATATTTAACTCCCCGCCAGGCGTGCGGTCAAGGTGCCATGTATTTTTACCGCTAGCAACGATGCTCGCCATTGCTAGTTGCCACCGGGCGTTGCCCGGCCCCGCTTTAAGGATGCCTGACATAACCCCGCCATCTCCTCATCATTCAAAAAACGGTAACCCGCCTCAGTGACCAATGCCACAGTCGGGAAAATATTATCTTCCGGCCGGGCTTTACCGGTAGCGGAATCAAATTGCGCCGCAGTCTGCAAGAGCCGGATGGCTAGAGTGACGGCATCGCTTTCTGACCTTTCCAATAAGGGCTTCTCGCCCCAGAGGTCTTCATGTTCGAGAATTCCTCGAATGGTCGGCGAACCAGACCCTGTTGCGGTATGGGTGCTGATCTTAAAATCCGCTCCCAGCATATCGTAAAAATGTATCGCCGCCTTTTTGGATTTTATATCGTAAGTGGCGAATATCGGGCTCACCACCCCCAGCCCCTGAACCGCCATGCCGACATTCTCTTTCAGCAGTTTCGACAAGGCGCGGATTTTCCCTTCCACACTCATAACCTGCATTTGCGAGCGCCGGTAATATTCAAAGTTATGAGTGAGAACCCGTGCCATCTCAAAAGCCGTGGCCGGAACCCCGGCAATCGCCATGAGCGTATAATCATCAATAGGAATGACCTTGTCGCAACGCTCATACATAATGCTGTTACCCGCCGTGGCGCGCCGATCACCGGCAACAATCACACCATCCTTAAAGTGGAAGGCAAGAACTGTTGTGCCATGCGTCACGGTAATAGCGTTTTGTGCCTGCGAAGGATCAATTCGGGCATGCCAGCGATAACCGGATTTTTCCAGCAAGCCAAAAAAATCTCCCGGCGATACATTGGGGTCAGCGTTCATTGACCGGTTCTCTGTTTGTATTTTTCAGATTGTTTTGGGTCCACTTTTTTCATCCGTTTCAAGAGACTATCTTTTCCTGGCCGTGAAGGTTCCGGGCTGGAAGGGCCGGACGCATCGCGATCCGGACTGGTTTCTTTTTTTTCTTCCCTCCTTAAGGGATCATTCATTTCCATGGGATCAACTCCTTTTGTTATCAGGCTGTCTCTGCCTCATCACCAGGCATCAACCAACCGATGATTTTAACTTGCCAATCTCTTCCTTGGTGAGCGCTCGGTATATAGCTCTCCGCTCCACTTTTCCCGACAACACAGCGGCCTCAAAATACCATTGATCAAAAGCCTCTTTCAAAGTCATGGGGATACTTTTATCGTCCTCTTCATACTGTTTTCTACTTTCAGCCCAAAGACGACAGGTTTCTTCCAACGCCTTATCCAGCGTAAACGTTGCAAAGGGCGTGTCTTGAATTTTCTTCTGCACCTCATCCATGACTTTTTCGTTGCCGGCAATAACGGTTCCGCTTTTAAATGTCTCCCAATGCCCGTCATAATTCACTCGGAAAAAGTTGGGATGGCCTGCACCGTCCAGCTCGACAAGAAGGAGGCAAATGATATAAGGTGCGCGTTGAATTTCTTCAAAGTTTTGTTTGAGTGCGGGGGCAATTCCAAATTGCAGAAGCCTTGCCAAAGTCACATCCTGAGCCGAGCGGTTGAAGCCTTCCAAATGTGCCATATCTAAAAGGGTCATGCGCAACCGTTCCACATCAGCAGGGTGACCCACACCCCCCAAGGCAATGCGATCGTAGACTTCGAAAATCTTGCCTGGCTGAGGGGAAAACCCCATAATCAGCACCCCGTCATCGTAAGGAACCGACAACACCGGCTGACCCATTTTCAGTTTTTCCTGAACATAATTATGGCGGGTGGAAACCGCTTCCATCCATCGATACGGCTCTTCAAACATGTTTCACTTTTCCTCTAGGTTCTGTAACGAGTTGTTTCAAGCAGTTAATCAAATCCCCCCTAACCCTCTTCGCAGAAGGGGGAGCTTCAATGGACCCTTCTTTTTTAAAGAGGGGCTGGGGTGATTTAAAACCTCCCGCGCAATAAACAGGCTAACTCTCAAACCAATTGTTTACTGGAATTGAGAATCGCTTCAACTTCTTCGGAACTAATGACTCCGGTTAAATCCAGAATTTCTCCATTTACAAACTCAACACCCGTCCAATGAATACGTTTTATATTCTCTGCGCCTTGAGCCACCGCTTGCCCTCTTATCTGGGCGCGGGTTCCTGCAGGAGGTGACTCAATAGCACGAACAATTTCTTCCTCACTCAGCAGGGAATAGACTTCCCCCTCCTGCTGCAACCCCCGATACAACCCGCGATCAGGATCCAGATTATGGTATTCCAAATCCAGGCTTTTGAGCAAGGGGTCTTGCCAGCCAATGCCCTCGGACTGCATGAACTCAGTAAACAATTTCTCCTTGATCGCCCAGTCAATGCGATCAGATAATTTTTCAGGACTGTGCCTGAGTTCATCCATCGTCTTTTTCCATTCTGCAAGAATCCAGTCCCACTCCGGGTCTTTTCCGGCAAAAGCTTTTTCTGCCGCCTCCAGATAAGTTTCCTGAATCTCAAAAGCCGTGATGGTGCCAAGGGCCTTGCGTTGCAAAGCCCCGGTTTTATCGAGAGACACTTTCAACACATCGGAGACAGGATCCGCTAATTCCAAGTCGGGAAATTTTTCACCCCTGGCAATTAGATTGAGAACCAGCGATGTACTGCCCACCTTCAGGGCCGTGGCATAAGCCGACATATTGGCATCGCCGAGAATCAAATGCAAACGCCGATACCGGCTACTCACCGCATGCGGTTCGTCCCGGGTATTAATGAGAGGGCGGTTCGTCATGGTCTCGATGCTTAAAACCGTTTCGATAAAATCAGACCGCTGCGCCAACTGCAAACCCTGAAAATCTGTAGCACTCTCTGACCCCACTTTCCCCGCCCCGGCATACAACTGGCGCGTCACCAGAAAAGGAACCAGTCCTTTTACCAAATCCTCAAATGGCGTTTCTCTGGGGATGAGGTAGTTATCATGCGTTCCATAACTATGACCGCTGTAATCGGTATTATTTTTGAATACCTGAAGCGGTTTGCCCTCCAACTCTCGGTTACGAAGGGTCACACATTCGGCGACAATTCTCTCCCCCGCCACATCATGCGCCACCAGCGACAACACAGACCGACACTCCGGGGTGCTGTATTCAGGATGAGTATGGTCATTATAAAAACGTGCACCGTTTGTCAAAACCCGGTCGCATTTCATATCCAGATAGGAGTAGGGCCTTTTGCGATCTTCAGCGCAAAAAGCATCCTCCTCTTCATCCTGAGCCAAAGATTTCACCTTAAACCCTCGCATATCCAGATGCGAGTTCTCCTGTGAATACGCCCATTTACCAAAAACACTTTTGCGCTCGCAGGCCTGTAAAAGTTTCATGGACTCTTCAACCGGATCGGAGTTTTCCATGTCTTCCCGGATTATCCCATACTCGGTCTCCATACCGAGGAGAGGAACGCTCATATGATGGACCGGCGCATCGTGTTTTCGGTGGCTTTATCTGACTCGTTAGGTCGTCTTACCCGCACAACATTCTTCGAGTCCATATCCAAAAGCTGAAGCCAGTCTTCCATGTTCGATTCAGCGGGTAGCAGACTGCCTTCCTCAAATTCGGCCTCCAGAGAAATCACGAGATCGTCCACCGTCAGGCATAGCGTTTCGCCACGAATCGTCCGTTCGATGGCCCGTTCTTTAGCGCGTTTCATGATGCCCTCAATGACCGCACCAGAAATAAAATCGCTCCAATACATTTTTCGGTTACTGCCGCTTCGCAATGTCAGCACCAATACTTCCTGTTTGGAATTTTGGTCAAAAAGGCGGTCCAGAAACGGTTCGGCCATCGCATCAAAGTCCTCATGTTCACGAGGCAGTCCTTCTTTCAGGTAAACCCGCAGGATAGCCTTAGACTCTTCGCGGTTGGGACGCGACACTTTGATCTTTCTATCAATTCTGCCGGGCCGGATGACAGCGGGGTCAATCAGGTCGGGCCGGTTGGTCGCCAGAATCACGACCGTTTCGCGCAGAGATTGAATGCCATCCATCTCCGCGCAAAACATGGGAACCACTGTATTGCTGATGTTCGATCCGCGCCAGGCCTGCCGGGTTCCCAGAATGGATTCCGCTTCATCTATAAATATGAACGGAATCTGGCCTTTTTCTTTATAGTCCCGAGCTTTCTTGAAAATTTCGCGGATTTTACGCTCCGATTCTCCCAGCCACATATTGAGAATCTCCGGTCCTTTAACATGAATGAACCGGCCCTCAAGTTCCGAGCCTTCGTGCTCGGAAAGCTTGCGGATCACTTCGGTGAGAATCGCTTTTCCGATGAGAGTTTTGCCGCAACCCGGAGGACCATAAAACAAAAATCCTTTGGGCACCTGATATTCCATCTGACTCAGAATTTCTTTGTGCAGAAGCGGGTATTCGAGGACTTTCCGCACCTCCTCTTTTACTTTTTCCTGTCCACCCACCTGTGACCACTCCACCTGGTCATAATCGTCTTCAATCAGGGTGCGGGACTCCCGTTTCGGAAGTTTTCCCAAAATAACCCTTTGGTTGCTATCGAGAAAAATTTCTTCGCCCTCTTTCAGTTCGGCTTCATTCAGGCCATCGCGAGCCAGAACAAGGGTTTCGCTGTTGCCGGTCGCCGCCTGCACCAACCATTGCCCACCTGCCAACTTTCCGGAAATTTTCGCCAATGGCCCCTGAGCGGGGAAAGGTAGCCGGGCAATGGCAACGAATCCTTCATTCAGCGCGACCTGGTCCCCGGTTTTCAGCCCCTCATTTTCCGTCAGTTCCGGGACGACCGCAGCCTGGTATTCCGTGCCCCCAGAAACCAGACGCGCCAAGCCATCCTCCCCCTGCCCCAGAATCGTGCCGATGCGGTGGGCAGGAGATTTCAGCTTTTCAATAGCCTCCTCCAACGTCTTAATTTTCAATGCATACTGCTGGGCAGACTGCTGGGCCTGGAACAAAGCGTCCCTGAGATCAAAGATCTTTTCCTGCAATTGAGGTCGATCCTGAGTTTCATTTAAAACCTGGTCAATCAACTCTACAATATGGATCTGGTCTCCCATGAATGAATCCTTTATTTTTGTTGAGAACTATCAATTGTATGAACAAAAAAATTTATAAATCAAGTCAATTTTCTCAAAG
>JACNKA010000085.1 GCA_014382285.1 Nitrospinota bacterium | reverse complement strand
TCGAACCGAGGACCTACTGATTAAGAGTCAGTTGCTCTGCCAGCTGAGCTAACGGCCCTCACTATTTGTCTGGAAATAAATAATGGATCATTCTACCCAATCTGTGTCGGACTGGCAAGCTGTGGTTCAGGCCTTTTCAAAAATCAAAACTCTATAGCTGAACGATAAGAGTAAACCCGGGCGCACTTCGACATGATGGTGCTGCAATTTTCAATATATTCTCTCAGTCAGCCATCGAGGCATCAAGCACACGGTTGATTTCTTTACATAAGCGCTCAATCTTAAAAGGCTTCACGACATATGCCTTAAACCCCATCTTCAAGGCCTTATCTATGTCTTCCTGCATGGCATTGGCGCTTAAAGCAATAATGGGGATGGACTTCGAGACTGCCTTGCGACTCAATAAATCGAAAACCTCATACCCATCCATACCAGGGAGATGAATGTCGAGCAGAATCAAATCAGGAGATTTTCCTAGCGCTAACTCGACTCCTGTCATGGGATCCTGCGCCTGCAACAATTCAATATTCCCCTGCCGGGAAAACCAACGGACAACCAGCTCCATATTGGCCGGGTTATCTTCAACATAAAGAATTCGGATTTCTCTCTCACGCGCCAGTTTCAACTCGAAGCCAAAATCTCCCGCTTGTTCAAGGTCAACTTTTTGTTCTTGCGGAGCGGGACAACGGTCAAACTCCACATAAAACAGGCTTCCCTCATTCTCGACCGTCTCGACCTCAAGCACCCCTCCCATATCTTCCGTCAACTCTTTCGCGATGGATAAGCCAATGCCAGTCCCCTCCACTTCCGAGGTTTCGGCGCCCAATCTCTCAAAAGGTTTGAACAATTTATGCATTTGCTCAGGGACAATGCCTTTGCCCTGATCCTTAACCGCCATTCGTACTTTACCGACCGAAGTCTTTGACAGCGAGATCACTGTTTCTCCATTTTTACGATTGTATTTGATCCCATTAGAAATCAAATTTAATAAAACCTGTTTCAACCGTGTTCGGTCTGCATGGACATAAAGCCTCTCGACATCAAGGGGCAAGTCAAGTTTCACCAAAATGGAATTCTTTTGTCCGAGAGGCACACTCTGAGAATAAATTTCACTAAGCAAAGAGACCACATCGACCGGTTCACTTGAGAAGCTCATGATTCCCGATTCTATTCTGGACAGGTCAAGAACCTCATTCACCAGTTCAAGCAGGTGATTACCGGAGTCAAAGATCTGTTGAATATTTTTATTTTTTTTGCTTCATTTTCCCCACTCGCTTTAAGTCTCATTATTTCCAATTGTGAAAACCCAAGTATCGCATTCAGGGGAGTTCGCAACTCATGGCTCATTCTCGCGAGAAATTCCGATTTGGCCGTGTTGGCTTTTTCCGCCTCTTCCCGGGCCTTCACTATTTGTTCTTCGTTCTGTTTGCGTTCTTCAATATTCTTGCAACAGCCAACAAACGTTTTTCTATTTTTCCCTTCGCCATCCGGCATCCACATTTCACTGACCGCCAGTTCCAAAGGGAACGTGGAGCCATCTTTTCTCAACCCCACCACCTCCCGCACCATTCCAATAATTTTTGCTATACCGGTTTGCAAATAATTTCTAACATAATCATCGTGTTCACTTTTATAGGGCTCCGGCATCAAAATGGAAACATTTCTACCCACCACCTCATCGCGGGAATAGCCGAACAATCTTTCTGCCGAAGTATTGATTGCTTGAACAATCCCCTCATCATCAATGGTGATTACAGCATCCAACATGTTTTCCATGATGACTCCGCTCTGCCGCTCGCTGACTTCGGCAATGGCTCTTTCTTCAATTTTTTTGTTCATGGACTCCAGAGATTCAGCCAGAACACCAAATTCATCCTGCGATTCCTTAGGGTAATCAATAATTTCTTTACCCGCAGCCAGATCTTCTGTCGCCTGAATCAATCGATCCATAGGCCGAAGCATTTTGCGCGAAAATAAATAGGCCAGCACCAGAACCACAAATATCATCATAACCAGCAGAAACCCTATTTTATAAAGAGTGTTCGCCGTTCCCTCCATGAGTTCATTCAAATTCTTATAAACCGCCAGCCCTAGAAATTTATCGGGGTTCACCGGATCGTATTTCATTTTCTGAATATGCAAGGCCCTCGGTTCCTTGCCCTCTTCTGAAATTAGCGTGGCACTTTGAAGGGGGTTTTGAGGGTCAAAAAAGGACCTTGTCTCCGCAAAATCCTTTTGAATCTTCCACTCTTTCTTCAAATCATGTCCAAAGGTTTTATCCGGGTTGGGGTGGAAAATATAATAACCATCCTGATCGACCACCATGATGGGGTACTGGTTCGGCATCCCCTCATTAAGCAATTGTGTGGAGTTAATATTGGCAATAATAATTCCATAGAGATTGTCATTCTGGTCATAAATCGGCGTTGCCGCCCGAATGGTAGGAGTATGTGGTATTGAGATCTTGCCGTGTTCCCGGTTGAGGGAAATGCTGGAAAGGTAAAATTGCCCTTTAGCCAAGACTATCACTTCTTTAAAATAAGGTCTGTGCCCCTTGGATTGAAGATCCTTTTCTTTGACCACGTTTATCGATGTGCCCGTCCTGTTCACCCCGACAATTTCCTTTCCGTCATTTTTAATCCCAATAAAGCGGAGCTTAAAATAATTCGGGTGGGAGGTTAAAAATTCGGAAAAAATAATGGACAGCCTTGCTTTCCACTCTTCATAACTAGACCCATCTAATGGGTCTTTGCCATTATTCCTTTCAGAGCGAATGATTCCCTGAATGGGTGGCACTTTAGATAAAAATACGGTGTTTCCTTCCAGGTTTGTTAACTTATCCAGAATGCCCAACTTGTACACAGAGACATTTTCTGACAGCTCCCCCAGTTTATTTTTAAGTATTATTTTTTCAGCTTCGTTATAAAACACCACACCCAAAACCAACGCGCTGACCAATACCAGCACAGCATTTAAAAGCTGAATTTTTTTACTGATCCCGAAGGAAATTTTTTTCATAAGGACTGCATTAGGGAAACCACATTAAAAGCTGAGAGAATAGCTTTTGCCCAGTCCTTTAAAAAACACATTTAAAAGTGCTGGGCAACACTCGCTTGCATAGAATATGCATGTCAACAGGCTTAAGCATTACGAATACCTGTAAGTCATTATAACTATCCCCTGTAACTTTAACGTCACAAAGTTGTTATAATTGGGTCAATCCTGCTGATTTAAACAAGGTACTGTATTTGTTAAACTGTTTACGCAAACATTAATATGCTAATCGATTATCCGCCCCCGGAAATCCAAGTGATCACTCGATATTGCAGGGCACTAACTGGAGCAGAAAGCCCTCCCGCGATCAACGACAAAAATAAAAACTGGTAGGCCTTGTCTTTATCTTCACGCATTTCCACGATATCTATCAGGAACGACACAAAGAGCAAGCCAAAAAATATCACCTTGGCCACATCCGGCAGAATCGATTCTGCCGCCGGGAGCACCTCTGCCTGAAGGATCACCGCACGCTCCTGAAAAGCCCCGATGCCATAAAGCCCCATCAGCATAAAAGCCCAGACCTGACGCAAGAGTATTTTTGTCTCATCCAGATTAATGTCAGCCACAGAACCTCTTAGAAATCAGTGTTAAAAATATTTACACCCTATGTCAGCGGGGATCATCTAAGAACCTTATATACAAGTTAATATATGCAGAAGTTAAACCCAGGCAAAAGCAGATAAGTTCCAGCAAGTGTCCGGTCGTTTCCCCTGGCTTTCGGCTATGGTATAATTGCTCTTGTTTCCGTTGCCCTTTTAAAGAACTTTGCCCCATTTTAGGGGTTGTCTGGATAGCATAGGAAAAATGCTTTTACCAATTATAATCTTTTTTAAGAAGGAAGCAGATTATGGCTATAAGATTAGGAGATATTGCACCAGATTTCACGGCAGAAACCACCGAAGGCACCATTGAGTTTCATAAGTATCTGGGTGATAGCTGGGGGGTTTTGTTTTCCCACCCCAAAGACTACACCCCGGTTTGTACCACCGAGTTGGGCCGAGTGGCCAGTCTTAAAAATGAATTCGACAAGCGGAATGTCAAAGTTCTCGCCTTGAGCGTAGACTCTTTGGATTCGCACAAGGGCTGGGTTAATGACATTAACGAAACGCAGGGTTGTACGGTGAACTACCCCATCATTGCTGATCCCGACAAAAAAGTCGCGGAAATGTATGACATGATACACCCGAATGCGCTGAACAACCTGACAGTCCGCTCGGTTTTCATCATCGGACCAGACAAGAGCGTAAAACTGACACTCACCTATCCCGCTTCAACGGGTAGAAACTTTGCCGAGATCCTGCGTGTTATCGATTCACTGCAACTCACCGCCAATTATCAGGTCGCCACACCGGTTGACTGGAAACATGGCGAGGACTGCGTGGTCGTCCCCGCAATCAAGACAGAAGATATTCCGGCAAAGTTTCCCAAGGGACATAAAGTCATCAAACCTTATTTACGCACAACACCACAACCGGACCTTTAGTCGGTTTCGATTTCCCCGTTCAGGCGGGCTGAAATGCCCGCTTGTTTTTTTATGCCATGAGCAATCAAAAGGCCCTCGGCCAAATTTCATACTTGATCCAATTGTTGACGGACCGGGATGAGTTCATCCGCGAAAAGGTTCGTCTCCAGTTGATCGAACTGGGGGAAGACGCCTTACCCTTTCTGGAAATGGCGGTTCGCAGTGAGGAAGTCGCTCTCCGCTTGCAGGCGCAGGAAGTGATTAACGCGATTTTCCCGAAAAAGCTGGGAGAGAAGTTCCGGCAACTAGCACATAAAGGACTCGGCCGGGATGTCGACCTGGAAGCTGGAATACTTTTGCTCATGGAATTCGGCTATCCCGATTCCAAGCCTGAAGCCTGCCGGGAAAACCTGGACTCGCTGGCGCAACGGCTGGAACAGAATCTGGTTCCAGAAGCGAACCCCTCTCAGGTCGTTTCCACATTGACCCATCTGCTTTTTCAGCAGGAACATTTCCGCGGCAACCAAAAAAACTATCTGGACCCGGATAACAGCTACCTCAATAAAGTTCTGCAACATAAAACCGGTTTGCCCATCACACTTTCAACCCTTTGTATTCTGGTTGCCAGCCGATTGGGGTTGCCCATTGTCGGTGTGGGTCTGCCAGGCCATTACATCGTCAAATACAATCTTCCTAAAAATGCAATTTATTTCGACCCATTCCATCAAGGTCGCCTGTTGACCCGTGCGGACTGCATTCAAATCGTTGAACAGTTTGGCCAACCTTTTGAGGAGCATTTCCTGTCCCAGTCCACACACCGGGAAACGCTGATCCGAATGATGAATAACCTGATCCAGGTTTACCAGGGTTCTAACGAACCAGAAAAAGCCGAAACCTTATCGGGATACATCAAGATTCTGTTGAACCCTTCTAAAAACCCATTTTCAGAAAACACCCGGGAAATATAAATGCATATTGTTATAACAGGAGCCGGTTCAGGGATAGGCAGAAGCATTTCTGAAACCCTGGCCGAACGTGGATACTCCCTCATCCTCTTGGGACGCAATCTGGAAAACCTGAAATCCACAAAAAGTTTATTGAAAAACCCTGAACAGCACCAATGCCACACTTGCGATATCAGGAACTCAGGGGAAATCAAAAAAGCTCTGGAAAATGTTACATCTCTTTACGGGCTCATCGCCAATGCCGGTATTGGTGGCGAAAACCAGTACGGAGATCAGGATCGCTGGCAGGAAGTTATAAACACCAACTTGACCGGAACCTACCAAACCATTCAGGAATGCCTTCCTCTAATTAAAAAAGATTCTGCACCGTTCAAAAAAATTATCATCATCTCATCCATTTTGGCAAGACTAGGGGTTCCGGGTTATTCCGCCTACTGTGCATCCAAAGCCGGGTTACTGGGTCTCACTCGATCTTTGGCGGCGGAACACAGCGGCGATGGAATTCTGGTGAACGCTTTGTGTCCCGGTTGGGTCGACACCGATATGGCGCAGGAAGGTTTGCAAGGTTTTGCAGATGCTTTGAAGGTTTCCAAAGACGAAGCTTATAAGGAAGCGATGAAGCCAGTACCATTGGGCAAAATGTCCCAACCTGAAGAAGTCGCCAAACTAGTGGCTTTCCTGATTTCAGAAGAACAAACTTCCTTCACCGGACAAACCCTCGACATCAACAACGGCGCGCTCATGCCCTAGCCCACTCGGCGTGGGGCCAATGAGCCAACGCTTTATTTGGCTGGCAAAGAGTTATCTCGGCTTCAGGTGTGGATTGCTTGACGGGGCACTGCTATCTGCTTCTCGCGCTAGCGAGTTATTGCTCAAGCTGAGGAGGAGATGGCTCGTTCTCTACTACGGCATCTACCGCTTCATCACCAGCAGAGGCAGGCTCGATAGGTAAGGCAGCCAGACCGGTCGGCGGATTAAAAAACTCGCCAAGTCGATCACGAATGAAAGCTAACAGATCATTCAAAGATCTGAGAATAGAATCCTGATCGGGAACCTCTTCCGCTTCGGACTTAAAAACCGCGTCAATCGTTGCTTGAACCAGAGCCGGGAAATCCCGGATCCCATCTGTTTCAAGCTCTGATGCCTGATTAGGCAGGGCTTCAATATTGGTGATGTCGCCACCCTCTTCCGGCAATCGCGTAACGCTTCGGGTTTCAAAGATTGCCACCACAGTTCTTTCCAGCGACAATTCTACTTGCTGGAGCACGCCGAGGTTGTCAGCCAGGACATTGGCGGAGTCTTCCAGGTTTAATTCCCCGCTCGCAAAAAACTCTCTAGCCAGCGGAGCAATCTCCTCAGCCAGTTTGTTAATAGCGGCCAGTTCTTCGGCATTCAAATCTCCCTGCACAGTCAGAGAATAAGAAGCAGCGGCCCTAGCAACCGAACTGAACTCCTGTACAGCTCCGTTTTCTTGAGTTTGCGTCTGGGTCAATGATTCCGACAAAGACTGCTCTCCGGCAAACGATAAACTGACAAGGTCGCCCTCACTGGTTTTCAAGTTCAACTCGCTGGAAACGAACGCATCCACAGAAGCTAAGACACTTTTCTGTTCCAGTGAAGTATTTTGAAAACCTATTTCGGACACATTTAAAGACATTTTTGATAACCTAAAAGTTTTTCACACTCTTCTTTTCATGCTTATATTTTTTATCGGCATAAAAAGATTAAAACATTAGGGGTGAAATATCGCAGCACCGACATACCAACAAACCATTGATTTCATAATGGTTATTATGCCCCCTCCAATGTTCCGATTGAGTAGTTCAGGAAGTTTGTGGTAGGCTTTTTATAAAAGCTTGCCACCATTTAGTTACAGTGGCGTTGGGTACTGGCTTCCGTTGAGGTATTAGAATTCCTCACCGAAAGCGAGAGTATTTACGTAGATCTTTTTAAACTGGAAGTTCAAAAATCAATATGAGCGACACTCTCAGGCAGGATATTATTTTTAAAATTTTAAAAATCGCAAAGGATAACTCCGATTTAAGCTCGGATAACTTGTTTAATCAAATAGAGTCGGAAACTCTGTCCATGTTCAACCAACTGATCAATTCCAATGCGGAAAATGCTCCCAGCGAGAAGGACGACAAGTCCCGAATCAAAAGACGAATGAAACGGAAGGACCGAAACCAGCGCAAAGAACATGTTGGCCGCTTTTTTGTTCGCATGTTGGAAAAAAATATCAGACAGCCTGGTGTCCCTGATTGTCTGATACCCGTTTTTGCGAAATCCGTTCAGTCCACCATCGGCGAAGATGCTTACGAGCAGGTGGCAAAGAAGATCGACCGCTTGTTGGAGTTTGGCGAGAAGAAGGGCTATGATTACGACCAGATACTGAACAGCAAACCGGGGAAAACCATCGCGACAGAAATTTTGTCGCTTTACCGCGCTGAATCAAGTTCGCCAAGTTTTGCAAAACAACTCAAAAATAATCTTGATGAAACTCTTGTTAAAAATATCAAATCCATTGAAAATGGCCCGGAGTTGAACATAGAAGATACCGTCAATCTGGCTTTCAATGAATTCAACAAATACCTCCACGCCAAATGAGTCTGCCCCTGAAAAAAATTCTTTTAAAGCTCTTTACAAATACTACAAGCTCCTCAATCGAGGATTGCTTTCATCTTTGTCAGAGAGAATAGGATCTGATATTGGCCAGTCAATCCCAATATCCGGGTCGTTCCAGATAATTCCTTTTTCTTTTTCCGCCGAGTAATATTCAGAAACCTTATATAAAAACTCCGCCGTATCACTGAGCACACAAAACCCGTGGGCAAAACCTACAGGGACATAAACCTGAAGATTATTAGTGGCCGACAAAATAAAGCTCTGCCATTTCCCAAAAGTAGGCGAACTTTTTCTAATGTCCACAACCACATCAAACACTTCGCCCTTAACCACTCTAACCAGTTTGGCCTGTTCCGGGTCAACCCGGTAATGCAGCCCTCTTAAAACATTTTTATTTGAGAGCGACTGGTTATCCTGAACAAATTCTTCATGGATTCCCAACGCACGGTATTTTTCCTTTTCATAGCTTTCAAAAAACCGTCCCCGGGAATCAATGTGAACAGTGGGCTCGATGAGCAAAACTCCATCAAGCTCGGTTTGGCTGGCTTTCATAATCACTCCAAAATTAAATTCTTTTATAGGGCATCAGATAGCAAGGACTCATCAGTCGAGACAACCCTTTGCCAGCCAATAAAGCCTTTTCCATTTGGCCCCACGCCTAGTGGTGGGGGAGATTATATAACGCAATCCTGAGCTTGGCAAACAACGTTGAAGATGTGAAACACCTCTGTTAATATCAGGGTTTACTTTGAAACCTTAATACAAAGCTTCTAATGAGAATAATACCGGCAGTGGATATAAAAGAAGGAAGGTGCGTGCGCCTTGTTCAGGGAAAAGCAGATCAGGAAACAGTCTATTCCAATGACCCTCTCTCAATGGCCAATCATTGGGATGAAGAAGGAGCGCAGACTATTCATGTTGTAGACCTTGATGGCGCATTCCAGGGTTCACCCATCAATTCTGAGATCGTAAAAAACATTATCTATAGCAGTTCTGTGGATATACAGGTCGGAGGAGGAATTCGAACCCTTGAAACCATTGAAGCATATGTTAAAGCTGGCGCATACCGAGTCATCTTAGGCACCATTGCTCAAAAGGAACCAGAGTTTGTTGAAGAAGCCTGCCGACGTTTCCCAGATAAAATTATTGTCGGCATTGATGCCCGGGACGGTTTAGTCGCTGTGAAAGGCTGGGTGGAAGTTTCTGAGCAAAAAGCCACTGACCTCGCCCAAAAAATGAAGGGCTATGGAATTGCCGGGTTTATATTCACCGACATCAGTCGCGATGGCATGCTGCAGGGTCCTAATCTGGAAAGCATCAAGGAGTTTGCCGAGTGCGCACAACTACCTGTAATTGCATCAGGGGGAGTGAGTCGCCTGGAAGACATAAAAAATCTAGCCAAGCTGGAGTCCTATGGCGTCGAAGGAGTTATCATCGGCAAAGCTCTGTACGACAAAACCATTTCCTTTAAGGAGGCGCGAGACGCACTTCATGCTAGCTAAACGCATCATACCCTGTTTGGATGTCAAGGATGGCCGAGTGGTCAAGGGGGTCAACTTTGTCAATCTCCGCGATGCTGGCGACCCGGTTGAAATCGCTTCAGCCTATGAAATAGAAGGTGCCGATGAGCTCACCTTTTTAGACATCACGGCCTCACACGAGAAGCGTGACATTATTCTGGATGTGGTCGCCCGCACTGCCGAAAAGGTGTTCATGCCTTTAACGGTTGGCGGAGGAGTGCGCACGCTGGATGATATCCGAAACCTTCTAAAAGCCGGCGCTGATAAAGTCGCTATCAACACAGCCGCCGTCAAAGACCCTGGTTTTGTGCAGCGTGCAGCAAACCGTTTTGGCAGCCAGTGCATTGTTGTCGCTATTGATGCCAAAGAAGTGCAAGCTTCCCTTTCCTCATCTACCCCGCCTGATTGGGCATCCGAGCACCCGGAACTATTACTGAAGCAATCTGATTCATCGCCTGCCTGGGAGGTCTACACACATGGAGGGAGAAACCCAACTGGAATTCATGTGCAAAGGTGGGCTCAAAAAATGGATTTTTATGGCGCAGGAGAAATTTTGCTCACCAGCATGGACCGCGATGGCACCAAGGCCGGATACGACATCGAACTCAACAAAATGGTTTCAGAATCGATCACCATTCCCTTGATCGCCTCAGGAGGAGCGGGAACCCTTGAGCATTTATATGAAGGTATTGTAAAAGGAAAAGCCTCAGCGGTGCTGGCCGCTTCCATTTTTCATTTTAAGGAATTCACCATTCAGGAAACCAAAACTTTCCTGCAATCCAAAGGGGTGACGGTCAGGCCCAGTTGATCTACTTGACCCCGCAGTGTTTCAGCTCCAGGGTTTTGGATTCGCTATCCAGAGTCGCTGATGTTTCTAAAGGAAGGGTCCAGACCTCTTTGCCGTGACCTATTGGACAGTGAGTCAGAATCGGGAATCCCGGTTTTGGGAAAAGATCCGCGAGAATGTCTGCAATCGTCCCATCACCTTTGCGTTGTGACTGGCAGTTGACCATTTCCCCGAAAATTAACCCGCGCACACCTTTAAACATCCCCGCATTTTTTAATTGCCAAAGCATTCCATCAATCCGGTATAAAGGCTCGTTGACATCTTCTATCAACAAAATTCTGTTTCTGGTGTTAATTTCATAGGGAGTGTTTAATGAACGACACAACAAGGTCAAACAACCTCCAGCAATTTTACCCTGAGCCACCCCACTGGAAAACACCTTCGCTCCGGGAGCGTGGAAAGCCCTGGCCCTGGCATCGCCAGTCAACAATGCCCTGAATTGTCGGCGTGACTTTTTCATTGCAGCCCGCCCAAAACTTCCAGCAACCATCGGACCGTGAAACGCGACCAGCCCGCATTCTTGAACTAGAAAATGGAGAAGCAGGGTAATATCGCTGGACCCCACCACGGCTTTTGGGTGAGCTCTTATCTCATCAGGATTAAGATGAGAGAGAATGCGATTGGCACCGTACCCCCCACGAGCGCAAAAAATTGCCCTGACTTCAGGATTCCTGAACATACCCATAATATCCTGAGCCCGATCCTTGTCGGAGCCTGCCATAAAACGGGAACGGGCATAAATATGTTTGCCTAACAAGGGCTTAAACCCCATGCCTCGGATCACTTCCAACCCGGTTTCCAACTGCGCCCTATCCACCGGACCAGCTGGAGCCACCACACCCACAACATCTCCTTCTTTCAATGCAGGTGGACGGAGCAGGGAACGAATAGAATTCGACATTACAAATCCCCTTTGAAAGGTTACAATACCGGCGAACATTATCCTTTTATTGAAAAATGGTTTCTGTCACCGCTATCATTCAAGCCCGAATGGGGTCTACCCGGTTCCCCGGCAAAAGCCTGCGCCCAATTGCGGGCCTGCCCCTGCTGGAGCATATCATTATTCGTTTAAAACAGGTGCCGGAAATTGATCTCATCCTCCTGGCAATTCCCGAAAAAGAATCAGAACTCCCGTTGATTGAGTTTGCCCGCCGACTCCAGATTCCAGTTTTCCAAGGCTCGGAAGAAGATGTCCTGGGCCGGTTCATAAAAGCAGGAGAAAGCGTGCAAACAGAACAGGTGGTTCGGGTCTGCGGCGATAACCCTCTTATTGATGCACCGTTCTTAAGCTCGCTCATTCAAGCCCATCTATCGGAGAAAGCCGATTACACTCTTCCCCACGATCCCGTTCCTCTGGGCAGTGCCTGCGAAATCATTCGATTTGAAACCTTGAAAAAAATCGGTGAACTGGCTAAAAGTTCTATTTATCGCGAACACGTTACCACCTGGTTTCACGACCACCCTTCTTCTTTCAGGATCAAGCGCGTTAACGCTCCGGATTATTTAAAAGATCGCAATTTTCGCCTGACCGTTGATACGGAACAAGATTTTCGACTTATGGAAGAGCTTTTTAAAAACCTCCCTCACTCCCCCGATTCGCCCTTGAGCCTGCAAACAGCTATCGAATACCTGAATACCCATCCAGAAACCGCTTCCTTAAACATTGATATTCCTCAGAAAAACTGGCGTGAAGAAAACTTATAGTTTTATAAGTTTTTTATTAAAGTTCTAAGTTTTCTCACCGATAACCCAATTAAGCAGAATTGTCTCGAAAGATTGATGGACAATGAAACAAGCTATTTAAACCCGGTTTTCTGCTTTATGGGTTTGAAAATAAAGGTGGAATGCTGAGGAGAGCCACCGAAAATAAAAACTCTTCAGGGGCAGCAGTAAACGGTGGAATGCTGAGGAGAGCCACCAAAATAAAGACTCTTCAGGGGCAGCAGCAAACGTTTAAAAGTAATAGCAGCAAAAATAATTCCAACTCATGGTGGAGGATTAGGAAATGCCAGTACGAATTTTCAACAACATAGCTTCGCTTAATGCCCAAAGGATTTTGGGTACCAACAACGACCGTCTTGCAACATCAGTAGAACGAATTTCTTCAGGTATCAGGATCAACCGTGGTGCTGATGATGCGGCTGGACTGGCTATTTCTGAAGCCCTACGTTCTGATATCCGTGGACTGCGCCAGGCAGTTCGAAACGCAAACGATGGTATTTCACTCATCAACGTTGCTGAAGGGGCGCTCAATGAACAATCGAGCATCCTGATTCGACTCCGGGAACTGGCATCTCAGGCCGCAACCGGTACCGTAGGTTCCACAGAACGTGCGACCATTCAGCTAGAGTTTTCCTCCCTGCGTAGTGAGATCGACCGTATTGCGGCAACCACACAGTTTAATGGACAGGGACTGGTAGATGGCTCTCTGGCTTCTTCCTCGTCCGGCACAAATCAGGTTCTTATTCAGGTTGGTATTGACAGCGGTGTCAACAGTCGGATTAACCTGAATACAGAGATCAACCTCGCTGCAATCACTTCTTCGAGTTTGGGAATCGATACCCTGTCCGTCACTGCGGCGGCTGAAGCCTTAACCACTCTCGATACCATTAACACTGCTATCTCTGCCGTTACTCAGGGCCGTGGTAAGGTGGGTGCGGTGCAAAACAGGTTGACTCGGTCGGTGGGAAACCTTTCCGTTACAATTGAAAATCTGCAAGCCGCAGAGTCCGCTATCCGAGACGCTGATATCGCCGAAGAAATCGCGACCCTGACTCGAAATCAAATTCTCGTACAGTCTGCTACGGCAATGGTTGGTCAGGCAAATCTGATCCCACAGTCAATTTTACAGTTACTGGCTTAATCGATTTATTCACCGATTTAATCCATCAACTGTCAGGAGTCTGTCATGAATCAGAAAGTGATCGCCAATTTTGTCTATAAAATTGAAGATATCGAGTCCGGCCAGAAAGTTTCCGGGTTAGAGTTTAAAAAGTTCACCAACCAGGAAACCGACCCTAAAAACCTGGATCAGGCCATTCACAATGTCTCATTGGGGATGGAGTTGGTCTCGGTCGTGGAAAATGCTTACGCTGAAATTGAAGCTGTTTTGTCGCAAGTCAAGCAATGGGTCACCCCCAGCTTGGCATCCAACCTGGGAACTCCACAAAAATCCGATTTGGAATTTAATATTTGCCAGAAGTTGAGGGCGTTGGATCAAGCGGTAGAAACCTTCAAACATAGAGGGCAGAAATTTCTCGATGGCTCGATATCCGCTTCCGTGCATAACGATTCGCATTCCTTTCTGGTTGTCGGGGCAAATGGTTCACCCGAAAACCGCATCAACCTTAACACTAGCCTGAACATTCCCTCCATCACCGCAAAAACTCTGGGGCTGGGAGATTTATCAATCGATTCTCCACAAAAGGGATTGAAGGGGTTAATGGTTCTGGAAAATGCTTTGGCAATCATAAGCCGATTGAAGCAAAGATCCGCCGCATTGGGAACTCACCTGCAGGAAATCAAAAGACATCTGGCTACCGCTATTGAGAATCACCACGCCGCAAACTCGGCACCGGACTCCTATACACAGGCCAGAGAGTTTCTTCGGGTGGCAACCGACTGCATAAAAAAAGACATGGGAGCGGATTAGAAGAGGACGCTCCCTTCAGTTATTTCAGTACAACGAAATGTACGATAAAATATTCAGGGAAGGAAGATGTCATGTCTACTAACAGCATAATCACCAACACATTATCTAATACCGCTCAGAGATTTTTAGATATCAATAACAAGCGAGTTGGGCAATCCATAGAGCGAATATCATTTGGAACCCGAGTCAATAGAGGCGCAGACAATGTAGCGAGCCTTGCTGTGTCAGAATCCCTCCGGTCCGATGTACGAGCGTTGAGACAGGGTTCTCGCAACCTCAATGATGGAATTTCAATGATCAATATTATCGAGGGTGCTTTGAATGAGCAAGCCGGAGCCTTCATTCGCCTTAAAGAACTGGCCACGCAAGGAGCTTCAGGAACCATCGGGCAGTTTGAACGCCAGACTCTCCAACTAGAGTTTTCTTCTCTGGTGGCCGAAATTGATCGGATCGCCGCAACTACCGAATTCAATGGCAAAACCCTGCTGGATGGATCTTTAGCCCAAACAGTTCAAGCTTCCGAACAGGCATCTGTGCAGATTGGAGTCAATAGCGAGAATGCCAGCCGGATCAACCTTAATGTTGAACTCGACTTAAATGCCAGCAACTCCACTAAATTGGGAATCAGCAATCTGTCGGTTACAACAACTGCAGATGCGCAAAAGACTTTGGACCAAATTGACATCAGTCTGGGCTCTCTAAATTCGACTCGAGGAAGAACCGGTGCCCTGCAAAATCGCTTTTTAAAAGCACTTGGCAACCTCGGAGTTTCCATCGAAAACCTGACAGCTGCAGATTCCTCCATCCGTGATGCAGACATCGCAGAGGAAATTGCTCAACTAACCCGAAACCAGATTATTGCCCAGGCTTCGGTGTCCATGGTTGGGCAAACCAATTTGTCGGGTCAGAATTTATTGAATATTCTGCAATAACTTTTCTGATCTAAACCCAGGGCGGGCACGAGTTACAGAGAGCAATAGTCATTATTCTATAATGCTTTAGATAGCTCAAGCCCACATTGCCCTTGATATTTCATAACCACTCCAGAACGCCCACCTGCGCTCCTGCGCGATTTTTTTCTAAAGATATCTCATCCTTTTCCGATAGGCCTCATTGAGCATGTTTGTATCCTGAGTTAGAAGCAAATCATTAACGTATGATCAGGAGGTAACAAAAGTGTCATAGTGAAAAAACGGATTTTTCACTAAAGGGTTAAAAGCTTGGAGGCTTGTTTTGGTTCGGAGACCAAAACAGTAACCCGTAAAATTAATCATGGAGGATTACAATGCCAGTTCGAATCTTTAACAACATCCCCTCACTTAACGCCCAAAGAATTTTGGGTATTAACAACGATCGTCTTGCAACATCAGTAGAACGTATCTCATCCGGCCTCCGGATCAACAGAGGTGCTGATGATGCCGCGGGTCTAGCAATTTCAGAGGCATTGCGCTCTGATATTCGAGCCCTTCGGCAGGCAGTTCGAAACGCCAACGATGGAATTTCACTCATCAACGTTACGGAGGGTGCGCTCAACGAGCAGTCCAGCATCCTGATCCGTCTGAGAGAACTTTCCTCTCAGGCAGCCACCGGAACAGTAGGATCAACCGAACGACAAACCGTTCAATTGGAGTTTGACGCTCTGCGCTTGGAAATTGACCGTATCGCCAACACCACAGCATTTAACGGGCAAAACCTGGTCGATGGTTCTTTGGCTTCATCGGTAGCTTCTACAAGCCAGATCCTCATTCAAGTGGGCATTAACAGTAGCGCTGACAGCCGCATCAACTTGAATGAACAGATCAACTTGACAGCAGTTACAGCATCCGCTCTTGGGGTGGCTGGGTTGAGCGTAACCAGTGCTGAGGGAGCTCTCACAGCATTGGATACCATTAACTCTGCGATTTCCATTGTCACCCAGTCTCGAGGTAAAGTGGGTGCCGTGCAAAACCGGCTTGTTCGTACTATTTCGAACCTGTCCATTTCAGTTGAGAACCTGCAATCAGCGGAATCCGCCATTCGCGATGCCGACATCGCCGAAGAAGTGGCTCTGCTGACTCGGAACCAGATTTTGGTGCAGGCTTCAACGGCCATGGTAGGCCAGGCAAACTTGATCCCGCAATCGGTATTACAGCTCTTGGGATAATATTTTTACTAACCGCCTTTTTGAAAACAAAACGCTATTATAGTTTTCAAAAACGTTTAATTAGCAGGAGGTCGTTAAATGTCATTGGATATTTCCTCCTTTACAGGCAGCTTAAACAGCCCTGTGCATACCGGGCAAAGCCAAAAGCCTTCGAAGGAGCATTACCAAAGCGGGTCATCAAACCCCACAAAGGATATTGATGCATATGAAGGGAAATCTGGTTTAACAGAAACGTTAGATCAAATAAGTTTTTCAGCGGATCACACGGTGGACTACAAGATCAATCAGGAAACTCGTGAAGTGGTCATTCGTGTTGTGGATCGTGAAACGGGAGAAGTGGTTCGGCAGATTCCCGGAGAAGATTTTTTAAAACTAACTCAACGGATCGCGGAGTTCAACCAGGAACATCTCAACGAAACTGTCTGACAACTGATTCGATTATCACCAACTGGCTCCTCCGACCATCCCTCAGGATGATTTATGCACCCTCCAAGTATTTGGAGGGTGCATTTTTTTATTCCCCCGCCCAGAAATAAACAGACACCAATAAAAACAATGGGTTGCTCTCATTCAAACCTTGATTTGTCGATCAAATAGTCACTTTTTTCTCGCCTATTCCCGCGCTTATCAAAAAAAACTGTAAAGCTATTTTTTCCAAATCCCGATAGAAATCTTGAGTTTAGTAAAACTTAAGTTCGATTTTCCTGGAGGGGATTGGTCGAGCTGGCATTGGAACTCTAAACTTCATAGCTTTAAAGTTTGAAAATTTTCAGAAAAGAAACATCTACATTTTTCAATTTCAGCACGGATGCTGAAAACGGGAATCAGCTTCATCCCTAATTATCAAGGAGGATAATAAACATGCCCATCAGAATTTTTAACAACATTCCGTCTTTGAACGCCCAAAGAATCCTGGGTGTCAATAACGACCGCCTGGCAACATCGGTTGAAAGGATCTCCTCCGGGATCCGTATTAACCGAGGTGCTGACGATGCTGCGGGTCTGGCCATCTCCGAGGCTTTAAGATCCGATATTCGAGCCCTGCGCCAAGCGGTAAGAAACGCCAATGACGGCATCTCTCTCATCAACGTTACAGAGGGTGCCCTCAACGAACAATCCGGAATTTTAATTCGTCTCCGGGAACTGGCTTCTCAGGCTGCAACGGGAACCGTTGGCTCCACAGAACGCCAAACCATCCAATTGGAATTTGATGCACTGCGGTTGGAAATCGACCGTATCGCCAATACCACCGAGTTCAACGGCCAAAGGCTGGTGGACGGTTCTTTGGCGTCATCCGTTTCCAACGCTAATCACATTCTTATCCAGGTCGGTATTAACAGTAACGCCGACAGCCGAATTGACCTGAATGAGCAGGTGAATTTGACAGCAGTAACCTCATCCAGCCTTGGACTTGCCGATTTGAACTTGACCACGGCCGGGGCAGCTTTGACAACCCTCGACCAGATGAATTCTTCAATCTCAGTGGTGACTCAAGGGCGAGGTAAAGTAGGTGCGGTGCAAAACCGATTGGTCAGGACCATTTCGAACCTTTCTATTACTATTGAAAATCTGCAAGCCGCCGAATCGGCCATCCGTGATGCGGATATCGCCGAAGAGGTAGCCCTGTTGACGCGGAACCAGATTTTGGTTCAGGCATCAACCGCGATGGTGGGTCAGGCCAACCTGATTCCGCAATCTGTCTTGCAGCTTCTCCAGTAATAAAAGATTTATCTCGGGACAAAACATTTTTGACCGAGTAAATAAAGCAAGGAAGCTGAAACTCAATAATTAAACACCAGACCTTTTCAGGGAGGAAAAGAATATGGGTACATTAACCATCAACACTAATTTATCTTCGCTGAACGCACAACGCGTTCTCGAATTAAGCCGATCCCAGCTTGGGAAGTCCATTTCCCGGCTAGCATCAGGTATCCGGATTTCAGAGGCCTCTGACGGAGCGGCCGAACTTGCCTTAAGCGAAAGCATTCGCTCAGACGTCCGGGCTCTCCAACAAGGCTCCAAAAATGTGAGTGACGGGCTGTCTTTGACTCGTACTGCAGAAGGTGCTTTGAATGAAGTTTCGAGCATTCTCATCCGGCTTCGATCTCTGGCTTCCCAGTCGGCTAACGGAACCGTAGGGCAGGACGAAAGACAAACCATCGACCTTGAATATCAAAACCTGTTGGCTGAACTCGACAGAATCTCAAGCGTGACAGAATTCAGAGGCACCAAACTTCTCGATGGCTCTCTGGCAGCAGGTGCTTTAGAACATCTCATTCTCCAATTGGGGATAAATGCCACTGCTGACAATCAGATTGACCTGAACGAGGCTACCGATTTAACTGAGGTGAGCACAACAGGTTTGAACCTGGCTGGTTCAAATATCACATCACAGGGTAGCTCCTTTCTGGCTCTCAATGATTTAACAGCCGCCATCAGCGATATGATTGATATCCGCAGCAAAGTGGGTTCAACACAAATTCGCCTGAGTCATGCCCTGAACAGTATCAATTCGCAAGTTGAGGGTTTGACAAGAGCGGGGTCAGTCATTCGAGATGCTGACATGGCTGAAGAACTGACGACCCTGACCAAAAACCAGATTCTGGTTCAGGCAGGTGCCGCGATGATTGGGCAGGCCAATCTGATTCCTCAAAATGTTTTGACCCTGTTTGAAGGAGTCCAGTAATTTAATACTGATGAGATGAGAGGAGCCTTGGCTTCCCGACATTTCTTTCAACAATAATCAGGAGGTTTACAATGTCATTAACCATTTTCCCGAAAGCGTTTTCTGTGGGTTTTTCGCCCCAGTATCATCCTGCAAAACCGCAATCGCAAGAAGCCACCGGCGGCCCTCCTCAGGTAGATTCCAATGGACAGGTTTCAGGCAACCAGACTGATCTGAGCACAGTGAAAATCATTTCCGACGACAACAATGTTTCTTCTGACAGTACCGGTCTTACCGGTTCAGAAAACAAAACCCGGGTCCGTATAGACCCCGAGTCTCAGGATGTGATCGTCGAAGTCGTGAATGATAAAACAGGGGAAGAGGTTCGCCAGATTCCTGGGGAGCAACGGTTGCGCCTCAGTAAAGGAATCAGCGAATACAATAGCGTGGCCTTCAATCACAATCGACCCGCTTAGCTCTTCCTATCGCAGTCATAAACCGGGGCCATCACGAAAAGGCCCCGTATAAAACAAATCATTCCTGTTTTAACAGGAGTGATTTGTTATACCTCTCGCTCCTCTCCCACCGGTGTTATAATAGCCTCGGTCGTCTGAGTCATATCAACAAACCCTCTCTTTCATAATTTTTGGTGAAAAATTTTAAAACAGGTATCGTTGGGTGTGGACGTATAGGAAGTCTTCTCGAAGAGGACCCTTTACGCGGAAAACCTTGTACTCATGCCGGGGGGTTTTCGGCCTTGCCCACAACCCGTTTGTCCGCAGGATGTGATATCGACCCTGAACGACTCCAGAAATTTGGAAAACGCTGGAACGTAACCGGTTTATATTCTGATTACCGGGAAATGCTGGAAAAGGAAAACTTGGACATACTTTGCATCGCTACCTGGACTCCGCTCCACGCAAAAATGACCCTTGAAGCAACACAGGCTGGAGTCAAAGGTATTTTCTGCGAAAAACCCATTGCGACCAATCTGGATCAAGCACAGGAAATGGTTCGTATTTGTCAGAGAAAAAAAATTCCCTTGATCATCAATCATGAAAGAAGATGGGACGCTTATTACCAACAAGCCCGCAAACTGATTCTCTCTGGAAAAATTGGGGAAATAAAAACTCTAATTGGAAATGCCTTGAGTTGGAAACCGGGAAAGCTTTCTGTATCCGACCATGGCGGCGGCCCTCTCTTCCATGATGGCACTCACCTTACAGATCTCTTACTTTTTTTCGGCGGCCCTGTCGCCTGGGTCTCCGGTCACGAAACCAGACCAGGCGGGAAAAAACATATTGAAGAAACCGCAAGTGCCATGCTCGGCTTTAAAAATGGTGCTATCGGATTTATCGAAGGCGGTGGCGCGAGAAAGTATTTTAATTTCGAACTGGATATTCAAGGCTCGGAAGGCCGGATACTCATTGGTAATGCCGGACGAG
The DNA here is from genome assembly GCA_014382285.1 of Nitrospinota bacterium. Taxonomy (GTDB): domain Bacteria; phylum Nitrospinota; class Nitrospinia; order Nitrospinales; family VA-1; genus LS-NOB. Next base: position 15,134 of record JACNKA010000085.1, on the reverse strand, counting down.
AACTTTATGTCACTAAAAAAAGTCGCCGCTTCACCGGCTTTCAAGAACTGGAAAAAATCCCTTTTCCTGAGCCTGGAAATTTAGAGTCTCCTTTCATTGGGGGAGCGCGCGAAATGCTCAGGACACTCCGAACAGGAAAGGCCGGTGTCTCAACTGGCAAAGACGGGTTACGGGCTCTTGAGATCATTTCCGCCGTTTATCAATCGGCACAGCAAAATGGGAAACGCGTTTTTGTCGGATGAATTCCAAAATTCACATGTATACTGGCCGCACCGACAACCCTCATAGCAACAATAAATCATAATGAACAGAATGTGAACCAGGGGTAGGGTCAACCCATAAGGCTAAACCACTCAATATTAAAAATATTTAATTGAAAGTCATGAATACCCTGTGATAGTTTTTTTATGCACAAATTTCCCGCATGCTAGTCCACTTGAAATTTTATGCCGCATCGATGAGTTAAAGAACCCTTGGAAAGATTACAGTCATATGGAGAGTCGAGATGATTGAGGTTGAGAATCTTACCAAGTACTACGGGCCAAGAAAGGCCATCAACAATTTAACGTTCCAAATCGCGCAGGGAGAAGTCGTCGGCTTTCTAGGCCCCAATGGGGCGGGTAAAAGCACGACCATGAACATCCTTTCATGCATCCTTCCCGCATCCAGCGGAACGGCCCGAATTAAGGGATACGACACCTTTGAGCATTCGATAGAGCTCAGGAAAATAATCGGTTACCTACCAGAAACTCCGCCTCTCTACCCGGACATGAGTGTTCGTGATTACCTTATGTTCGCCGCGCAAGTTCGAGGACTAACAAGCAAGCAAACCGGGAGTGCAGTGGAAGCAGTGATCGAAAAATGTTCTCTGAAAAATGTCAGCCACCGTATCATCGGACGACTCTCTAAAGGATACCAGCAACGCGTTGGGTTGGCGCAGGCCATGGTACATGACCCTGACATTCTTATCCTTGATGAACCGACCATTGGCCTGGACCCCATTCAAATTATAGAAATCCGAAAATTGATTCAGCAGTTGGCCTCCTCACATACCATCATCCTCAGTTCACACATTCTTCCCGAAATCACACAAATATGCCAGAGGGTCATCATCATCAATGAAGGAGAAATTGCAGCGGTGGACTCCCTGGAAGGGTTGACCGCTTCACTGAGAAAAAGTGAACGCCTCTCCCTGACCGTAAGAAATGCCAGCGATGATATAGAGAAGAAATTAAATTCCATCAATCAGGTGCTTTCTGTTTTGCCTGGAGAGAAAAACCAGTTTCTGATTGAATGTGCATTGAATTCCAACCTTCAAGATGAGTTCGCACGTCTGGCACTGGACAACCAATGGGGCCTTGTAGAAATCAAACCCCTCTCTATGACCCTGGAAGATGTATTCCTCAAACTAACTATTGAAGAAAAGGATGTGAAGGCATGAGAAACGCCTGGATCATTGCAAAGAGAGATTTGGGGTCATTTTTTAACTCGCCCATTTTTTACGTGGTCACCACGGTATTTTTAATCATCTATAGTTTTATATTTTTTAATATCCTGAATTTTTTCAGCTTCCAAAGTTTACAAGCAGGTCAACTTCAGGCTATGGGGATGAACCTGAGCCTGAACGAAATGGTCATTGAACCCAGCCTGCAAAACATGTCGGTGATTCTACTGATGATCATTCCCATAATCACCATGCGTAGCTTTGCCGATGAGAAAAAAACGAAAACCTTCCGCCTCCTGCTTTCTTCCCCTGTACCTCTAAGGGAAATAGTTCTTGGAAAATTTCTGGCCTGCATGATCGTGGTGACAGTGATGATTTCAATCTCCTCCTATTCTATCGGATTCCTATTCCTTCTGGGAGAACCTGAACTCGGCCCCATTGTTACAGGTTATCTAGGGGTTCTATTGATGGCGGGTTGTTATGTGTCGGTGGGGGTCTTCGCTTCATCTTTAACAGACAATCAAATTGTTGCCGCCGTTATGACCTTCGGGTTCTCCTTGTTCATGTGGGTCATCGGCTGGGGAGCTCAAGCGGCAGGGGCCACTGCCGGGCAGGTGCTGCAATTCCTTTCTATTGTTGACCACATGGAACGTTTCTTAAAAGGCATGGTGGATACCAGCGATCTGGTGTATTACCTGAGTTTTATTTTGCTCAGCCTTTTTCTCTGTCACCGCGTGCTGGATTCCAATCGATGGAGATGAGGAAATGAAAAAACTTGCACCTATGGCAGGATGGCTGGCTCTGACAACAGGTTTTATTGCCCTGTTTTTATATGTCGTCCTTCCTGAACTCAAAAGCGTGTCGGCCTCACTGGCGCTCGTCTGCTTGATTAACGGAATATTTTTCGTGGTCGCCAATGGCCCAGAATTAAAACAGAGCCTTTCCTCGCGTTCTGCCTTATATGGCGCGAACACCCTGATCCTGACCTCTATATTTCTGGGCATATTGATATTTGTAAACCTGCTTGCCTTCCGCCATAAACATCGTTTCGACTTTACAGAGGGGGGCTACTTCACCCTGGCACCTCAAACTAAAAAATTCATTTCCAATCTTCCACGTGAGGTGAGTCTGACTGCTTTTTTCCAAACCGAGTCTCCCGAGAAAATCGCTTTTACCAATTTGATTGCCGGTTATCGTGAAGAGACCGATAAAATCAAACTGCAATATATTGACCCGGATAAAAACCCGTCGGTCACCAAGCAATATGGCGTCACCACTTATGGAACCATTGTTCTGGAAAGTGGAGCCAAGGAAACAAAAATTCAAAATCCCACCGAAGAAAACATCACGAATGCTTTATTAAAGGTAACCCGCGACGAACAAAAAGTTATCTATTTTCTCGAAGGACACAACGAGAGCGCAATAAGTAGCGTTGAAAACGAAGGCTACGCCACCGCCAAAAAAAATCTTGAGCAGGATGGATTCATTGTGAGATCCCTGCTCCTGCTTCAGTCGGGGGAAATTCCTGAAGACGCTTCAGTACTGGTCGTCCCAGGACCCAAAAAACCGCTCCAAGACGAAGAGCAAAAAGCGATCGAAAACTATTTAAACTCTGGCGGTGCCGTTTTCATGCTTATCGACCCCAAGTCTTCATCTGGAATGGAAACATTTCTCAAAAAATGGGGCATTGAGCTGGGTGAAAATATCGTTATCGACCCCATGTCCAAACTTTTTGGAGGCGATTTCGCTGCACCGGTGGTCAATCAATATACAGCACATGAAATCACCAGCGACTTTGTTCTGCCAACTATCTTTCCGATTATAAGATCGGTCCAGGGAGTTCCGGTATCAGGCATCACCACCACCGAACTCTTGAAAACCGGCGCCAACAGCTGGGGAGAATCTGATTTTGATTCCGGGACTGTGAACTATGACGAAGGCAAGGATATCAAAGGACCTGTTTCCGTCTCAGTCATTGCCACAAAAAACCTGAATGAAAAACCAAATGAACCTCCTTTAAAGGCCACACTTTTGGTGGTGGGCGATTCGGATTTTTCCAATAATCGCTACACTAACTTTTCGGGCAATGGCGATTTCTTTCTCAATGCTGTTTCCTGGCTGGCAGAAGAGGAACAACTGATTTCCATTCGCCCTAAAGAAAGAAAAAGCACCCCCATTCAAATGACCCAGTCATTGGGTAATGCAATTTTCATAATGGGTATCATTGTATTCCCCGGCCTGATTGCCGCAATGGGGGTTCGTATCTGGTGGCGGAGACGCCGACTATGAAATTTAAAGGAACGGCCTTGATGGCGGCTGTTTTCCTGAGTCTGGCTCTCTATTATTTTTTCGTTGACCTTCCCGCCGAGCTAAAAGAAAAAAACCAAAAAGAGCAAGCTGAAAAACTTCTTCCTCTTGAAGTTGAAAAAGTGGTTGAGTTTTCCCTGACCGGCAATGGCGAACCCATAGCCTTAAAACGTAAAGCCCCGCATAAATGGAATCTCATCCGCCCTTTTTTGGCATCCGGCGACTCTACCGAAGCAGAAGCCTTTATATCAGAAATCGAAAGCTTGAAAAAAACCCGGGTGGTGGAAGAAAACCCCAAAGACCTTTCTATTTATGGCCTGAGTTCCCCATATCTCAAACTCTATTTCAAATTTGAAAACAAAAAAGAGGAAACCTTATTAGTGGGGAACGAAACTCCACTGGGGGGCAGTCTCTATTTCAAACGGGAAAGTCACCCCGCCGTGATAATGGCTGATTCGTCCCAATCGATTTTTGAAAAATCTGTCTACAATTTTCGCGACAAAACCCTGCTCAACTTCAATACAGGTTCCATCCAGCGCATACAAATTATTAGAGAGGAAAAATCCCTGGAGTTCAAGAAGACAGGTGCGGTCTGGGAAATATCAGGAGGTATTCGCGCCCAGGGAGACAAAGATGCCATCATGAATTTTCTCCAGTCCGTTCAGTTTTCCCGAGTCCGAGAGTTTGTCGACGAAAACCCTGACTCCCTGAAACCCTATGGCCTGAATCCGCCAAAACTGAAACTGGTTTTAGAGAATGATGAAACCCACACACTTTCTCTGGGCAACCTCAAGGAAGGAAAAGGCTATTTTGCGCAGATCAATGACTCTAAAAATATCGTGCTGATAGACACCCGGCTTTTTGAAACACTTTCCCAAAAAACCGTAGCCTTCCTCGATAAAAAATTACTGGAGTTTGAGGAAGAGGAAATTCTGGAGTTGGCACTGCGATCTGAAAATGAAACCATTCACTTGATCCGGGAAGAAAATAATAGTTGGAGCATTCAAAGCCCGCTAAAAACCTCCGCCGACCTGTCCACCATTAACAGCCTGCTTTTTGACCTTAAGGATGCCAAAATCAACGAGTTCATAAAAATTTCCATGGACATCCCCGAATCGTTTGGCCTGGATACTCCGCGAAAATCTTTAAGTCTGAAAATGAAAAACTCAAAAACATGGGCTCTGCAATTGGGCAATCGATCTGCCGATGGTCAGCAGGTGTTTGCCCAACGAACCGGCGAACAAACCGTGTTTTCAATTTCAAAAGAAGTCATCGACAAACTATTTCGCAACCTTCATGATTTAAGAAATAAAAAGCTGCTGAAATTTGAAAATGCGGAAGTGAATAAAATTTTAATCCAAACTCCTGACAAACTCTTCGAACTGAGGAAAAATGGCTCCCTATGGAATCTCGAAAAACCCGAAAAAATCAAGACCGAGCACATTGGCAATGATCTGGTCTGGGCTCTGAAAGGTTTGGAGTTTAACTCTACGATCACCTCACCCTTGCCCACCAATCTATCAGGCCTCGATTCCCCCTCATTCACCATCCGCCTTTTCAAAAATGAACAGGATGAAATTACAGCCCTTAAAGTTGGGAAGTTTTTTGAACTGGAGCAGGAATATCTCGTTGAGGTGGGTGACCAACAATATCGCGTTAAAAATAAATATCTGGATTCCATCCCCCGGAGCCTGGACAAATTCAAGCTAAAATAGGCAATTTTAAACTAATATCAATCAGGAAAGACTGGATTATATTAGCCCACCCTATATTGTCATACCATTATTCGAAGCACACATTATATGGTAGGCAATAAAAAAAACACTTGAACATAAGTTTTTCCCGCCCTCATAAATAGTTATAAACAAATGAGTTATATGTTTTTTGGTAATTTCTTTCAAATAAATGCTTGACAGGTACTATATGTAGTGGTACTTTTTCGAAAGTATACAATATATAAGGAAATGCTCAATCGGCTTAGGTGCCTTCAAGGGTACTGGGTCAGATTCCGAGTCCAGCTTTTCAGAATAGAAAATGAATTGAAAGAGCTACAGATCTTCCAACGGCGGGTTACTAAAAAAAGTGGGTTCCATAGCAATGAATGAGATGTATCCCAAATTCGATTTTTTGAAAGCAACCAGTGGGATACGTACCAGTCTCAAACCCCTTCCCAAACCCCCAAATGTACTGAGCGCCAGCCGAATCCTCCGTTCAATGTCGGCAGATGATTTCCATCCAATTGGCGTGAAATGGAACCCTTTTTTGGCGCTGGGTTTTACCCGGCAAAATAGTAACCCGCCTCCTTTCTTTAAAAGGACGCGCCCCGCCTTTTCGTGAGTTTGCAGGTATTGGTAGTATTTGCCTCCATGTCAAGGACGGTTAGTTAAAAGGATCCATTTTAAGGTTTCATTCGGGAAGGTGGGGCGCGTTAACCCCCTTTCCCGTTTTTTTGTCTTAAATTAATTTTAATCGCTTTTCTTTTCCCGCTTGTTTATAATCCTCTCCGAAAAATAAATTAGGGTAACTATTGTGAACAAAACCGACTCAGTTCCCGTTCCCTGCAAAGGCGATTACCTTCCCCAGTATGCCCACAAAGGCGATGCCGGTGCTGACTTAAAAGCTGTAGAAACCAAAGTCATCGCCCCCCGAAACCGGGAACTGGTAGCTACCGGAGTTAGTCTGGAGCTTCCCGAAGGTTATGTCGGTTTGATATGGCCGCGCAGTGGACCTGCGGTTAAACTGGGGCTCGACTGCGGCGCCGGAGTGATTGACTCGCATTATCGAGGCGAAATTAAAGTTCTTCTGTTCAACCACTCTGATGATGAAATCTGTATCCAGTCGGGAGACCGTATCGCCCAGTTGGTCATTCAAAAAGTAGAAACGGTCAAGTTCATAGCCAGCGACAAGTTGAGTGAAACCGTCCGCAACACAGCGGGTTTTGGATCAACGGGAGACCTGCCTGGTGCCAATTCGGGGCAATGACACCTTTTTTCAGCGCGACCTTGCGGCTGAAGCCCTGTTGAAAATAGCTTTGCAATATCTTCCCTAGAAAACCACAATTAAAACTGTGACATTTATTCTGCCCAACTCATAAATCGTCAATATTTTCAAAGGCCAACCCACTTTTCTTGAAAAAGGGGGAATCCGTTTGCCCCCCTGGCTGAGAAATCAGATATAATGAGGGCATCTATCAATATTTTTGTGAGCACCGCATGGGATTACTAGCCTGGATACAAAAACAATTTGGCATTCCAATGAATGTAGAAAATGAAAGCAATCATGAGTCCGCACCTGCAAAGGAAGGCGTATTCAAGGTTCTTCGCATACAGCCAACCCCTAACCCTGACGCCTTCCAGTTTATCTTAAATGGCAAGGTCATTGAGGCGGGTACAAAAACGTTTGACTCCCCCGATGATGCTGGGGAAGACCCAATGGCTCAAGCCTTGTTTGGTATTTTTGGAATGCAAAGTATTTTCATCAAAGAAAACTTTGTCACCATTACCAAAGCTAATACCGTGGGGTGGCACACGATCATGGAAAAAATCGGCGGCGCCATAGAAGCCCATTTACATTTTTATGAAAAAGGGACTGACGCGACAGGAGACAAAGATGTCCATCCTGTATTGGAAGACTTCATCAAGGAAGATTTTTTCACTTACAACAACGACCGGAAAACCGAGGTGATTAATGCTCTGCTGGATGTTGCCATTCGTCCGGCTCTGGCAAATGATGGAGGGGGAATCAATCTACTCTCTGTTGAAGACAAGACCATTAAAGTTCACTATCAGGGAGCCTGCGGTAGTTGCCCCAGTTCAACCACCGGAACTCTGCAATACATCGAACAATTCCTGAAAGAAGCCATTCACCCCGATGTCGAAGTTCAGGCAAGCTGACCGCCAGCGTGCCGCTGGACTCAATAGGCAATAACTTTCTCTGGCTAGCAGCAACTCATCTCGGCTTAACAAGTTATTGCACGCTGGCCCCACGCCCAGTGGTGAGCAGATAGTCCAAAGCACTTTGTGGATCAGGAACCATCTCGTACATATCCATAATATTGGGTTTGGCAAATTTCAAATCCACCATTTCCTCAAAGGTCGCACGCAGGCCGTCATAAAATCCTTGGGTATTGATAAAAACCAGAGGCTTGTCGGTAAGACGCAATTGTCGCATGGAAAGAATTTCCATTGCTTCTTCAAGGGTGCCAATACCCCCGGGTAAGACAATGAACGCGTCGGACCTTTGATCCATCACCGCTTTCCGTTCACGCATATCACGGGTAACAATCAGCTCATCCGCTTCAGAGTATTCAATATCTTTGGTCTTAAAAAACTCAGGCAAGACACCGACCACCTTGCCCTTCTCCTCGTGCACTCCTCGGGCCACACAACCCATCAGCCCAATCGAGGCCCCACCATAAACCAGATCAATCCCCCTGCGGCCCAGTTCGCGCCCCAGCTCTAGAGCTACATTTTTAAATAAATCATCCACCGATTCACTGGACGCACAAAAAACACAGATAGATTGAATATTATTCATAGCAAGCCTTGCCCATCCATTCTCAAGTTTTTTTAGTTATCAAAGTTAACGGAACTCTTCTGCCTGATAATGAAGAAGAGTGATTCCCTGAATCCGTTCAAAATAATTTCTGTCTGCAGGAAGAGTCAGGTAATCACCCGTTTTAAAGTAGAAAAAGTTTTTCTCTACCACTCTTACATTGATGATTCGACGGTCCAGTTTAAACCACAAAATATGTAGGGGAGCCTTATTTTCATTCATGTCCATTTCAATCACGATCTGGCTGTCGCCCACAGAAGTCAGTTGGATGCGAGACAACCCATCTTGCGTCAGAAAAATTTTCACTTTTTCGAATTTGTTTTTTAAAACATAGGTCGAGGGTTTCACTTTCCCCACAAAAACAGGAGGCCGGCTGTCAAGCTCGGGCAGGTAATTTACCCACACAGACGGACCCGGGTAGTAGATCAGTATATCCCCATCTTTTATCTTATCGGAGTAATCATAGGGCGTGTGGCCTGGGAAAGCACTAATCTTCCGGGCGCTTAAAAAACTCAGGGCATTATGCCCCAGATGATAAATTTTATAAAACCAGTCTTGCGGATGAATTTGTTGCCCTAACTGGTAAAGAGGATAAAATCCCCCCAAGTACCACACATCATTCTTCTCGTGGGCCAACTCCTTCACCTTGGTAGCGATCTGGGTAGGAATTTTATTGCTATACAGGTCACTCCTTAAAGACTGGATCTCGCTAATCAGATTCATAACAGGCCATACAAAAAGTACCACTAAAACAACAATTTTTAAGGCCGAAAAATAACCTTTACCAGCCATGCGTTTTTGTGCCCAACCATAGACATTCTTAACCCCATAAAGACTAAAAAAATAGCAGGCTGGCATAACCGGGAAAAGGTATTGCACGTGGTAATTCCAGTTAACAAAAGTAATAAATATCATAAACCCCACAAACCAGCTCCAAACAACCATGCTCTGCCACTTGATATGCTTTAGACAAAAATACAGTCCCAAAACCATCAAAATAAACCATGGCAGCGTCATATGTATTTCCAGGAAGGAAAAGTTTGCCAAGAGGTCAAATTTGAATTTCGCAAAGGCACTGTAATCAATACGCAGGAAAAAAGGTAAATAGATCATGGACACATTTTCCCAAGTCCATCCATATTGAGGCACAAAAGATATCAGGCTGATCAGCATATAAAACCCAGCAGATATCAATGGAACCAGATATATGAACTTGGTTTTAGAAATGATTAACCAACTCATTTTTTCTTTAGTCCTTAAAACCAATGTCTCTGCCAGTACAAATATCAAAGGAGCCACAATAAGGCTGTATTTCATGGTTATGCCCAACCCCGTGAATAGGCAAACCCATAAGAGATTTTTTTGGCTGGGATTTTCGCGATACCTCAAATAGGATCGCATTGCCAGCACCAGTAGCAGAGAACAGGGCAAATCAACCATCGGCTCAAAAGAAAAAAGCAGAAAAGCAGGCTGAATCATCATCAGCAAAGCTCCCAAAGCCGCTAATTCCTGAGGCAATAATGACTTCAGAAGCAGATAGCTTGCCCCAATGAACGCAAAAGAAAGTATCAGGGCAATAAAATGCGCCAGGGTCATTACCGCCTTAGCGGAAAGTCCCAAATGCTGCAAAGCGGCTAAAGGGGTGAGTAAAAACGGGTATAAAGGTGGGCGTGTGTTTATCTCGGGCTCTTCGAAATATGGGAAACCGGCGTTATAGTTGGCCTTCCCCAGGTATGAGTAACTGTCATAATTGCTGATTTCCAGTTTCATGATGAAAACCACCATGAACAAGAAAAGCCCTACAAAAACCAGCTTGAATAAAATCGTAATAGGTTTATTCATCTAACGGCTTAATTCCATAGGGTCAGTGATAAACAGAGAGTTAAAACTTATTTCATATCATGCAAATTGGCGTGAACTTGTTCCGGTTAGAAAACCATGGGTGGTTTGGCTAATGACCTTGACCTGAAGACAATGGCGGGTGACTTTTTTAACTTTTATGGCTAGCCATCTACATCGGCGGAATACAGGTTTTTGTATTCGTTGATCGCATAACGGTCCGTCATTCCGGAAACATAGTCACAGATCCGGCGCTCCAGGGAACCCCATTGCGAATTATTCTGAACCGGTTCAGGAAGGAGCCCCGGCATTTTTGTGTAGGCCTTAAAGATCCCCTCCAGCGTCAATTCGGCTTTAAACTCCATACGTAAAACTTTGCGATGGGAATACATATTTTTGTGGAGAAATAGTTTTAACTCTTTATTTTTTTCAGCAACCTCTGTTCCAAACGCCGCAATACGAATGGGTGCATGACGCACATCGTCCACCGAACCGATCTGATGATGCTCAAGGTTATTCAGCGTAGCCTGACGGAAATCGCTGATGAGTTCATTAATGATACTTCGAACCACCTGGTATTTTTTCAACCTGAAGTCCAACCCCGTATATTGCTCGTCGAATTTTTTTTCATTCTCTTTCCAGAGAGCCACCTTTCTCAACTGATCCAGGTCAAGTAATTCCGAGGTGATCCCATCATCCAGATCGTGAGCGTTATAGGCAATGCCATCGGCATAGTCGGCAACCTGGGCTTCCAGAGAAGGAAAGCGAACCGCCTCATCAGAAGTGACAGGATTGTCTGCATCTTGAGAGTGTTTACTAATACCTTCCATAACTTCCCAGGTCAGGTTGAGTCCATCAAACTCCGGGTAACGTTTTTCGAGCAGTTTTACAATTCTCAAGCTCTGTCTGTTATGCTCAAAACCGCCATGCCCTTTCATCAACCGGTTCAACACATTTTGTCCTGTGTGCCCGAAAGGAGGATGACCCAAGTCGTGAGACAGGGCAACTGCTTCCGTGAGGTCTTCATTCAACTGTAAGGATTTACAAATAGAACGCGCAATTTGCGCGACTTCAAGAGAATGGGTGAGGCGGGTCCGGTAATAGTCGCCTTCGTGGTAGACAAAAACCTGGGTTTTATATTCCAGTCTTCTGAATGCAGAGGTGTGGATGATGCGATCGCGGTCTCTTTGAAACCGGGTTCGGTAGAGGTGCTCCTCTTCCTGATACTGGCGTCCTTTGCTTTCCCCACTTTTCATCGCGTAGGGAGCTAGTGAACTCGTTTCAATTTTTTCCAGATCTTGCCGCTTGATCAAAGTGCGACCTGAGTTTTAGCGGAGCAACTCACAGGCTTAATACCTGATCCTCAGTGCCCCGAAGGGGTATAAATAGCAATGTCGTTATTTTGCTCGCCAACCGTATTGGTGGCTTGATTGGCAATTTCCATTTTGTCTCCCTCGACAGAGGGCGGAAATCAGGGTGTCAAGTCATCGGCAAGCTGATCCCAATCCGTTCCTTCGATTTCTTCCTGGGTGATGGGACCCATAACCATGAATTTTTCAGTTTCGTCAGGACCCAGCACAAGTTCTCGAAAAGTAATTTCATCGCCTTCCTTCAAATCGGCTTCCATCATTGCGAGCCTTTCCTGCACTTCCTGACCCAAATCAGCACTTACATCTCTGGAACCGCCATCCTGTTGGAGTTGTAATGCCTCGAAAACCTGATCGAAGTTTTTGATGATAGTACCTCCTACCCCTCCAAACTCGCTGTTGACCGACCGGAAATATTCCCGATAAAGGTCATAATGGATAAATCGGTACTGACTGATCTTGTTCGCTTCTAAATAGTCTTCGGATGCCAAGCGGTACTGGCCTTCCTTGATATAAATCCTGCCCCGGAAAACCCGTGCAAGAAAATGCCCAGGATTTAAACTCAATACCATATTCAAGTTCAGCAAAGCTATGGCTTGTTTTTGTTCGCCCATGCTGGCAAGAGCCTGATTGAAATGGCGACGCACCTCTGGGTCCTTATTTTCAAGAAAACGGAGCACAGGCTCAAACATCGGGAAGATAAGTTCGCCAAGCTTAAATTGAGTTAGACAAATTAAATGACTGATTTTTTTTAACTTCACAAAAACCCCATGCGCTAAAAATCACTTGGGAACATAAAAGCCCCACGGTCTTCAAAAAACTATATCTATATGGATAGCCTGATTTTAACCAAAATCCTGGCAAGCGTCAACCTCCAAGAAAAATCATGCGAAACCATAAAAATAACCACTTAAATAAATCAATGATTTAGGTGTTCTTGTGGAAACTTTTGACTCTCGAGAAGTGTTCCACAACTCTGCCAAAGAAATAAAAATGCCCTATTTCCCTCCTTGCAGAATGTCTCAGAAAAACCGGGAGATACGCATCTAAAAACCCATAATCATTTATTATTCTTGACGTTATGGGCTTTTTAATATACTTTTTTAGTATGCAATGTCCAGATTGTGGTTATATTTCGTTTAAGCAGGAAAAGGATTGTGGCAGCTGTGGCTTTAGCTTCAAAAAATCTGCTACCTCATCTGCGTCCCTTTTCCGCAATGATTCTTTCACTATTTTTGCCAGCTCGAAAGCACCCGAGAACAAACAAGAATCGTCAGGCGCATCCACTTCCCAAGCTGAGGAAGGTATTGCCGTTATAGAAACTCGCGAAAGTTCCCAGGAAAACCCGGAACTCAAGTCGGAGGAATTCCTTCTAAATTTATCCGATGCCGAGCAAGATCAAGCAAAAACCACTTCAAAACCAGATAGTTCCGAACTAGACACCACGGACTTTACTGCCATGGAATTTGGCTCCGGTACAGATATCAATCTTGAGGAAATGGAAGTGGAGGGATTGGGTTTGGGACTGGAACCTTTTGAAGAGGAGCCACCCACTCCAGCAACCACCAAAACTGAGCCGGAAGAAGTTCAGGTTGACGTCAGCGAGGAACTGGAAACTATCGATCTGAGCCCGGAAAATATAGAGCTAAAAATCAATGGTTTAGAAAGCAGTCTCCCGACTGAAGACCCCGCTTTTGAAAAAGTTGATGAGGAAATCGAGATAACTCTTTCGCCCTCCCATAATCTGGAAGATGATACAGCGGAACCAGTGCCCCCAGTATTGGATCTTGGAGGCACCGAAATATTACTGGATGCAGATGAAGGTCTTGTACCGGAAACTCCCGAGCTATCTCCACCCCCGGTTCAACTTGACGAGTTAGAGATAAAACTGGAAATTGATGAGTCAGATGGACCACTCGTCATAAGTGATGAAGATATCTCTGAAGTCGAAATCGAAGACTTGGGGCTTGAGCTGGAAGATTCAGACTCTCCACCCGACCCGGAAAAACCCTGACCCCCCAGAATCCTTTCCTGAGCATAAAAACTGGATTTTAGAACAAAATTCCTTTATAAAAGAATATTCATAGCGAAGCATAAACTCCTATATATAGGTAAGGTCTCCAGTTTGGTTTTTTTCTTCTAAATTCTAGAAATCCTTATAGCCTACTTTTTCTCCCGGACCCTCCTGATTCTCAAGAGAACCGCAGTCGGTCATAAGCTTGACCGGTGGAGTTATGTTTAATGTGAAGAATAGGAAATATGGGCAACATTTTATTTTAGTCATAAACAAGCATATTTTGGGGCAATGAAAAATTGCCCCTTTAATCTTTGATAACTCCAATCAGGAAAAATAACAGCATGAAAAAGAAATATCTACTCGCACTTGGTCCTACACCTGTCACAGAACATGTCTCTCTGGAAATGGCTCTTCCCATGCAACATCACCGAACTCCCCAGTTCAGCAAAATATTCAGTGAAGCGGCGGAAAGCGCTAAATATCTTTTTCAAAGCAAGCAAGATGTACTTATTCTTGCTGCCACTGGAACAGCAGGAGATATGTTGTAATGTCCAGAAAATATAATTTCAGTGCTGGCCCAGCGATGTTACCAGAAGCCGTGTTAAAGCAGGCGCAAGAAGAATTGCCGGATTGGCATGATTCTGGGGCTTCGATCATGGAGATGAGTCACAGAGGCAAGGAATTTGTATCTGTTCACGAGGAGGCGGAAAAGGATGTCCGTGAACTGTTGGATGTACCCAAGAATTATAAGGTATTGTTTTTACAAGGGGGTGCGTCTGCTCAGTTTGCAACAATCCCCATGAATCTGCTTCGTGGGAAAACCAAAGCTGATTATATTTGTACTGGTGCTTGGGGAAAGAAAGCTATTAGTGAGGCAAAAAAATATTGCACGGTGAACGTTGCGGCTTCCTCTGAAGCTGATAAATTCACCACCATTCCTCCCTTTGAGAACTGGTCTTTGAATTCAGATGCTGCTTATGTGCACTACACTCCAAACGAAACAATAGGTGGTGTGGAATTTCATTGGATTCCTGATACCGGGGATGTGCCACTGGTTGGCGATTTTTCCTCGACGATTTTATCCCGTCCATTCGATGTGAGTCGTTTTGGGCTGATTTATGCGGGTGCGCAAAAAAATATGGGATCAGCGGGCGTCACGTTAGTAATTGTTCGCGATGATCTCATTGGGAATTCGTTATCCACGACCCCGAGTGTTTTCGATTACGCGCAACAAGCTGAAGCGGATTCGATGTTGAATACTCCTCCGACGTATACGCTCTATTTGGCGGGTTTGGTCTTCAAATGGATGAAAAAACAAGGGGGGCTTTCCGCTATGGCAAAATTGAACGAAAACAAGGCCAATAAATTGTATGCCGCGATTGATAATTCGAACTTCTATAGTAATCCCGTGGAAAAAGCTTCGCGGTCTTGGATGAATGTGCCATTTGTGTTGGCCAATGCCGACTTAGACAAAGAATTTTTAGCAGGTGCTGAGGATGTTGGGTTAACCACCCTAAAAGGTCATCGTTCAGTCGGAGGAATGCGAGCGAGTATCTATAACGCCATGCCTGAAGCTGGCGTTGATGCTCTGATTGATTATATGAAG
>JACNKA010000112.1 GCA_014382285.1 Nitrospinota bacterium | reverse complement strand
GCTGAACCTTGCACTGCTTGCAGATTGTGCGGACCAGCCTCTGAGCCAACACACCCACAATAGAGGAGGCTAGCAAAAAGGGTGCAATTTTTAAATCAGAAAGCCGGGATAAGGCACCGGGCGTATCATTCGTATGCAGGGTGCTCAAAACGAGATGACCCGTTAAGGCCGCCTGGATGGCTATCTCTGCCGTCTCCGTATCCCGGATTTCACCCACCATGATAATATCCGGATCCTGACGCATTAATGAACGCAGTCCGGTTGCGAAAGTGAGGTTTGCCTTGGGATTAACCTGCGTCTGGCGGATGCCTTCCAGTCGGTATTCCACCGGGTCTTCAATCGTCTTGATGTTTCTGTCCGGCGAATTTATTTTTGCCAGAGAACCATAAAGAGTCGTTGTTTTTCCGCTACCTGTAGGCCCGGTCACCAGAATAACGCCATAAGGCTTTTCAAGCAGCTCATTATATTTTGCCAAGTTGGCGCCCATCAGGCCTGAAGTTTCCAGGTCCACCATCAATTTGCTCTTATCAAGAATACGGAGCACCATATTCTCACCATAAATAGTGGGACAGGTGGATACACGAAGTTCAATTTCTTTCGGACCCAAATGGGCTGAAAAACCACCATCCTGTGGCGCACGGGTTTCGGCAAGATCCATGTTAGACAATACCTTGATCCGGGAAAGCAGGGCCGACTCCACCGATTTGGGAGGTTGTGACGCTCCAAACAAGACGCCATCGATCCGGTAGCGAATATTCAGCGCAGTCTCGGTCGGTTCAATATGAATATCACTGGCTCCATCATCGAGAGCCTGCTTGAGAATCATTTCCACCAGTTTTGCTACAGGTGCTTCCGTGGTATCCAGTTTCGCCGCTGTCGTTCTTCCGCCGGATACGGCTTGTTTGGCTTCTTCCTTTTTCTGTTCCTGGATTCCCAGACTATTAACCGCCGCCTTGATAGACGCCGCAACACCATATTCTTCCTGAATGGCCCTTTCGATATCCGACTCCGCCGCCAGCACCGTTGTTACATCCATTCCTGATTGAATCGTCACCTCATCAACAGCAAAAATATTCAACGGGTCTGCCATTGCCACCTTCAGCGATCCGTTTTCAATACTTATCGGAATGATTTGGTGCTTGCGGGCAATCGCTTCCGGAACTTTGCGAATCGCCTCCTGCGAAATATTTACTTCCTGCATATCCAGATAAGGGATTTTTAATTGATTTGCCAGACTATTTAGAAGTTTTTCTTCTGTTATAAATCCGAGATGCACCAGTGCTTTTCCCAACGGGATGTTATTTTGCTTCTGTTCAGTCAAAGACTGGCTCAACTGTTCTTCCGTTATTGCCCCGGCTTGCACCAGAACATCGCCTAATTTAAGTTTTTGACGGATGGCCATAAATATATTTTTCCTTGATACGCTTTTTAATGGGTTGTGACATACCATGCTACACCCAAAATGACCATATTAAAAGTGCCTCTGCCTGCCCATTGTAAATCTTAACAAAGTTGTTACCTGATCGAAACACCACCGATGGACCCACTGACCGCAATGTTGAGAACCCTGACTGAAAGACCGGGATTTATTTTCTCCCAAGGGCAGTTTTTGCCCAGTTGTGAGGTATGAAACCCACCCCCCGGAAACTCGTAAACCTATATATATAAACCTATTGAAAACCCACTGTGGTATTTGGCATCGGTTTTGCTGAAGAGATAGGTGCAGAACCTTTATTACAACTCGAACGGAAATTTAAAATGTCCACTAACACACTAGCCATATTCGCCGCCAAAGCCCCGGTAGAACCTACTCCGCCTAGCCAGGATCGGACGAGTGATGATGGATCAGACTTTAAGGACTTCATGGATACTGCCGTGCATAAAACCGATACGGCTCAAAAAACATCCAAAGAAAATTCTCCACAAAATCAGAATGGTACTCAGGCTGAAAAAACTCAATCTCATAAAACCAAGGCAGAGCCACACGCCGAGGAGAATTCAAATTATCAGGAAGTTTCTGTCTCAACCGATGACAAGCCTCAATCAACAACCGAAAGCGTAACCAAAGAATCGCTTACAGAAGATACGGGAGTTTTGGCCGCACAATTGCGGGAACTCAATATCAATCAAGATGAGTTTGAGGCTTTGCTGGATCTGCTCGGTTTGAATGGTGACGCAGATATGGATGCCTTGCTCCAGTCTTTGTCTCAGGCTTTAAACTTTTCTCAGAAGGGCGCAGGTGAAAAAATCAACCCAGCGGATCTTCTCGGCAGAATTCAACATACTAAAGGGGAAGCTGTTGACCTTATAAAACAGGCTGGTTTGTCGGATGTAGAAGCAAAAAATCTGCTGGATCAATTACAGTCTCTGCAAAATGCCTCAGCTCAAAAAACACTCAATAAGGACGCCGACCTTCAGGCCAAAATAGATTCGCAGATACGTCAGTCTACTGAAGCGGCTACGAAAAATCCCGCCGCTGAAAATAATCAGGATGAAAACGGTGAAGGGCCCGATTTCTTAGCCCAGCTCAAGAACCCTGCAAAAGAAACTGAAAAAGCCGATCCTGCTGCCAAGGGAACAGAAAAAACCGATCGCTCCGCTTCGGCAGCCAAGCTTCAGGAAACGGTAAAACAAAATGAGGCTCCAAGAATCACCAATCAGGAACCGGTGATCGAAAAACCTGAACTAGCTTCCAATCTTGGCGAACTACTGAGCGATAAAAAAGCACAGGCTAATATCCTCCAAACAGAAAGCTTTACCGATGGTAAAGGTTTTAAAGGTCTTGAAACTGCCAAGCCAAGCCCCGACCTGCAGGTTCAACCTCCAACTGCCACCGCCAATACAGCTGTGAAAGCGGTGGAGTCGAGCAAACCAATTTTACCTGAGAACTTGTTAGCCCGAGGAGCCACGGAAGCAAAAATTATCAATCAAATTACCGATAAAATGACTATTCGCTCCAATGGAGCGCAGAATGAGGTTCATATCAAACTCGACCCGCCTTCTCTGGGAACAGTGAGGATGAATATCACCACTTCCGGAGATACGGTAAGAACCGTGATTGTGGCTGAAAACCATGCGGTCAAGCAGGTCATCGAAAACAATTTTAACCAGCTGCGCGATGCCATGGGCGAACAAGGCCTTAAGATAGACAGCTTCACCGTTACTGTTGGTGGAGAATCAGACCCTCAGAATCCGTTCGGAGAACCTTCAGGCAAAGAAAATAATCCTTCAGCATTTGAACAAGCGGCTGCCGATGACACAAATGAGAATCCGGGAGCTGAAACAGTTTCCCTGTTTTTTGGAGACAATCAATCCATCAGCGTCATTGCTTAGTGAACTATAAAAATATCACTCAACATTAATTTATCAGGAAAAAATTATGCCCATAATCAATCCAGTTGAAACAAGTTCGACAACAGGCATTAGTGCGACCGGAGACAGTTCTCTGGGAAAAGACGATTTCCTGAAAATCCTCGTAGCACAATTGGAGGCTCAGGATCCACTTTCTCCCATGGAGGGACAGGAGTTTGCCTCCCAACTGGCACAGTTCAGCAGTCTTGAGCAGTTGACCAATGTGAACGATAATTTGGAGGGCATGCAGGCCTACAATTTGGCCCTAGCCAATAATTCGTCCATTGCCCTGATAGGTAAAACCGTGGATGCGCCCGGTAATACCATCAACTTGAAATCTGGCGAGGCAAAGACCTTGAGCTTTTCAGTTGAAGATGATGCCAGTGATGTGAGCATCGACATTTATGACAGCATCGGGACCAAAGTCTCTACCGCCGATCTCGGTGCCCAAAGCAAAGGGCTTCACGAATATGTGTGGAATGGCAGGGATGCTTCCGGAAAATTACTTCCTGCTGGTAACTATACCTTCGGGGCCACCGCTTCAGATGCTTCGGGCAATTTTGTGCAAGCGGAAACCTTCGCCGCTGGCCTGGTGACGGATGTCATCTTTGAGAAGGGTCAGGCTTTTGCCATTGTTAATGGACAAAAATTAGCAGTCAGTGAAATTTCAAAAGTAAGCCTTTAATTAAGCAGTAACGGAAATAGGAGATCAACCATGTCTTTAATCAGTTCATTATTCACCGGGGTCACAGGTCTATCGGCAAATTCCGAGGCCATGGGAATCATTGGTGACAATATTTCCAATGTCAATACGGTAGGTTTTAAAGGCAGTAAAGCCGTATTCAGTGACATTTTTAGTACTATTCTCTCTAACGGATCCACAACCAGCCAGTTGGGCCGAGGTACGCAATTGCAGGGAACCATTCAGGAATTCAGCCAGGGTTCTTTTGAATCTTCGTCCAACGCTTTGGATCTGGCTATTGACGGTTCCGGTTTCTTTGTGGTCAACAATGGTGGCGGAAACTTTTATACTCGCGCTGGTCAGTTCAGACTAAATGACAACGGATTGGTGCAAGCCATCACCGGTGAAATTCTACAAGGTCAGGAGATCACCAATGGTACCGTCTCATCCTCTGTTTCAAATATTGATCTGGCCGGAGTACAATCTTCCCCAGAGGCCACCACTACGTTTACGCTGGGAGCAAATCTTGATGGCTCCGCCACAGGCGCTACCACATTCACTTCGCCCGTCACCATTTTCAACTCAGTGGGCACCCAGGTTATCGCCAGCATTCAGTTCTCTAAAGTCGCCAGTGCTAATTCCTGGACTTATAACATCACCACTTCTGAAGGCAGCGTAACCTCAGGCGCATCAGGAACCGTTACCTTTGATACCTCGGGGCAATTAAGCTCACCAACGACCGACCAAAGCATTGTTATCGATTACTCCGCAGCCGCTACACCTGCTGCCACCCAGACCCTGACATGGGACCTAGTTGGTTCCGCCGGTACCACCAACGGCAAGTTGACCGGGTTCTCGGCGGAGTCTAATAACAACTCGTTAGTTCAGGATGGGTTCACTACAGGTACTCTTGTTGGCCTATCAACAAATAGTGCCGGTATCATCTCCGGCCTGTTCAATAACGGACAATCCGATCAACTGTTTCAGGTCACCATGGCAGACTTTCTCGCTCCTTCGGGACTGACCCGGCAAGGCCAGAACCTGTTTGCAGAGTCTGCCGAATCCGGCCAGGCAGTTTTGGGAACAGCTAAGACCGGTGGATTTGGAGCTATTGTTGGCCAGTCGCTGGAGCTTTCCAACGTTGATCTGGCTGCACAATTCGTTACCATGATTCAAACCCAGCAGGCCTTTCAAGCCAGCGCCAGAATCATCACCACTACCGATGACTTGCTTACGGAAGCTGTGAACTTAGTACGGTAGTATTAAGGATTGATCTCCTCAAGACCCGGGCTTTTGCCCGGGTCTTTTTTTTTGCAACGATAACTTGCCTGTAGAACCCTGGCTTTGCTACATTAGACCTATGAGTCGTGACGAACAAATCCGCGAAGTAAAATCCGCCACCCTTAACCGCTTTAATCAGCTTTGGCAGCAAAACTTCCAGGCCAATCGGAGTGCCATACAACAAAATCCCGGTGTTATTGCTTTGAAAAATAAATTCCGCGATCTACCCTGTATCGTGGTGGGGGCGGGGCCATCGCTGGACAAAAATATACGCTTTCTTCATCGCGCCCAAAACAAAGCCGTAATTATTTCCTGTGATGCCGCATTAAAACCGTTGATGGGACACGGTATAGTCCCTGACTTTGTGGTCTGCCTCGACCCTCAGGAAGAAATTTCCCGGTTTCTCTTAAATGTTCCGCAAAAAGGAATAACCCTTGTGGTTCCTTCCATTGTGCATCCCCATGTTCTTGAGCTCTGGGAAAACGATGTTCTTTTTTTCAACAAGTTCGCCCCGGATATTCCTGCGTTAGTGGAAATTCAAAAAATCGTTCCCCACATCGGCATATTGACCCCAGGTGGAACGGTGTTGTCGGTGACCTATGATCTGGCCTTTCAAGCCGGAGGCACTCCAATTATATTTGTCGGCCAGGATCTTTCTTATCCCAAAAAAAAATCCCACAGTCATGGAAGCGACGCTGCAGGACAAGGCTTGAAGTTCATAATGGAAAAACAGAAAGATCATTTAGTCCTGGAAACAGACATCAACGGTCAAAGTTTACGCTCATTAAAATCCATGTCAGTATCCAAGCAATGGTTTAATTGGGCATTCACAACCTGGAAAAGGGAGAATCCATTAAGCGTTTTCAATTGCAGTGAGGCTGGGATACTGACCGACCACTGTGAGCTTGAACCCCTGACTGAGGCAATTTTCAAACATTGCACTCAGAAACTAAATGTCCCCTGGATTTTGAAAAAGGCCCTCAAACGAACCACTAGGCGTCCGGCGAGCCGCCGGTAGCAATGGAGAAAGAGATAATTAGGCCTAGATAAGCTTTTGATCACGAGAGAAAGTAATTGCTAGTTGGCCCCACGCCTAGTGGCGAGCGCAACGGAACCCTTGCCAGATATTAAATTTTTCGGGACGTTCGTTAAAGCGGTAGGTGGTTCTCATGTAGTAGGCCTTGTAATACCAGTTGCCTCCCCGCAAGACCTTGCTGACTCCCGTTTCGGGACCTTGAGGATCTATGGCTTCATGGTCTTCATAGGTTCCTCCATCAAACCAGTCGGCAACCCACTCCCAGACATTACCCGCCATGTGATGAATGCCATAAGGCGAAACACCCCGGCTCATACTGTCTACCGGTTCCATCACTTTAAAACCTGTTTTGGAAAACTTACGCCGGAAAGTGACGCGGCTATTGTCAGGAAATTCATCTCCCCATGGAAAAATTCTCTGATCGGTTCCCCGTGCAGCCTTCTCCCATTCTGCTTCGGTAGGCAGGCGTTTACCTTTCCACTGGCAATAAGCATTGGCGCCGTACCAGGAAACCCGGTTGACAGGAAGGTTTTCCAACCCGGCCCTGGGTTGATATTTCCCTTCTACATACTCAACCGTAACACTTGGGCCGATTTCTATAAACCGCGCTGCAGAAACTTGATGCAAATTTAGAAATTTGGCGAAGTCGGCGCTCGTCACCTCATATTTATCCATCCAATAAGCGCTGAGCGTGACCTCATGAACCGGATCTTCATCCATGTCTCCCCATTCATTATCGTTCTCTATTGCAAAACCCATGGTGAAAGGTCCTTCAGCAATGAAAACCATCGCAGTATCTTTGCTGGTGGCACAGCCAGATAAAATAAGAACCATCATCAACCCACGCAGGGTTTTTAAAAAAATTTCGTTTTTCATTCGTTGGCACTTGGCTGATAAAATGAAGAGATGCTGCGGATGGGCAAGCGGAAATGGCTTTTTAAGCCGAGCTAACTCTTTATTCGCTAATTAAAGCTATTGCTAGTTGTACCCCTTGTATGTTTGCAAGGAGGTAATATTGTAGTAATAGTTGTTCCTGTGAG
>JACNKA010000044.1 GCA_014382285.1 Nitrospinota bacterium | reverse complement strand
GAGCAACGGATTCCTAATCCGTAGGTCAGGCGTTCGAATCGCCTCGGGGGCACCACCCTAAAACAAGTGCTTAACTCATATTTGGCTAGGTACTTGATTGTCATATAAACCTATTTGGACCACTCCTGTACCACTGAAATGCAGAATGAGGCCTTTTTTATATGGCAGGAAAAGCAGAAAGATTAATTCTAGAGCATCTGAGGGGCTTTGTGGTGGTGGCTACTTAGGGGAGTCTCCGGGCAATGCAATTACTGGCAAGGTGGTGGGTACTCATACTAGCTCGGACTTGAACTTCCCCTGTTTTAGTGGATAGTTAGTTAAGAGCATAGGCCTTTTTCTCAAACTCGACAGGGCTGAGATAGCCGAGATATGAGTGACGGCGTTGCCGATTATAAAACACTTCGATATATTCAAAAATTTCTGCTTCGAACTGATAAAACAGCACCCGGTTTATCTAAGAAGTTGTTTTTGGCCCCCTCTGATTAGCTAGAGCCTTTTTTCATCTCCAGTGTTATACTCTCTCAACCCAATTTATTTGTTTATTCGGCCTCTTAGTGAACTATTTGACTTTAGCTTTAGAGATGAATAGATTGGTATTCTTTGCTCCGATCTCAGGAGTCAGATTTCCATTAAATATTTAAACATTCAGGGGGTTCTCCTATCGAGACCTGGGATAGAGAAAAAGTTAAGCGATCTAAAAAAAATCTTGAAGGTGCGAATCTTAAGGATATAGATTTGTCCGGTGCAGATTTGAAAAATGCCAATCTCATGTCCGCCAATCTGGTGTCTGCCAACCTGACTCGCACAGATTTTTCGGGAGCAAATTTGTTCTCGACTAAAGTCATGCGCGCCGATTTGCGCAACGCCAACCTTTCGGGTGCCAATTTTCAAAAAGCCAATCTCACCAAAGCAAACCTTGAAGGAGCGAATTTGAACTCGGCAGACCTGATGGGGGCGAATCTTTCGCAGGCTGTCTTGATCGGTAGTGACCTCATACGCGCCAGTCTGGTGGAGGCCAATCTTCTTGAGGCAGATTTGTCGGGTGCGGACTTGACCGAGGCTAAACTTTCGGGGCGGTATCAGCGCGAAGGCTACTTCAGTCGCGGTGCCAACCTGGGAAAAGGAAAGCTGGCTGGTGCAAAAATGGTCCGGGCCGATTTGGTCGCCGCAGAATTAAATGAAACGGATTGTCGTGATGTGGATTTTTCCGGAGCCAATTTAAGTGAAGCCAGTTTAAAACAGGCTTGCCTGGTTTCTACTTGCTTTGTGAATTCGAAACTGGGAGACGCAGATTTTCGCGGGGCGGATCTGACGGATGCTGATTTTTCCGGGGCAGAGCTTATTGAAGCAAAATTTCAGGGTGTGGACCTCAGGAAGGTTAAAAATATTTCCTTTCAAGAGTTGGAACTGTCTATCATCGATAGTAAAACCCAGATCCCGGATTATATTGAAGTGATATGGACCTCGGAAGACACCTATGAGTGCAGGCAAAAAGTTTAAAGAGGCTATCGAATTGTTAGAGTCGCTCTTAAAGATTCCAGTCTGTGAAGAATTGCTGATGATAGAAAGTGGAAATATTTAAACTGTGGGTGAGAGATGAGTACGACAAAAGCAAAGTTCTGTATTGGGCAACTGATATGCCACAAGCTGTTTGACTATCGGGGAATCATTTTAGGAGTGGACCTGGAGTTCAAGCAGACGGATGAATGGTATGACGAGATGGCCCGGAGCAGGCCCCCTAAAGATAAACCTTGGTACCATGTTCTGGTTCACCAGAGGGGTAGCCAGACCTATGTGGCAGAACAAAATCTGGAGCCGGACCCTGCCAGCAGTAATTAACGGAAGGCTGTTTTTCTATGATCAATACAGTTAAAGAATTTAAAGTCTGGCGCGCCCATTTTTGTTATTCACCAAAGGGTAAATCGGCGATCGACGGAATGAAGAAACTGCGACAGGGCGACAATGAATTCCCTTACGGAAACCTGGAAAGCAGTGTGTTGTCTACCTGTTTTTTGGCTGCAAAATACCTTCCCAAAAAAGACCAGCTGGATTCTCGCAGAAGGATAGGGGGCCTCCAGCTTCCTGTTTCTGCCATTAAAGGGCACTCTAAACGCAAACCACAGAATGTGGGGCGGAATAGTTTGATTTTGCACCTTTCGACTTTTTTGAAGTTTTATACGTCGGATGAATCTACGTTCGACTGGGTCGGAAAAAAAATTCCCAATTTCGGACAGGGTCATCCTGACCTTGTTGCCAAATTAGTCAACGCGGTTTATAACGATGAAAATATTCCTGCGGAAGGGGTCGGGAGGTTCGCCCGTAAGTCCCAGAAAGATGGCATCCGCCTTGCCCATTGGAAACTTCAGGATTAACCTTTCAGTGTTTTTCCTTCCTGAGAGTCGCACAGTTCCCACACACATGACCATTCCGAAATGGATCGCTCCTTTGCTATGAAAACCGATACGGTTTACAAGGGAATCCGTTATATTGGCATAGGGCTGATCTTCGCTTCGCTAGGGTGGGCCTTTTACAAAGGAACAGGGTCGGAAACTCACCCCGGTGGCCTCGCCTTCAGTCAGGCAGTAGGGTTTTATACCGATGGAAAATATGAGGATGCTCTGCAGTACTATGAAACCAGCATCATCGAGCATCCAGATTTCATCCACGCTAAAAGGGGCAGAGCCCGGACGCTGATGCAGTTGGGCCGGGACCTGGAAGCCTTGGAAGCGTTTAACGAAGTGCTTGAACAAGACCCTGGTTCTGCCGTTTCTTTTGCGAACCGGGGAATCTTGCAGGACCGGATGGGGCTCTACCCTCAGGCCATTGCTGATTATGACAAGGCCATAAAAATGGATCCCCATCTCGGGGAAGGATTGGACTGGTTCACTCGCCTCTTACAAGACCGTAAGGAAAAACCTCAGACCCTGACCGAGAGACTGCAAACATTGCGCAAGGCTACGCCTTGAGGAAATGTTGGCGGACTACAGTAAAGGGGGCAACAGCACCAGACGGCTCGACGGATGTTACCTTTTTTACCCGAGCAGGGCATGAAGGGCTATGAAGAGGTCATCACAGCTAGGAAGAACATCATGGCTACTGGCCCCATATATATGGCGGTCGCGTTAGTGTCACGGCCACGACCCCCGGCGGTTCGCCGTTTAGATCCAGTCATCGAGGTCGAACTGTTCGCGGCACTCAGGGCTTCTCATATCCATGAACAGGTCCGCCTGGTCAAAGTTTAAATTAAAGTCGGCAATGGTCTCGCATTGGATTCCGGCATTTTTAATTTTTTCCTCGTAGTCTTGCTTATCCTCAGTATTACCAAACTCTAAAACCACCGAAAACCCTGTTGCGGCAGTAAATCTTATTAGTTTTCTCGTGTCGTTCATATTTTGTCCATGAAATAATAACAGGTGTCGGTTAAAATTAAACAAATCTCATCATACGCTTTGTGGGCGAGAGGAGATATGAGCAAGTTTTCGGAATATGCCTAGCTTAAATACCCCGGACTGGCAGGAGATATTAAGGGTGACACTGTATCATGCTTTTTCATTAATAGATTCATCTCGACTATTGTCGGGTCAGAATCCTGAAAACTTCGTGAAGGTAAATTGGGTCTGTTACTTGCGTGATGAACCACTGATTCCTTATGACCGGTTGATTGAGGATTTTCAGGGCATGCCGCAAACCGGCAAGGAGAAGTTATGGGTTCAGCGTCGGGCTAATTATCTTTTGTCTCAGGAGGAAGTGGAAGAACTGAAACTATATCTGGAAAAGCAGTACTCTTTTACGGTGCAGGTGGAGGCGGTAAAACTTCCGCTGAAAGTGGAACAGATTTCCCAGTTTAACGAGCAGGATATAACGGGGACAATTATCCTGCGTGATCGAGACGAACCGTTCCCCCTCAGTGTAGGAATAATTGGTATGGTTTCAGGTCACCGGGATTTGGTTGATATTCAAACGGTAGGAGAACTGCTGGGAGAAATTGACCGGTGGAACCAAAGTTAAGGAGAATTAATCTTTTTTGTCAAGAATTGTAAATACGGTTTCAGAGGTCCACTTGGCTTTGAGGTAGCTGGGTAAAAGAGTGGTTTTATTAATCAGGGCAAGTTCGATTTGTTCCCGAGTCAACCCCACCACATAGCGTAAATTAGCTCCACGCAGGTCAGCCCGGTTGAGATTGGCTCCTTTTAAATTTGCACGACTCAGGTTGGCTACCTGTAGGCCAGCGTCTTCAAAGTTTACGTTGTCAAGCCTGGCGCCAGAAAGATCGGCTCCTTCCAGCTTGGCTCCTTTGAGCACCGATCCCTGCATATGCAATTGTGCGCCTTTAATGTTTTGCATGTTTGCCTGACTGCAATCGGCCCTCTTGATCCAGCATTTAAATAACGCACATTCTCTAAGATTGGCTTTGCTCAGGTTGGTGTCGCTAAAATTAGCCCCACGTAAATCGGCGCGCCGGAGATAAGCTTGTTGAAGGTTGGCCCCGCCCAGATTTGATTTATTTAAATCGGCTCCACTGAGATTTGCTTCAGAAAGGTCTGCTTCGGATAGATTGGCCTTGGAGATTTTGGCTTCGCTGAGGAATATTTTTTTTAAGTTGGCACCGCGCATATCAGCGCCCCCCAACTCGGCTCCTTGGAGGTCGGCGCCTTCCAGATCGGCACCTTTAAGGTCGGCGTTCTGGAGGTATTTTTTGGAGCCTTCCAGTTTTTCCTTGAGCGATGGAGTGTTTTCAGTCATTCCTGTTTCTTAACTGATAAAAACGATAAGTCAAGGCGACCATCAGAATCCCAGCCATGAACAAGGCAATGGAAACACCGGGAATCATTAGCGCGACTGAAAGAGGGATAGACTCTAAAAACCACGAGAACAGTTTCTGCAGTCCCAGCCAAGACTCAGGGTGAAGCATCCATTGATGGAGTGCGGTGTTCTCGAAGAGAAAGTTGAAAACCACAAAAAGCGGAAACTCGGTCCAGGTTCCATCCTGCAACCAGAGCATGGCCTGATAACTAAAAAGGCCGAGTCCGATCATAAAAATTATCACGCCAAACATTCCCGTAACGGTTATCAACGCTGTAAAAATAAAATCTTGCGGTGTGAGCCGGGATACTGCGGAACGAATATCCCTCCAGGCTTCTGACAAGCCTTTTTGTGAAAGAGCTTTTAAACCTTTGAAAAGTTCATTAAAAAACTGACGGCCTGTTTCCATAAAATGATAAAGTTGCGCAAGCCAGTCTTTGTGATTGAACTGTTCCTGATGATTTTCTATATTCATAACATTTTCTCCTTTCGGGAATGCCGAAGAGGTGATAATTTTTCAGAAAGATAATTGACAACTAATACAGTTTATCTTTCTTTGATTAATTTATCAATGGGCGATATGTTACCGATAGGCGGTTTTTACGGGTTGTGCCAGATTTTCATTTTACCGAGCACTTTGATACGGATTGAATATAGTGAAAATATTGATTTTTGGGGCAGGCGCGGTGGGGCTGGGGCTCTCCAGCTTTTTGTTGCAGGCGGGCCATCGTGTCCATCTTGTGGGCAATGAAAAAACAGTTCTGGCGCTACGAAAAAATGGTTTAAAACGCCAGGGTATTTTTGGCTCGGTCAGTTTTTCTCCTCAACAGTTTACGGCCTCTTCAAATCTGGCTGAAACAGGTAGGGAAACTTTTGACTTTTTTCTGGTTTGCACCAAATCGTTCGATACAGAAAATTCAGCCCGGCAACTGAAGGCAGAGTCGACTCTGGCTCATCAGAAAAGCCCCATTGTTCTTTGCCAAAACGGATGGGGTAATGCCGAAATTTTCACCCAATATTTTCCCGACAAACAGGTTTTTAATGCACGCGTTATAACAGGGTTCATCCGGCCTGAACTGCACATGGTAGATGTGACCGTTCACGCTCAGCCCGTTCATCTCGGCAGCCTGTTTCAAGGTGACTCCACCCTCTTGCTGGGCTTGGCGGATGCTTTGAGTCAAGGGGGCATTCCCTGTGCTGTGACCAATGATATCGGTAAAGACCTGTGGGCAAAAATGTTTTATAACTGTCCGCTCAATGCTTTGGGCGCTGTTTTGCAAGTTCCTTACGGGCATTTAGGCGAGAACGTAAATAGCCGGGATCTCATGGAACGAATCATCGAAGAAGCATTTCAAGTTATGCAGGGGTTGGGCTATGACAGTCATTGGCAAAGTGCCGGGGAGTATCTTGAAGATTTTTATGGCAAGCTTTTGCCTAGTACCTATGAGCACGAATCGTCCATGTTGCAAGACATCCGAGCAGGAAAAAAAACAGAGATTGAGGCACTCAACGGAGTGATTGTGCGGGAGGGTGAAAAGTTGGGAATCAATGTTTCCTGTAATGAAACTGTCCGCAAGCAGATTCTATTTTTGCAAAACAAACCTTCTATCAAGAGGGATTTATAAAGTCTTTGATTATATCTTGCTTCCCACCCACACTACACGGCCAAGGATGTGGAGCTTTTCCAGGTCTGTTGAAGATACAACCTGTTCTCTGGAAACGACCGTGTTGTCTCCACGAATAACCACCGAGCCATCCAATAACCATTCTATCCGTTTGACCATCAGCCCATCGTCCAGATTGATCAAATAGATTCCATCACCTTTCATCCGTGATTTATTCCGATCGACAAGGAGCAGGTCGCCGGAACGGATGGTCGGTTCCATGGAGTCTCCAATAGAATGGATCAGAAGCAGATTTTTGGGGTCGGTGCCCAGCTCTTTATGAACCCAGTCGGTCTTGAAAGCGAGGTGATCGACAACCTGCTCGGAGTGAATGACGGAACCGCCTCCGGCGGAGGCTTCAATGTTGTATCGAGGCACCAGAACAAAGCCTTCCGGGGGGGGATGCGATGACGTATAGCACTCGTTTGTTTGCATGTCTCCCTCGCCACTGAGCAACCAGCCGGGATTACAGTCGACAACTTTAGCCAGTCTTGCCAAAAAGTCAGAGCCTGGAATCCTCTTTCCGGTTTCATAATGATTCATGGTAGGGAGCGAAATATTCATTTTTTCGGCCAAATACTTCTGTGTAAAGCCTTTTGATTTTCTTGATTCTATTATACGATTGTCAATATTATTAGTCATATATGTAGTAAATTATTGACAAAAGTTTGTATAAGGATATATTAAGGCAAATTATATAAATAATCAACAATGTTTAGTTGTGTATGGCAATTTAGCATGACTAACCAAAAAAGTAGGGAGAAAGAGTTATGCCGCCGAATGATCTGAGAGTTATGCTCATTTCTGGTGTATGAGGAATGAGGAGGCGGCGTCCCCTTTGTTGTAAAATTGTTTTCTGTGAAAAAAGCAATTCAAACAAAGGAGGCACCACCATGAGTAAGGATAATGTTATTTCTCTTGAGAATCCA
>JACNKA010000105.1 GCA_014382285.1 Nitrospinota bacterium | reverse complement strand
CTTAGGCCTCTCCTGAATATTGTCATTCGGCCTGCGACCAGGCCCAACTCAACTTTCAGGCGCTTTAGATCCTGAATATCTTCCCGACGAAAAAGTTGTACTTTTTTCAGTTTGGAAGAAACCCGGTTTTCCTCAGACTGCTTTTTAAGCTCCGCCTGTCGATCAGAACTCAAGCCTGCGAATACTTCTCCGCATTTCTGATGCAAATCCGGCGCGACTCCGGCAAGGTTGCCCTCGCAATAACTGCGAGCAAGATAGTTTTTAATTTCACCTTCTTCTTTAACGGAATAACTCAATGCAAACAGATAAAACTTCAAAGCTCGCTCATCCGTTCTTTTGTGGGCCAGGTAAATTGGCAGGGCAAATTGAATGATTTCACTAGAAAGTTCACTCTGATCCTCCAACGCACTCAAAAACAACAACTCGACTTTTCCGGACCATTGCCCAGCCTTGAGAAACAGGCTCGCCAGATAATGAGTTAACGTAGAGTCATGAATTTCCTCTTGCTGAACCATAACCAGAAGGAGATCCATTTCCTCCCGGGTGAGTTCCCGGCCCTGATTCAAAATAGCAAGCAGAGGCTTGCGAAAACGCGAGTCCTTGGGTCTATGCAAAAAGGCCTGCACATAAATATTCAGCGCTCTCGGGGTTTCATCCCCAATAGACAGCAGGTAGTCCGCATACAAGAGAACGCCAAGAACCCGATACCGTTTCCCCGTTTCAGGTAAAAAGTAAGAAGAGTACGTGAAGCTCAGGAGATTTTCATACTGGCTTTTAATATTGTCTGGGCTCGACCGGGGAGGAACATTTTCAAGAAAGTGCAGAGCATTAAAAAAACGCTGTTCCCCCATCATTCCATAGCCAATGAATCCAAAGAATAGACAGACGACGGTGATGGCCCATTGAATCGCCACATCATCAAACTGAACACTTGGAAGAGCCACCTCGTGCAAAAAAAACAGAAACGTAAAACCCAATCCAAAAATCAGGATTAACGAGACGGCGATTCGAGCCAGATAAAATTTAAGGGTTTGGTAGAGCATTTATTTTTTCAGATTTTTTGGATCCCGTGTTTACCGGGTCAGGAAGAAGCCCGGTTTCATCCGTCTCCTGTTCCTCGGACAAAACAGGAGGTGCCGAAAGATCGACACCTTCCTTAACCGCAATCTGCATAGTCTCAAGGGAAAACTCGTCAGCGAGATAACCCGTCTGCACATCCACGGTGGCAAATTTGATTTTTTCCGGAACCGGA
This sequence comes from Nitrospinota bacterium, assembly GCA_014382285.1. GTDB lineage: Bacteria > Nitrospinota > Nitrospinia > Nitrospinales > VA-1 > LS-NOB. Next base: position 6,247 of record JACNKA010000105.1, on the reverse strand, counting down.
AATTTAACCGGGCTTTTCCCCTCCAGCGCCTTCTGCATGAAATACACCCAGATGGGTGCGGCAGCACTGGCACCAGTCAAACCTTTACCGGACTTTCCTTTCATGGGCTTATTATTATCAAAGCCCACCCATACTGAAGTTGAAATATCTTTTGTAAATCCATTAAACCATGCATCCTTAAAATCATTGGTCGTTCCTGTTTTACCCCCAGCGGGGTGACGGAAACCCATCCTCCTGAGGACCCGCCCAGTCCCTCCTTCTACCACCCCCTGCATCATGTCCAGGAGAGGATAAAGGGAATCGGGTAAAAACTGCTGCACCCCCTGATAATAATGTTCATAAAGCCGGTTTCCCTGGAAGTCCTCAATATGCTGAATCAAATAAGGCTCATTATAAATTCCAAGGTTGGCAATAACACTATAGGCTGACGCCGCTTCATAAGGGGATAGGCCAGAAGTCCCCAGAGCAAGGGAAAGATTTTTGCCTAACGGACTTTTAATACCAAACTGCCGTGCCGTACGAATCACTTTTTCCGGGCCAACTTCATTGATTAGTTTCGCAGAAATAATGTTAATGGATTTCATCAGAGCTTTTTTTAGAATAATTTTTCCTGCAAACTCTTCATCAAAATTCTGCGGGCTCCACGGTTCGCTACCGGGAATATCTATGGTCAACGGGTCATCCACCACTACTGTAGCGGGCGAATAACCCAACTCTTCCATAGCAGTAAAATACACAAATGGCTTAAAGGAAGAACCAGGTAGACGGTTGTTAGATACCGCTCGGTTGAATTGACTATGCGAATAGTCTTTACCCCCAAGCATGGCACGTACAGCTCCGCTTTTATTTTCTACGGCCACTAATGCCACCTGAAGTGGTCCCGCACCCGGCTCCTTGATAATCTTGCCTTCCAAGGCTTCTAAATGGTTGCGAGCACTTTTAAAAGCAAATTTCTGATAACGCGTATCCAATGTGGTGAGAATTTTCAGGCCCCCAAAATGCACAAATTCTTTACCATAATCCCGTTCTATTTGTTCCAGCACCTGATCAACAAAATAAAGATTGGGGTTCGACTCCACCCGGGGATTGACCAGATCAAGATTGGACTGCAGGGCCAATTCTTTTTCATTGATGCTGATCAGGTTATCCGAGACCATCCGGTTTAATACATACTTCGTTCTTTGCATCGCCCTTTCATAATACGAGAACGGGTTGGCATTGTTGGGTGAATTGGGGAGGCCCGCAAGAAGAGCAGCTTGAAGCAAAGTCAGATCCTTGGCGCGTTTCCGAAAATATACCTGCGCCGCCTCTTCCACCCCATAAGCACCACTACCAAAATATATCTGATTGCAATAGGCCTGAAGAATCTGATCTTTATTGAAAGTTGCCTCCAGTTGGAAAGCAATCAAAAGTTCTTTGATCTTACGCACCCAGTTTCTCTCAAAAGAAAAAAACAAATTTTTGGAAAGTTGCTGGGTGATTGTGCTTCCTCCCTGAGCAATTCTTCTTTGACGAAGGTTGGTCCATAGTGCACGCACTAATCCTCTGTGGTCTATTCCGCTATGACGGTAAAACCGGGAATCCTCAACGCCAATGATAGCCTTTGTAAAAAAGGGCGAAATATCCTCAAGGGCAATGGGGAGCCTCTCACCAAGAATCTTAATACGCTCACCATCCGAAGAATAAATTTCGGTAGGAAGGCTCAGGTTGATATGTTGCAGGTTTTTGGGTAACTGAGGTAAGTCCTGACTCAACCAGAAGTACAGGCCGGCCACGACCAGAACCACAAGAAGAATTGCAGTCAACAGAATCAGGTTCAGAGCATGGAGTAAACGACCGATCAAGGGCTCTCTCCCAGGGAAGGCCTCTCTCCATCGGAGTTCAATTCGGTAAGATCCGCTTTTTCAATTTGTGACATCATATTATTGGCCAACTCCATTGCCACGGGAATCAAAAGAACTCCGGTGTAATAATCGGTGTCGTACTCAACTCCAAACAACAGGTGCTGGGCAAGCTCTCCGGCAGGAAAATCCGAAATGCCGACACGGGTAACATGATAGTTCTTCCCCAGAAACCAGCGGGGTTCCGGGAAAACCGCTTTCTGGGTAGCTGCATCCAGGGATTTTAGAATAGGAATAAACTCGGAAATCGGGAAAATGCGACTTGCCGCAAACTTTGCGTCTTCAAGGGTTCCTCGTTTAACGGTTCGCGTTGCTTGAACCTCAAACAGCGTATCTACAGATAAAAATAATTCATGAATGGGAATATTTTGGCGATCAATGAATTGCAGGGTGATCCATGGACCAAATCGTTTGAGAAAAACTCGATCCCAATTTTTCTTCGAGTCCAGGTCAACCAGATCATACGAAGAAATGATTCGCTCCGACCATTGCCCCGGAAAGTCATAATAGAGCTGGAGAAACTTTTCACGGGAAACAACAAGGGGAAACCCAGGGGATATCTCTTCAAACAAATGTTTGAAGGAAGAAATTCCCGATGCTGTTTCTTCCTGAAGATCCAGCGAGGATCGAATGGATTTTATCTTGGCTTGTGCTACCAGAGATTGCCGATCCCGCTCCCACATTCTACCTAATTGGGGCCTTTTGTGGTTTTGCCACTTTAAGTAATAACCGACACTATTTTCAAACAGATTGGTATAAAACTCAAGGAAAAGGAATGCGGAAAGAACAATCAACCCGGCGACACCGTGCCATGACTTTCTGACACCAGTAAATTTCACTGAATATTATCTCACAGTGGTTTTATTAATACTCCGGGTGAGTATTTTAAGCTTGTCTATCTTTTCTTGCAAAGCTTTTTTATCCAGCTTCTTTCTACCCGGTTTCCGTTTAGCCTTAGGTCCGCGTGCAGAGGTCTGAGGAGATTTTTCAGCCCCCTCTTCCTTTTCCTTCCTTTCACGTTGTTTCTTTCCGGCTTTATCCAGTAACTTGCTCGTGGCTTTGCCAGATTCCGCGATTTGCCCTAAGCTGGAAAGACACTCTTTTTGCAAGCGGGAACCCATTTTTCTGAAAAGTGTTAACATCTTTCTCTCATCACCATTCACGGTGATAATTTCCTGACGGGAAGGATTATTGAAAACCACAGATCCGTCCTTGAAGTTAACCACACTCACTTCTGTCGATGACAAGCCTTTGTTGATTTTCTGTAGCGGAGCAATATCATTCTTATCTACTTCTGAAGTCAATAGTTGCTCCAGCGATATATTCCCCAACCGGGCAATCTTGACCAGCACTGAGACAGGGGCATCCCTGGCCCCCGCTTCATAACGAACAAAAGTACGGAAACCTACTTTCAGAATTTCCGACATGACGGATTGGGTACAACCCAGTTCCTTGCGAATTGTCTTCAGATTCTTCGCCAGAATTGACATGAAAATCCCCACCTAAAACAATTTACATTTATATTCATCATAAGCTATGCATTCGCTCAATACAACCCGGGAAGAACTCCAAGTCATAGAAAGTAGCAATTGTAGAATTCTATTTTACCAGTGCTATAAAAATTCTTTCCGCTCCACTCACGTCAAATTTCCCATCTAAAAACTTGAAAAAAACTGAATATTCACATCCCAGGCAACAATTTTGACGGTTTTAAAATTCACATAAACATACATTTTAAAAGGGGTACACCTGGTTTAGCCTAAAATAACTGAAATGGCACCGGACTTGCTCATACTACCCATCAAACACCTTTTAACTCGCAGGGAGAAGCAGATATGGATTCGGATGATTTTCTAGATCAGGAGTATGAGAACTTGAATGATGCCATTTTACGAGCCATCGTAGCATCGGAAGACGTGCAGGATATTCTTGCGCGATTTAAGAAGCAGAATCACATGGACGACAAAGCTGTTCTAAATCTATTTTTAAGTCTTGATGAGCTGCACCAAATGATCAATGAAAAGTCCTCGGACTCTGCCACCTATAAACTGGAACCGAGCGCACCCGAAAAACCTATGAACAAGAAAGAAAAGTCTTCTTTGAAAGAGGAGGACATCATTGACGGAGAAATATTGACGCTCAACGAAGTCCTTTTTGAAAAATTCTTTCAAGGAGCGTTTAACGAATCCAGCTGGATGAAAAAAGCCCGCGTCCGTTTCTAAAGAATTCCCCAGGTACGGGGCAGGTTTTTCAGGCTATTTTTCGAAGATTTTGGCATCGCAGGATATATATTTGATCTGTTTGAGGGGAATCACAAAAATTTCCTCGGAGGTTGTCACCTCGAACAGTTCCAAATCATCACTGAAGCCATGCTTTTGAGTTGTGTCAAGAATCAGTTCCTGATTATCTACGAAAACAATTTTGAGCTGATACTGCATTCCCATTCCCTTTCTATTTTTAAAATCACTCCTGAAATATCCAAAGTTTACTCATCTCCTAGTTGGGATGGGCAACCGCCTCAAACTTTTTCGAAAGAGGATTCCGCAGGTAATCTTCAACATAATTTTTCAAAAATCCTTTTTCATACAACTTTTTATTCGAAAGATCTGAGTTCACCTTGTTGAGCACCTTGAACCGCACACGAGGAAAACGTTCTTTAAAGTCATCAAACGACACTCCCGATATATCCCGTTCATCATTGGAAGATTTCTCCATAATCACACGAGGAAGATGCACAACCTTCTGATGACTTATCCTTTTGGCAACATCGCTGAAAGTGAGCAATGTTGTGCAATCTGAGTCCCCTCCCAGAGTCTCATTGGGCACGTAAAGAAAACGGGCCCGGCCCCGGCGAAACATATGAAGGACCCGGTACACATTTCCTGCCATCACGATCCAGTCTTTTTTATCCAATTCGCAGGCGTCAAAAGTCTTCATGATTTTGTTCCGGTTCAGAAAAGAGGTGATGTCTGACTCGGTATGGATCATCTGGATATTGGTCAAGTTCATATCATAAATCTTTTGCGACTCAGCAGCGAGAAACCGCTTCCCTTGCCGCATCAAAGCTGTGGTTTTCTCATCGATATATTTTAAGGGCGTCAGAGTACCCATCCACAACAGGCAATCTTTGTTAATTTTTGCAATGGTTTTAGCATCTTCAGACATGGTGCCGGGACCAAAAGAATAAAAATTGGCAGAAGTCACCGCCGGGCCATCCAGCACCTCCAAAACCTGATTGACAGATGGCCCTTTCGGCATCAATTGCTTGCGATAAGTGCCTAATGTAATCACCGAAAGTTCAAAGTTGATGCGGCCGGGATACTTCTCCGCCAGACGGTTGACCCTTTTCGGGTCAAAATAGCCCACCGAAAACATGATGATATTTTTATCTGTCTTTTCAAGGAACTCTTCAATCCAGTCCATTGCCTTTGGGTGCAGGGCAAGGTCTGTCCATTCCATATATTCATTACCACCCAGAACCCACGACTCGGTTGCCCGGGTCGGGAAGGCTCGAATTTCATTTAAAATAAAGTCCCAATCCTCTTGTGTGGTGAGAGGTATATCAAACGTCTGGCGGTAGCTATGATCCATTTCATAACAAAACGTGCATTTCACAGGACAGGTCTTTCCCAGGCTTATAGGGATTTTGCGATCCTTGATCTCTTTACGCATTACTTCCTGGAGAAATTCCCGGTTTTCTACACTCATTGCCATTCCTTAAATGCGCTCATTAATGACTCGTCCACCGGCACTTCCTGCCTCTGCCCTTCTTCAAGATCCTGGATAAGCCTGTTAAGATGAACCGCCGCACAACCCATATAGGCAATGCTTTCCTGTTGAAGTTTATAGCTACCAGACTTCAACTTCGTCCCCAGTTCATCAACATGTTTTGAGTCAAAAGGATGGGTCATCGCGGACTTTTTAAATTCCTCAATAGCTTCCTTGAAACTTTTCTTTTCATGCAAACTGATGCCATTTTTCAGGCTCTCTTGTGCGCTTCGAACTTCTTCCACCGTCACATAATTATCTTCCGCCATGGACTCCTCTCTCCCTTGTTTCTTGAGCAAAAAGAAAAAGATGGCGTTTGATCGGATATCAAACTTCCACCTTTTCAGGACCGCACAAAGCAACTGGCAGGCCGCAAACTCGATCACTTTTAAATTCAAGCTATTGTAGCACTGACTTTACAGGGCCTGTCAAGCGATTAGCCCGGATATTGCATGAGTATTACCCCTATAAGGATGCAAAACATTATTAAACCACCCTCACCTCACTCCTCTCCCCTCAAGGGAGAGAGCTTTGCATAAGTATAGCATTGAGGGATAAGTTATAATGTGTTGAGAAGT
>JACNKA010000045.1 GCA_014382285.1 Nitrospinota bacterium | reverse complement strand
AAAGCTATGGTGTTTTTGCAGTGGCCTATGGTTGGGCATATTTATGGAAGGTTCCATTTAGTATTGCCGCTCCCGCTGCATTGATCGGCACATCCAACTTTTTTGAATTGGCTGTTGCCGTAGCAATTAGCTTATTTGGGTTAAACTCAGGTGCCGCATTAGCAACTGTAGTCGGTGTTCTTGTTGAAGTGCCCGTTATGTTGTCACTCGTTGCAATAGCAAATAGTACACGTAAATTTTATACTTAACTGACCTACCACCGCAGAACGAAAGAATTAACAAAAAAAACCGCATTTGGACCAAATTCGTTTGAAGACTTACAGAACCATTTTAAAGCATACAGTTAACCCGAATTATTTCATTATCTACATACTGTGCTTACATTGGGATGTCTGAAAACCTGTGCAGAAAACATTTCAGAGAAGACCAAAGACACCTAGAAATCAGGACTGCGGGACTGTCCCGCGATATCTGGGGAGTTTTTTCTGGGGAATTTGCGACTTTTTGGTAATTCTGGCATCTATATGAAGAATAGGGCGTTATTGTTGTACTAGTTAGATAACCGATTTGGACAGGAGATAATCCTTTGAATTTTATAAAGCGTATTTTTACGGGTATGAAACAGGATGCAGAACCCGATGTGCCGATGGATAGTTCAGTGACTGAAGATATTGAAAGCAGTCCAGTGACTGAAGAAGCTTCACAACCTGAAGCTACACCAAGTTTCCCCGATGTTCGCAGGGTTCTTCAGATACCGGTTATTTCTGAAGGCATTTTCCCAGAAAATTCCGATGAAGTTTTGATCAAGGCACAACCTTCGCCGGCAGGGGATCAATGTCTCTTCACAGTTAACCGCTCCTTGATGACCGGGAACTCCTGGTTTTTTACGGATTTCGAAAGCGCAGCGGGGTCAACTCTTGCTGAGAAACTTTTTTGCCTGGAAGATGTGGAAACCTTATTGGTGTGCGAATGTACCGTAACAATCACCCGCAAAGATAAAACTCTGGTTGACTGGGTTCCACTAGCTAAGGAAGTGGGAACGGCAATTCGCGAGGCGATACAGGAGGGTGGAGGTCTTATCTCTGAAAAAATTATTGCAGATCTGCCCACCGAGGAAGAAATTCGCGAAGGCATTCAAAAGGTGATTGATGTTGAGGTGAACCCGGGAGTGGCCGGGCATGGTGGCAACGTCACCCTGATGGCTGTGAGGGGTAATTCAGTCACGATACAAATGGGTGGAGGGTGCCAGGGGTGTAGTGCCGCTGACTTGACTCTCAAGCAGGGAATTCATACTTCGTTCAGAACGGCCGTGCCCAGAGTGGGTGCGATCTTTGATGAAACCGATCACACAGCGGGTTTAAATCCGTTTTTTTCCTGAGGTGAACCATGCCAAAAGTCAATACGTTTAAAGTCAAGGTGCAAACCGGTCCGCAAGGCATGTCTGAACCTGTACACTTCAATTTCAATAGCCATAAAATGGAATTTGAAAATGTGACAGGGTCGGCGGAGTCTGGAAAAAATTTTGAGGGAAACTTTGCGGTGAACAGCTTTGCCCACAGTTTAACTCTGGTAGGGCCGCAGTCGGGGAAATGGGGGATTGAAAAAATTACTGTCGAGTATGATTGTGAAAATGAGAAACCCTATACGGTTCAGTTTGGCGGGGTCAATTTGGATGAGACGACAGAAGTGAATATCTGGCAAGACCCGCCTGTCTTGGCTTTTGATGTTTAACGACCAGATGTTGGGCCAATGTCTCCCCTCGGGGATTGGATAGCACTTTGCTGGTTAGTGAACTTCTCTGCGGGTGAAGCGGGCGTGCAGATCACCCAGTAAAATATAATCTTTGACGGTGGTTTCGGTCGGAATATAGTGTTTGGACGACCAGACCATCAGCTCCCCGGTTTCGGTTTTGAAAATTTCTTTTGGCACGATGATGTTGAGCAGCATAGCATTTTTCTCTCTCCGTCCCTCTTCGATTCTGAAATGTTCTTGATCCTGCTCCGTCCGGATGTGAACAGAGATTTCATCGTGTCCTTTTTCCGGGATGGTTCGAATTACGAACTTTCCCCCTTTTTCCAGTTTTCCGTAAACGCTGTTTCGTATATTGTAGAAAGAGGTGAGGATGTCGTTGAAAGCACCCTCAGCGGGAAGCTCGCTTTGTCCGTTATCGACTTCTTCCTCGTTCACGCGTTTTTCCCAGGTATGCAACCGATTGGAATAATCAAATTTATGCTTGGTGGTTTCTATCGTGCTTGCAATCGTAACCTGGCGCAGGAAGGTTTTGGGTCGGAGTGTTCTACCGTTATCAATAATTTCAAACTCTGTCTTGTAAAAGTGCTTGCGGTAGGAGGTGAAAAAACCGACAAATCCTTTGGTGCTGGCTTCCAGAACCGAAAAATATTTTCCATGCTCCTCAAAAAAGCTCACCTTGGCGGCGGCGGCGTTCTCAAACCATAGGAAACTGATTTCGTAGTACAGGGTTTCTCCGACAAACCGGGTTATCTTGCCTGTCGGGAGGAAGTCATTGTATTCGCCCAGTGTTATTGGTTCTGTCGATTTTGTTTCCATGGCATGAATGGCAATGCCGGGCAAGATCAGGCCCATAATGAGCATCAACAAGAGATGTGGGTGCTTGAAATTCATAGATTAAGGACGAATAAACGAAAAAAATTGTTTTTTTTATAATATTATTTTAATATTGTAAATTATCGGTTTTTTAACCCATTCGCTCCTTCGGGGCAATTTTATCGCTATGTCAGTAGAAACATTACCTTTTTCGCCAGAAATTGTCGAAAAGCTTGAAGGAGAAACCCGTCAGGCCTATCTCCCGTTATATAAAATAATAATGTGGGACGATAATGTCACGACCATGGAGTTTGTCATCCGGGTCCTGGTTAAATTGTTCAGCAAAGATTATTCGACCGCAGAAAAGCTGATGTATGAAATCCATCTTCAAGGTGCGGGTCATGTCGCCACTTTGCCTCTGGAACAGGCGGAGTTTAAAGTAGAGCAAGTGCATACTGCGGCCGCTATGGAAGAATTTCCTTTCACTTGCACCATTGAGCCAGCCTGATTAGAGAGCGCTTGTTTTATCCCCCCCTGTTTTCCATAGCAATATAATCTCTTTTAGCTGAACCTTTATACACCTGTCGTGGACGGCCAATCTTGAACTGCTTGTCTTCCTGAAGCTCCTTCCACTGGGCGATCCAGCCCGGTAAACGGCCCATTGCGAACATCACTGGAAACATATTGACAGGAATGTTCAGGGCTTTGTATATCAGGCCCGAATAAAAATCCACATTGGGGTATAGTTTTTTCTCAATAAAGTAATCGTCCTTGATGGCGATCTCTTCCAGTTGCAGGGCGATATCAAGAAGCGGTTCCTGTACTTTTGATTTGCTGAAAATTTTATCGGCCAGTTTTTTGATGATTCGACTTCGTGGGTCAAAGTTTTTATAAACCCGGTGCCCGAATCCCATCAGCCGGAAAGAGTCGTTGGGATCCTTGGCCTTTTGTACGTATTTTTTAACATCTCCGCCATCATTATGAATGCTCTGGAGCATTTCAATGACGGCCTGGTTAGCTCCGCCGTGAAGAGGGCCCCACAAAGCATAAATGGCAGAAGACACGGAGGCAAACAGATTGCACATTGAACTTCCGACCAGGCGGACGGTGCTGGTGGAGCAGTTTTGCTCATGGTCGGCATGCAGAATCAATATAACATCCAGAGCTTTGGCTACGTCTTCATCCACTTCATACGGCTCGCAAGGAAGAGAAAACATCATCTTCAAAAAGTTTGCGGAATAGCTCAGAGTATTATCAGGATATTGAAAAGGCTGACCGATGGATTTTTTATAACTGTATGCCGCGATGGTAGGAAGCTTAGCCATTAATCGGTGTATGGCAATTTCAACCTCTCTCTCACTTCTGACATTCAACTCATTTTGGTAGAATGTTGCCAGAGAACCGACCACTGTACTGCATACCGCCATCGGATGCGGGTTGTTGGGGAATCCATCGTATAAGTTCTTAATGGATTCATGAACCATGGAATGGTGAACAATATGATACTGAAACTCTTCGAGTTGTTTGGGAGTAGGAAGCTCACCGTAGATGAGAAGATAAGAAGTCTCGATGAAAGAACTTTTTTCCGCCATCTGCTCAATGGGGTAACCCCTGTATAGCAGGATCCCTTTGTCGCCATCCAGATAGGTGATCTTGCTCTGACAGGACCCGGTACTCATGAATCCGGGATCATAAGTGATCAGGCCAGTGGTAGACAGCATGGTGGAGATGTCCACCGCTTTTTCTCCGCAGGTACCTTCCAGAACTGGGAATTCATAGGTTTTCCCCTGATAGGTGAGCTTGACTGTTTCGGCCATGGTAATCCTCCGGTTAAATCGGGTGCGAAGAGTCGATAGGGTTATTTGCAAAGTCTTTGTTACCCTGTATTATAAACCCTGTTTATCGGTTTGGCAGAATTTTTGTTTTTAAAAGGTGACTGGGGGATGAAACATAACGGGCTTTTATATTTGATGATTGCTGGTATCGTCTTGGGGATTTTTTCCGGATGGATGTATGGAAGTGCAATGCTGGCGGTAGAGTGGATCGGTGAGATGTTTCTGGATGCGCTGAAAATGCTGGTGGTTCCTTTAATCATTTCCTCTATGATTGTTGGCATTGCGGGTCTGGGCGATATCAGGAGGGTAGGAAAAATCGGCTTGATCGCACTCGGGTATTTCATGACGACCACTTGCATTGCTGTGGCTATCGGATTGGTAATGGTCAACTTCATCGAACCGGGGGTTGCGGTTGAGATGACTGTGGAACACGTCCCCGAAAAAGTTGCGGGAAAAGAAGCGGTTGGCATCACCGACATTCTAAAAACTTTTGTTTCACCCAACCTGGTGCAATCCATGGTGAAAATGGAAATTCTTCCTCTCATCGTATTTTCCCTGGTGTTCGGCGGGGTTTTGACCACGCTCGGGGAACCGGGCAAGCGGGCGATAGATTTTTTTGACACGATCAACTCGGCGGTTATGAAGATTGTTCACTTGCTGATGTATTTTGCCCCTATCGGAGTTTTTGCGCTGATCGCCTCCAAGCTGGGTGCCGCAGGAGGGGGGGACCTGTTTCTGGCCGAGTTGGCTAAAGTCGGGAAATATGCAGGAACCGTTATCTTCGCGCTTATGATTCACGGACTTGTGGTACTGCCAATCATTCTTTATGTGACCACCCGAAGGAACCCGTTCATTTATTTTAAAAATGTAACGGAAGCACTGACAACGGCTTTTTCAACCGCGAGCAGTTCTGCAACCTTGCCGGTCACCATCGAGTGTGCTGAGGAATACAACCGAGTCTCCAGAAAGTCAGCATTATTTGTCTTGCCTCTGGGGGCTACGGTGAATATGGATGGCACGGCTCTCTATGAATCGGTGGCGGCTTTGTTCATCGCGCAAATGATGGGGATTCACTTGGGGTTCGGCGAGCAAGTGATCGTATTTCTTACAGCAACACTGGCCGCTGTTGGCGCAGCAGGAATTCCGGAGGCTGGACTGGTCACCATGGTGATGGTACTCCAGTCTGTCGGGCTTCCCCTGGAGGGAATTGGTATGTTACTTTCAATTGACTGGTTTCTGGATCGCTGTCGGACCACTGTTAATGTCTGGGGAGATTCTATTGGTGCCGGCGTGGTAGATTTTTTAGAAGAAAAGTGGGTAGAGAGAGGAGGCAAGACTTGATCATATTGGTGTTGTTGGGAATCATCGTAGGCATTCTTTCTTCAGGGTCTGGACTGGGCGGGGGTTTTCTTGTGGTTCCCCTGCTGATTTTTCTGGGCCGGGAGGCTAAGTTGGCGGTGGGTACGTCGTTTGTTTTTATTTTGATGGTGGCCATATCTTCTGTTCTGGCGCATTACAGATTAGGAAATGTCGATATTAAAACCGGACTGCTTTTGGCTTTGGGAGGTGTTGTCGGGGCGCAAATTGGGCCTCACTTATTGCAACACCTGTCGGATCAGAATTATAAGCGCATATTTTCCGCGCTTCTGGTGATCACAGCGGTCTGGCTTTTCGCCAGTTCCTTCAACGGTTCTAAAGGATAGATCAAGACTCGTTGCCGGTGCCGCGTACCAGCCGGACGGCAAAGGGGCCTTCCCCAAACTTGTTAATCCAACTGGAACGGCCTTTGACCAGGCTGAACATCATGGCTCGTTCGCCATTGACCGTGTCTGTCCAGGTGCAATCTGCACCTTTGGGTTCGAACTCAGCAGGGATATGGATTTCATTATTCCCAAAGTCCCGTTGGCTGAAGCTTTTGTCAAATATGGTTTTAATATCTTCCAGCTTCGGAACCCTCCAGTCGTTAAACCCGCCAAAGTTTTCCGCACTTTTTTCCTCGGCAAATTTCATGGCTTTTTCCAAGTGAATCCATTTGCCGGTCAGTTGCCTTGAATCCTTCTTAAACCAGGTCAGGTTGGTTTGGCTATCGGTGATGGTATCGTTTCCATTGTCTATGAATCGGGACATGGTCCACCTCGTGAAAGTTTATGAGAGCTCTGATTATAACAGAATACAATTTTAGTAGAGAGAGATGGCGATGAGAAGGGGCATAAAAAAAGCCGATAGAACAAAGTTCTATCGGCTTTATACCTCAGGTGAGGTTTGAAACTTTTTTGCTCTTTACTTGACGTTCTGGTTCATGGTTGGGTGGTCTACTTCGCAATCAGCTTGAGAAACCAAGTTTTCAACCATATAGCCTTTGCGGCTAATATTCATTGACTTGAAGTAAGCGTCATCAGAGTTGTCGCCACGACAATCTCCAACTACCAGGCCAACAACAACACCAGCATCCTCAACTGTCTTCCATTGTTTCCAAGACTGCTCGCTCTGAGAAGAACCGAACTGGAAGTCTCCGTTGATGGTACCCGTATCGCTACGAGATGTACCTGCACCAGAAGACAGGTTGACTGCGTTGGTCAAGGCTCTGTCATGGGCGCCCATTTGCATCATGGTCTGACTGACTCCTGTGACACTGGGATGATTACTTTGGTAATACTGCCCAGGAACCGTCTCATCAGCACTGACACTCAATGCCGTGAAACCAACAAATGCACATACTGCTACGAACAAAATTGCTTTTTTCATTACTTCCTCCCCTACAGGATGAAATTGGAATAAAAACTTCCTCATACTAACGATTTGTTTTTTACCGAGCTATAAGGTGAATGCTTTTTTTTGCGTAGGTTTTATGTCTGCTTCTTTTAGCGTTATATCTTACTCATTTTTTTGTGAGTATTTTATTGGTGGGGGGATGAGTATTTTTTATGAGAAAATAAATTTTATATTGGACCGGTTAGGTTATGTTTTCTGTAGTCTAAACTCTTAATATTTGTTTGCGTGATGGGTGCAAAGTCAATCTGGAGAGGAGAACTCTATTCCCTGAAAGCCATAAGGCAGATAAAAGGGGTAGGGGATGGAGAAAAACCCTTGAGTGAAGGGTGGGCTGGAG
>JACNKA010000046.1 GCA_014382285.1 Nitrospinota bacterium | reverse complement strand
GACTCTAGCACCTCGGCCAAACCAAAACCCACACCTTCGATCTGGCCTTTCCCTTGTCTGACTCGAAATCGGATATGATTTTTTTCTTTACCCATCAATTTCACTTCCTGAAGTTTCACGGCCTGCGACAAAAAACAAGGGACTGGGTTCTCAGCACCAAACGGTTCGAGCAAAGCCATTCGACTGTGAAAGGAACGGTCGATTTCCTCCAGACCCAGCACAGCATCCACCCGCACTTCGGGAATCAGGTCTTCTTCATTTAAATACCGGTGTCCCACCTCATTCATGGCATTGCGGAAAGCTTCTATTTGATCCTCTTTAATCGTGAGGCCTGCGGCATAGGCATGACCGCCAAACTGAACAAGGTGTCCGCCACAATCAGTGAACGCTCTGAACAAGTTAAACTTAGGAATACTGCGTCCAGACCCTTTCCCCTGCCCTCCCTCTAAAGCAATGAGAACCGTGGGCCGTTGATATTTATCCACCAGACGGGATGCGGCAATGCCGATCACTCCCGGATGAAAAATCTCAGATGCCAGCACAATCACCCGATCCTTTTGAATATCGACTTTGTCACGAAAAAGAGATTCCGCTTCCGCTACAGTTTCTTCCTGAATCTCTTTCCGCTCCGTGTTGGTGAGTTCCAGCTCCTGAGCCAGGGCTTTGGCTTCTTTCAGGTCTGTCGATGTCAGCAAGTGCAGGCCGCTATCGGCCCGGCCCAGCCTGCCAGCGGCGTTGAGCCGAGGGCCAAGACCAAACCCGACTGACCGTGCATCGACGTTCCCCACAATACCTGCGGTTTCTTTTAGAGCGACCAGTCCAGGTTTCGCAGTGACGGACAACATTTCGAGTCCGTGCAAAGCCAGGATATGATTCTCACCGGTTAACGGCGCAACATCGGCAATGGTACCCAGAGCAAACAAATCCAGATGACGCTTTAAATTAGGCAGACGTTCCTTCGGCCAACCTGCCGAATGCAATCCGTTACGCACCCCGATTGCCAGTTTGAATGCCAGACCCACTCCGCTTAAAAAACGGTAAGGGTAGTCGCAGTCGGCTCGATGCGGGTTGAGCACCGCAATGGCCGGGGGCAACCCTTCCGCCCCCACCTGATGATGGTCGGTCACAATAACATCCAAGCCGATTTCATTCGCCAGAGCCACCTCTTTAACCCCAGTGATGCCGCAATCAGCGGTTATCATCAGCCCTGCGCCACTCTCTCGTATTTTTCGAACTGCGGCGGAATTGAGCCCATAACCTTCCGATTGGCGTTCGGGCAAATAAGCTTCGACCGAACAATTCAGGTCGCGAAAAAAATGTGTGAGAAAAGCGGCAGAAGTGACCCCATCAACATCGTAGTCGCAGAATACAGTAATAGCCTCCTTGTTCTCCAATGCCTGAATCACCCTGTCAACTGCCTGGCGCATGCCGTTCATTAAAAACGGATCGTGCAAGCGGGTTAAATCCGCTTCTATAAAATCCCTGGCAGACTCTTCTGATGTCGCCCCGCGATTAGCAAGAAGCATCGCAATCGCATTGGGGAGATGGAGTTTGCGCTCTAACAGAGATACGGTTTCTACAGACGGTTCAGCCAGACACCATTTTTTATTCGATAAAGAAAGCATGTGCCTCAACGGTTGAGATATTTTTCCACTCGGCTTGGGGCTGTGATATCCCCTTCCGAAAATTTCATGCCCCGGAGGGGTGCAATGTGCAAGAACTCGTTAAGCTAAAGAGAGCCATTGCTAGCGGTATAAAGCCATTCCCAGTCACTAGCGGAGGTACTCCGTGACGCCTCTGAAAGTTCGGCGATGAATCGGGCAAGGGCCATGCTCGGCAATCAAATCCCGATGCAATTGCGTGCCATAGCCTTTATGCCGGGCAAATTCATATTGCGGGTACAGACGATGGTAGTCTTCCATGATGCGGTCACGAGTCACCTTTGCCAGAACCGAAGCGGCGGCTATGGAAAAACTTTTCGCGTCCCCTTTCACAATCGCCCATTGTTCTATGGACGAATCTATTTTCTGGTTTCCGTCAATGAGAAGCAAGTCGGGGTCTGACAACAATTTTTCTACCGCCTGTTTCATTGCCAACCTTGCCGCCTGAAGAATATTGATCTCGTCAATCACTTCCGGGTTGACCACAGCTACACCGTGGGCCATCTTCTGTATTTTCGGAAACAGTTCCTCACGTTTTGCTGGCGAGAGTTTTTTGGAATCGTCCAATCCCTCAATAGTCACATCGAGAGGCAAAATCACAGCGGCGGCAACCACCGGCCCCGCCAAAGGACCCCGCCCGGCCTCGTCCACCCCGGCGACAAACCGATAGCCCTTTTCACGCGCCTTGATTTCATAGACCCATAAATCCCGTTCCATGGGCAAAGCATAAGACATTCCTCTTATGGACGCAACCACTAGTCCGGATATTGCATGAGCAATTGTGTGCGGAAAAGAATTCTAATCATATTGGGTCCCCCTCATCCTAGCCTTCTCCCTCCAGGGGAGAAGGTATTTTTTGCTTCCTCTCCCTTGAAGGGAGAGGATTGAGGTGAGGGTGGTTTAATGATGCTTTAAATCCGCACTCAATTGCTCATGCAATATCACGTGCACGCTGGTCGCACCCCGTGGTTGAAAACCACGCCAAGGGCTTCTATAATTGGTATATGCAAAACACAATAATAATTTTTCTTGTGACATTTCTTTTGACCGCCTGCGCCACCACACCGGTTTCTGAACGGCAGGCCTTGATTCTTATTCCTAAGTCGCAGGAAATCGCATTCGGCAAGCAGGCTTACCAGCAGGCTCTTAAAGACCAGAAGGATTCTGACGACGCCCATTTGAATCAGGTGCTTCAACGTGTGGGGCGGCGCATAGCCGAGGTGAGCGACATGCCCAAACTCGACTGGGAGTTCAGATTGATCGAGTCAAAAGAGAAAAATGCTTTCGCCCTGCCAGGTGGCAAGGTCGCGGTTTATACCGGCATGCTACGCATTTGCGAAAACGAAGCGGGTTTAGCCACCGTATTGAGTCACGAAATCGCCCATGTGATTGCCCGGCACGGAGCCCAGAGAATGTCGCAACAACTTCTTCTGACTGGGGCCATGATGGGTGCCAGCATCAGCATGAGAAATAATACCCAGCGGAACATTATTATGGGCGCTTTAGGACTGGGGGTTTTGTATGGCATCACCCTGCCTTTCAGCCGAGGTGATGAAGGGGAAGCCGATCAGATCGGGCTGGTCTATATGGCTAAAGCCGGTTACGATCCGGAAGAGGCTATTCAGTTCTGGCAACGATTCAGCATAGTAAAAGGGGATAAGAACCCTCCTGAATGGGCCTCCACCCACCCTGCAGACAAAACTCGCATAGCCGGATTGAAGACCTACCTTTCCCGCGCAAAATATAAATACCAGAACATCAAACTGAAACACGGGCTGGGCGAAACCTTTAACCTGCCAGCAGAGAAAACAGATAAAAAAGAACCGGAAAAACCCAAACCCGTTCCCGGTGTTTCTGTTGAGACTTTTAATTAAGTGCCCCTAACGACAGTCGGGAATGGCAACGGAAATGAGATCGGGCCAGGCTTGCTCCCATCCTTTCGAATGAGTGGCGCCTGGCACAGTTTGTATTTTAATACAGTTATCCCGACCTGCCTTGGAGCGAAAACTTTCAGCAACGTAGCGACCAATATTTTCATCCTGACTGCCGACATAATGGACTTGAGGAATATTGGCTACTTTTTCTGCCACATCTGCGGCATTCAAAGATCCTCCCAAGAGATCCACTTTATGATGCTGAGTCCAGACCCTGTGATCCAGGTTCCCTGCCACGGTGCGGATGCCGCTAACGTCTGACCGACTAGCGGATACAAGTAGTGCCACTGCACCACCTCCGGAGAATCCGATAATTTCCAGTTTATCTGCACCTGCTTTTTTCTTTCCAACATCGATCACTGCCGACACGCTATCAATAACCTCAGGGGCAAAGCGTTTACCAGTCCAATAAGGATATTCACATTTAGGATTTTTTTCAAAGGAGACGTACTGGCAGGGACGAGCTATGTACATGACGTTACCTGTATGTTCTTGTGCCGCCAGATACAGACCCACTGGGTTTTTGGGTGACGGGTTTCGCGAAGCGCGTGTTTTGGTGAGCCACGCTCTGCCATCCCCCTCCAGATAAATGCGTAACGGTGTGCCAGGGCTATCAAAACGATAATAAACTCGCAGGATGAAGTCTCCTCCTCTGAGTTCAGCTTCACGTAACTGCGCCCTGTCAGAAATCGCAATAGCCGTAGCTTCAGGACTATGGCTCACACAGCTCTGTGTGACCAAGGCAAGCAGCGCGAGATTTGCCAGAAGTTTGAAACAACACTTCAATCCATGCATGCTTTCATCACTCATAAAAAATGATCCCGGTCAGTGACCGGAGTCTAACCTTACTATAATAGCTACTCGAATATACCTGAAAAATATTGAGGCACTGGCAGAGAGAAAGTCTTTAAAAGTTCCAACGCCCTTTAAGCAGGGCGGAATGACTGACAAAATCTTTTTTAGCTTCAAAACCGTAAGTTGTAACGAGGTCGAAGTTGTTGCTTGAATATGTTAGACCTGCTCCTCCTGTTGCACTATGGTTTGCAGGATCGAATCCCGTTGACTGAAAAGTGTTCCCACCACCGGTAAAAGCCGCAACGGTTTGAATTTGATCGTCAATGGCTTCGTAGTTATATCCGAGATGAACTTCTGGCGTCAGGCTTCCCTGGTTGATATCCCACGTACGGCGAAGTTCTCCGCGTAAAGAAAGATTGAGGATGTCATAATCCTGATCGTTCACGATGAGGTTCGACGCACCCGCACCCGTTTCAGTGTAGTCATTAATTTCGACGTGTGCCCAGAACAAGCCCAAGCTGGGAGTAAATTCAAATTCATTTGGTAATGTAAGATCCCTACCCAGTTCAAACTTTGTAAGAACCTGGTACCCTTCGTAATCCGCATTAGCTTGGCGATCAACGGCACCTACTGAAATAAAACGATTACCGGTATAATCGTTATAAGCGAGGCCGAACTGGGCATTCAGATAGTTATTGCCAAAATCGTATGTCCCGTAAACCGTCCCCTGATAACTGTTGATATAGGTCTGGTTTTCCGAGAGTCGGGAATTTACATCTGTATACGAATAGCTAGCCGCAAGACCTAAAAGAAAAGTATTACTGGTTTGCTTGTCTGCACCAAAAGCAAAACCACCTGTACTCGCTTCAAAACCTTGAATCCCTTGACGCTCGCTCTGATCCACATAAGTTCCAAATCCCTGGAGCCAAAAGTTTTTTCCCTTACCTACTTCATCGCCCGCTGAAAGACCTTGTCCAGCGGAGAGTCCTGTTCGCAGACTTGCAAGTCGATAAGACACTGTGTTCAAGGGAGCTCTTCCTGAAGAGACTGCCCCAATAACAGCCCCCCCGTTCACATCAGGAATTAAGGTTTCCAGAGCAGTGCTCAACTTTGCATTACTCGAAAGACCATTTAACGCATCTAATAAAGTGTCTCCAGAGAATGCTGTATCTACAATATCATTGACTTCAGCAGTTGTGCCGGTAAGTCCCAATGCGGATGAAGACACTGTTGTTGCAGTAAGTATCAGATTATTTGAAGACTGTGACGCGACTAAATTAAGCCGCAAATTGTTGTCAGTTACTGTGGGGATAGTGACCACACCATTGCTCTGAATAATCGTGATGGCTTGCCCGGAGGTAATTGAACCTGTGATGGTCGGAACTAGAGTTGTTCCTGATTGCAAACTTATTCCATTAGAAGTAGCGATTATCGACCCATTGTTGTCTCCAATAGTAATGTTTAAAGTCGCGCTCGCCCCCAATGTCACGGCGCCTGAAACCGTAACATCTGCCGTTCCAACATCAAGAGTACCCGTTCCCGAAGAGGAGATCGCTCCCGTCACAGAGGTTGACGCCTTACTAAACTTTAACGTGGCCAAATTGTCGATTGTGGTTGTTGTAGCCTTGAGGTCGCCAGCAAATGTTGCGGTTTTGCCACTACCCTGAATATTGACGGCGTTCAGACCATCAGTAGTCGAACCCACGTCGCCGCTGAAGGTGCTCGTGCCCACCACATTCAAGGTTCCTTGGTCAGTGGTAGCGTTTGTGATGGTGCCGGTAAAGTTTTTGCCATCCGCAAGAGTGATGGTCGCAGCATTACCACTAGTTATGTCAAGAGTGCCTGTGAAATTTCCATTCAGGACGATACTACCCGAACCGTTTGTTGACATCAAAGTGGTTGTAACATCGTTGGAAAAAGTTGAGGTCCCTGTTCCGGCATTGATGGTCGCAAGGCCTGCACCCGTTGAACCCACCGCACCACTGACCGTGGTTGTTCCCAATAATGTTAAAGTTCCCTGGTTTGTGGTCGTGTTGGTAATAGTTCCTGTAAAATTCTTGCCCGTTGCAATGGTAATGGTCGCAGAATTACCAGTATTGACATTAAGATCACCCGTAAAATTTCCATTCAGAGCAATGCCACCGGAACCATTGGTTGACAGTAAAGTAGTTTTTACGTCACTTGAAAAAGTAGCTGTACCTGTACCAGCGTTGATAGCAGAAAGTCCTACTCCCGTAGAACCCACCGCACCACTGACCGTGGTTGTGCCCAATAATGTTAGAGTTCCTTGGTTCGTAGTCGTATTAGTAATTGCTCCCGTTATGTTTGCACTATTACCAACACCAATAGTGCCATTTGCAGCAAAGTCGATGTTACCCGTTACCGTACCGTTAAAAGTAGTTGTATTAGTGCTAGAAATATTAGTCGTATCTGCAACCACCGTGTCGCTAAAAGTTGCAGTAGTGCTTGCCCCAATATTTAAAATATTTATTGCCGCAGTAGCACCTATGCTTTGAGAGAACGCAATGGTATTTGCTCCACCATTAGAATTGTTGACGTTCATGGTGATCGTATCGCCTGCGTTCGAAGCAGTGATTGAGGCATCGAAAATAATGTTTTCAGCATTCGCCGTATCAAAAGTCAGAGACAACGTAGAACCACCCGTTCCGCCTACTACGGCAATTGAGTTAGTTCCTCCTCCTGATGTAGTAGCGTTACCCTGAAAGGTGACATTGTCGTTTGTAGCTGT
This sequence comes from Nitrospinota bacterium, assembly GCA_014382285.1. Taxonomy (GTDB): domain Bacteria; phylum Nitrospinota; class Nitrospinia; order Nitrospinales; family VA-1; genus LS-NOB. The sequence goes on along the minus strand of JACNKA010000046.1, from coordinate 371 downwards.
AACCGTTATGCTATTGGTAAAGTTAGTACTACTCACCACAAGGTCATCGGCAAAGGTGACCCCATTCGCGGAACTTGAGGTTGTGACATTGATACCCTGGGTAGTACTCCCAGTTGATTCAGTAAGAGTGAATGAATCATTTGGAGTTGTGTTATTTCCTATTACAACTGCCGCTCCATTACTATCAATAGTAATACTGGTCGATGCCGTTTGTGTCGACTCGATAAGCCCATCTGTCACCGTTACCCCAGATCCACCGACTGTAGTGGCAGTGACCGTGTTGCCGTTAGCCACTTCATTTTGCCCATTGGCTGCTGAGTTATAGTCAAATGTGGTGTATGGGAACATGATCAAGCGGCGTTCCTTTGACG
>JACNKA010000179.1 GCA_014382285.1 Nitrospinota bacterium | reverse complement strand
CTCACAGGAACAACTATTACTACAATATTACCTCCTTGCAAACATACAAGGGGTAAAAGTGAGCGCGGCGATCCAGTCGTCCTGGATGATCTCGCCAATATTTTTTCGGGATTTACCCTTTCAGTGCACGAGGGCTAACGAGAAAACATCACGGCTTCGTCACCGTTGGCTCCTCAGCAATGACGATCAGATAATCAATAATCTGTTCCAGTTTTTCATCGGTGACGAACTGTTCAACATCCTGTTTGTCGACATTGTTTTTATGGTGGAAGTTTTTGAAGTCCATCATGAATTTTCCCCGTTCTGCGTCATTTGAAAATCCATACGCCTCGATAAGCCGCACGCCTTTATTGCCCCCTACCCCCTTCAAAGAATGGCAGAACAGACAATTGTTTTTAAAAACTTCCAAACCTTCCTGAGCCGCCAACGAATTCCCGGCGATTTTTTTCAGAGGCGCGTAATAGTCATTAAGCCGGACAAATTTCAGTTCGCGAATATTCGCCGTCATGAACCGCTCTTGAAAGGACGGTCGTTTTCCATCAGGCACTAATATGAGTAACGGATTCAACCAGTCCGGCTTAGAGCTCCAGGAAGAAAGTTTTATTCTGCTTGCCAGCCTCAAATCGTAACGGTAAATATCATCGAGAGATAAAATCCCCTGGTAATCGTCAAAACAGTTCAGCAACACAGCGTCCTCGCCGCGTTTCAATGCAAACTCCTTCAACAAACGGGGGAAGGCGGTGGCTGAAAATCGCGAGCCATTCGAGTGCATGGCTCGGTCAAAATATTCGCTGGAGATTTCCTGTGTCCCCAATGCTTCCAGTTTTTCTCCGGTCCAGATTTCGGAGATCATTCGACCTGCGGAATCAGCATGAGTGACTCTGAAAATCCTCTGTTCCCCCACCCCCCGTTTTTCAGGTGCAGAGCAGGCTGAAATCAAAACCCCGAATAACAAGGTTGCTAATCCGTAAAAGATTTGTTTCATTGGGGAAAACCTTTTATGATGGGTGAACGCATTCATCAACCCCCTGATTTTTATCAGAAAAGGGCCTTCGCGGCCTTAATTTAACATGGAAACGAACCCGACTTTAGAATTCAGCCCGGAAAAAATGGACTTCCGCGCTTACTCAATATCCTGGAACCTCACCAAGCGGTGCAACCTCAATTGCGACCACTGCTATCTCGATGCCGACTTTCGCGGCGGCCTCAAAAACGACGAACTGAATACAGAGGAATGCTTCAAAGTGATCGACCAGATCGCAGAAGTCAATCCTAACGCGTTTCTCATCCTCACAGGTGGCGAACCACTTCTGCGTCCCGACATCTACGAGATCATCCGTTACGCCGCCGACAAAAAATTCATGGTCGTGCTGGGCACCAACGGCACCATGATCAACCGCGTCAACGCCGAAAAAATAAAAGCAGCGGGAGCGCATGGAGTAGGAATCAGCATCGACTCGATGAACCCGGATAAACACAACAAGTTTCGTGGCGTGGATAAAGCCTGGGAACTTTCCATGGATGCCTTCGATATATTAAACGAAGTCGGCGTCGATTTTCTTGTGCAGATGTCCGTCTCGGATATGAACTATAAAGAAATCCCGGAAGTGGTCGAGTTCACCGAAAAGATTGGCGCCATCGCTTTCAATTTATATTTTCTGGTCTGCACCGGACGTGGACAAGGCAACACCGATATTTCCAACGCCGCTTATGAAGAAGCTTTGAAGATGCTTTATGAGCAACAGATGAAATACAAAGGCAAGCTGATGATCAACTCCAAATGCGCTCCGCAATACAAGCGCGTTGTTTACGAGAACGATCCCGAATCGGTTTACACCCGCACCTATTCCGGCGGTTGCCCGGCGGCCACGCATTACAGCCGCATTTCACCCGAAGGTAACCTGACCCCCTGCCCCTTCATCGAAGAGTCGGTGGGCAATTTAAAATCCAGAAGTTTTAAAGACCTGTGGGAAAATGCGCCGTTGATGATCCAGTTGCGCGACCGTAAACAACTCGACGGGAAATGCGGAACCTGCGAGTTTTCCACCATGTGTTCCGGCTGTCGGGCGCGAGCCTTTGCAGAAACCGGAAACTATATGGACCCCGACCCTTCCTGCGATTACGAACCAGGAAAATATGGCGGCAAAGCCATCACCTTAAAAGTCGAAGACACACTTGGGCTCGAAGTCGAGTTCCAGACTCAGTGGACACCCGAAGCCAAAGGCCGGTTAGACCGCATCCCCTCTTTCGCACGGGGCATGGTCGTAAAGGGTATCGAGAAATTCGCCGCCGAACGCGGCATCCGCCTCATCGACGAAGCAGTAGTGAAAAAGTCGCGAGAAGAAATGATCGAAAAACGCGGCGCCATGTTCCCCTTCCTGAAAAAATTCATCAACTCCGAGCAAGAATAGCCGCCACTCGGCATGGGGCCAGCTTGCAATGGCTTGATTGGCCAAATAATAGTTTCCACGGCTAACGAACAAGTCCTTGCCCATAGCTCCCCCTTCTCCGAGAGACCTTTGCATAACCCATCATTTGAGTTCCACTTCGCCGAAATATTGAAAACCACACTATTCGTCATCGCGAGCGACTGCAAGGAGCGTGGCGATCCAGGTTTCTGGGTTTACCCTTGCAGGGCACGAAGGCTAAATAAAAATATAACGGCTTCGTCGCTATCGCTCCCGCAAAGACGGGTTATGCAAAGCTCCCCCTTCTCCGAAGGGGGTTGGGGGGATTTGATTTGGCTCTCTCTTTCTTAAAGAGGAAAGAAGAAATAAATGATTCTGATCTCGGTTCGGTGCGTGACAAGGCGTGGTTTAAGAAGTTGGTGGGCTGAGTCAACGACGAGATCCTTCGACAGGCTCAGGATGACATCAGGTTAACCACCCTCCAGAAAATCTCTGCACGTCATCGCGAGCCGCAATGCGGCGCGGCGATCCAGACTACTTCTCTGGATTGCTTCGTCACTGTTAGCTCCTCGCAAAGACGACCAGGAGAAGAAGTGCTAGCCGCAGGGACCAAGAACTCCTAAGGCCGAGGTAACTCTTTACCCGCGCAAAAAAGCTATTGCTAGTTGGCCCTCCGCCTAGGAGTTCTTGTATAAATCTCCAACACGGAAACCACCACGGTCTTCCTGGTCAATGCTGGATTGACGGGTGTCTTCGACATCGAGTTTGCCCAGAGCTTCCGACACTTCGACCTGATAGTTTTTGACTTTGCGGTAGAGGGGATGTTTGATATCGAGTTTCAGGTTGGTGAGCGCGGCGGTGAACTCGCCTTTTCCATCGGGACTCAGTTTGCAGACCAGTTCACCAGAATCGTCATCACGGTAAATATCAATCACTTCAAGCGGGGTTTTGTTTTTGACCTCGAACCCCATTTCACGGAGCAGAGTCAACACGGCTCCGCGCCCATAAGCACGGAACGGCAGATACGGTAAAAGTTCATTCAGCAAAGACTGTGCGCTCAACGAAACCTCCTTTTCTTCTATAATGGTACAATTTCTTTTTAATACAAAACCATATTAAAGCCTGGGGAATTTATCCACACACTCCCTTTTCTGTCATAAAAGTCAACAAATTCCAAACTTTTAATTATTTAGTTATTCTAATTTTTTACTAACTGACATTGTAGGAGGTTTACAGCCTCCTCTTTGTTTTTCATTTAATTTGATTTATGATAATTATAGTTGCCTTTATACTGATGGGGACGTCATGAAAAACTTTCTAACTTTTCTAATCATAGGCCTGATGACTTTAGGTAGCTTGGCCTCCCAGGCGATAGCAGATAGTGAAATCCTCCAGGATAAGCAAGGGGTCCACATAAAGTTTGAGTCTCTTGAGTTGCAACAGGCGGTTCAGGAAATCACGGACAAAACGGGAATTATTTTCACCTTAGGCAACGACATTCGAAGCAAACGCGTGACCGTTGATATTCGAGCCAGTGACTGGAAAACTGCCATAGCCCAATTATTTACGGATTTTAACCGGGTAGAAGTCTGGACCGATGATTTGGTCAATAGTCGCATATGGGTATTGCATGAAAACTCTGGAGAACCACCAACTGTTATCTCAAGATCGAGTTCTACCCGAGAACCAACTGTTGCGACCCAGAACCGAACCCCTTCGTGGTCACATAACAAGAAGACCGACCCGCCAGAGGTGATCACGAACAAGACCGTTTCTACACTCCCCCCACATATTCTAATGGACCCTGGTGTTTTGAAGTACCTTCAATCAGTAGGCATCAGCTTGCCGGAACATATGAGGCGTAACTATGAGAACATGCTCAAAGATTTGGAGGAAATAGAAATCCCCATCTCTTCGGCAGTCTGGGCAGACCCCAAGTTTCAAACTTATCTCCGGTATCTGGAGTCTATAGGAATCGCACTTCCGCCTAAACAGGGCTGACTTTCCCCACATCCAGTGGAAAAAAATAAAATAGTTTTAGGTAATTATAAATGCTCGTTTCTGCTAATTGTATATTCGCGGTTGGATGGGAAAGGACCGGGTATCGTAGACTTGCTACCATTTGACCAACGGATTTCAATTTCATCAACATTTTCGTTCGCCCCCAGTCCAAAATGAATGATCGGGGCATCGAATGAGCGATAACCTCCGCTCGCCTTCAACTCTCTCATCTGATGTCGTTTTTCCTCTGATCCATATCGAATAACAACCTTACAGCCGATGCAAAACCGGTTTCCCTGACCATCCCTGAGTTTCAGAGTCAGGCTGTTCTTTTCTGACTCATTATTTATATAAAAAATGAATGGTCCGTAATTGGTATTGGTGATTATATCCAGATCTCCATCATTATCGAAATCGATCAAGTTGAATGCGGATGCCTGGTCATAATCTTCCAGTCCGAATTCTTTTTGTGATGCTGAAAAAGCTTTCCCTTTCAAATTCCGGAAAAATTTATTCGTTGTAAATTCCTGCGTCAAAAAAGAACCGTTCACAAGAAACACGTCCTGCCATTCGTCATTATCCAAATCTGCAAACTTGGCATTCCAGGCCCATTCGCCAAATTTGATTCCGGTTATTTCAGAGACATCTATAAACTTGCCCTTCTCTGTCCCTTGGAGCAAAATATTGTAGTAATCCTGTTGCTCAAGCTCGTTTTGAAAATCAAGATGCCCCAGTTTGGGAATAAAATAATCCCTGCATTTATTTAGCGACAATTCATAAGAGGGCGGAATTTTATCGCAAAGTGCCGGGTCATTTTTTTTCAATGCCGCCAGAGTCATCTGCGTGATCAGGCATTCCTTTTCGATTTGCGGGTTTTTAAATTGTTCGCAAGTATCCGTTTGGTCTTCAGGAGGTTCAAACAAACTCAATACCGTCAACAACCGGGTCAAGGTATTACATTCCTCCTTACCCAGCACCGTTTTCCCCGAATTGCAAAATTTACTTCCAATCTCCCGCTCCTCTTTACCAAAAATATTAATGATATTATTCAGGTTTTTTTCAAACCCGATATTGGCAAGAAAGATGTCTTGGATCAGATCATTATTATAGTCGGCCGAGTCAACGCTCATGGTAAAGAAGGGCGTCTTCGGAACAATATTCCGCTCTTTCAAGATTCTTTCAAAAATTCCTTCTCGGGTTCCCAAATAATAAGAATCAGGAATCGAAAAATCGTTTGCCACGATCAAATCCAGAAACGTGTCGTCATTAAAATCGGTTAAAAGTACGGAGTGAGTTTGTCCCGGTGGCCCCGGCAGATCCATTAATTCAAAATGGAGCCCTTTATTATATACAACCTGATTACGAGTCTCTTCAAAGGGGTGCGAGAAGACCTCTCCCAAAAAATAATTGCCGTTGACAATATCCAGAAATCCATTGCGATTGATATCCGCAAACCCCAAACCATTTGTCAGTAGAGCATTCCCGTTTGGCACAGGTATTGGAGAAGCCTTTTTCTCAGTGCCCATGGGATCTAAAATTAAAAAGTTCCCATTTCGCCAGGTGGTGAGAAAGAAATCCAGTCGTCCATCGTTATCCATATCTACCAATGCCGGAGCGATACCCTGCATCTTTTTCTCCGGCCAGGGATCTGCCAAAGGAAGCTTCTGAAACTGTTTGCCTCCCTGGTTGCGGTACAGTTCGTATCCCTTATCTGTAGCGATAGCCAAATCTACCCACCCATCCCCATCCATATCACCCGATGTGATACCCCGACCATGATATATCGGTTCGAAAAATAAAAGGGGCGTCAACTTATTGAGGTAATGGATTCCCATTTCTGATCCGAGCATTCGCGTAAAGGGAAGCCCGTTACTTTCATTTCTTGACTGGTGAGGACGAAATGCTACTTGCAGGTCTCCCTCTGAATAAAACAGGGTCTTCTTTTGAATGATCTTTTTAAAAGGTATAGATGGTTTTTGTTCTACTTCGCCGGACGCTTCAGTCTGCTTGGCAGAGATCTTTCCTTGTTTCAGCCTTGCACCTTGCAAGCCGATCACCTTGGCATCATAATTTTTGAGCCATTTTTCATATTTGTAAGAAGACCATAAATTCCCCGCATATCCTAAGCCAATCCCCAACATGCAGACAATCAGATATAGTTGAACCGCTATACGAAGGGAAAAAGTTCGCGACAAAATCATGCAGGAATAAATACTAAATGTCCCCAAAGTAAAAAGAAGGGTGACCACATATCCCGCAGAAAGGCCCGACATTTTCAGAGCCTGAGCCAGCATTATGTCGAAACCGATAGGAAGTGGAAGAAAGGTTCCGACAATAGAGATCACTGCCAGATTGAGCAGGCTGACTTCCCTGCCCATAAACGCCTCAAAACTGATCAAATGACTGAGCAAAGCCCCAAGAAACCCTGCCAGAATCATCAATGGAACAGTACGAATCACTATATATATCAGGCTTTTCCAGTAATCCCTGACCACTCCTACAAAAGCAGTCCCCCACGTTTCTTTGACCGGCATTTCACAAAAAGAATCCGTCAGAGTAGACGCTTCCCCCACATTTTTGGCCGCAAACTGAGGGTTTCGCTTGGATAGGAATGGAACAATAACCAGAACCAGCAGGAAAGTCGTCCCCACCTTGAGGGCAGCCATATAAAACGGAAATAGTGTAAACAACATAGTCAGAACTACAATGTTCAGGGAAGGCGAACTGAACATCATGGCGAGCGCCATTTCCATACACCGACTCGCTTCATAAACGCTTTTGGCAATCGGGGCAACACAATTGACGCACACACCTAAGGGAGTGCCCGCCAACATGCCATAAAAACTGTTTCTGAAACGGTGCTGGGAAGAGCTTCTGGGAAGATAGGTTAAAAGAACCAGGAATGACGCGGCCAGAACCAACCCGAAAGCCATGCCCTGCCAATTCGAATAATACCAGTTAAGCGAACTATATATAACTTTAGTAGAAAAAGAAGCCCTCGAAGGAACACTGAAATGGGCCTCATGGGTCAAGGTATCTTCAAGCTCTGCAACTCCGGCGGAGACCGCCTTTTGCCCCAAAGCTGGATAACGCGAAAGGGTCCAGAACCCCACCATAACGGCAAGGGTAAACACTAGCAGGATTGCAGTTTTTCGATTTGCTATCCCATCGGATTTATTAA
>JACNKA010000047.1 GCA_014382285.1 Nitrospinota bacterium | reverse complement strand
TGGATTCTCAAGAGAAATAACATTATCCTTACTCATGGTGGTGCCTCCTTTGTTTGAATTGCTTTTTTCACAGAAAACAATTTTACAACAAAGGGGACGCCGCCTCCTCATTCCTCATACACCAGAAATGAGCATAACTCTGAGCGTGTGATATTTAACCTAAGCTTTCATGCCCCGTAGGGGTAAAACAAAGCAATAATAACCATCATACAGCTCTCGCGCCCCCACGGCTAATAGGTGGGAAGTATACGGGCATAAATTTCGTTGTAAATATATTTTTTTACATTATCATAACACTTTGAAACTAAAACTATAACCCAGCACTCATCTCCACTAAGCCTATGTTAAATGGCAAACGCATCTGCGTGGTCATGCCGGCCTACAACGCCGAAAAAACCCTGAAAAAAACCTACGATGAAATCCCTAAAGATATCGTCGATGATATCATTCTCACCGATGATGCCAGTACGGATGAAACCGTCAAGCTATCACGGGAACTGGACATCAAAACCTTTGTCCACACCGACAACAGAGGCTATGGAGGTAACCAGAAAACCTGCTATCAAGCCGCTCTTGAAAGCGGAGCCGATATTGTCATCATGTTGCACCCGGATTACCAATATACGCCAAAACTCATTACACCCATGGCATCAATGATAACAGAAGGACTTTTTGATGCCGTGATCGGCTCCAGGATTTTGGGAAACAAAGCCATGATGGGGGGAATGCCTCTCTATAAATACGTTTCAAACCGTGCGTTAACACTGACCGAGAACCTGCTCATCCAGCAAAAGCTTTCCGAATATCATACCGGGTACCGTGCCTTCAGTCGAAAAGTACTGGAAACCATTCCCCTGCTGGAAAATTCAGATGATTTTGTGTTCGACAACCAGATGCTTTGCCAGACTTTGTATTTCGGCTTTGATGTGGGGGAAGTGTCCTGCCCTGCCCTTTATTTCGATGATGCCTCATCGATCAGCTTCAGCCGTAGCGTCACCTACGGACTGGGAGTGATGCAAACCGCGATGAAGTACGCCATGGCCAGACGTGGCCTTGGCCACTTCAAAATCTTCAATCCGCAGGGTAAAAAACTGTCCGTCTAGCCGCCAGAGGCAATACATCGAGATATCTAAAGTAAGAAAACATTTTCACACTTGTAAGATGCATAAAAAAACAAATGACTCTCCGTTAACTTCTTTGTGGTCAACCTAATATTCTACTTTTACCAGGCAGAGACCGTGGGAGGGAGCGGTGGGGCCAGCGACTTTTCGGTCGCGGGCATCGAGGATGGTTTTTACTTGTTCTGGTAGAAACTTCTTCTTTCCTACATGCACCAGAGTCCCTACAAAATTGCGCACCATATGTTTGAGGAACCCTTTGCCCTCAAACTCACAAATCAGGAAATCACCCTGTTGAATAATTTCGACACGTTGCATGGTTCGTACAGGAGATTTAGCGTTGCAGTTGCCCGCACGGAATGAGGTGAAATCATGTTCCCCTAAAAGAAACTCCGCCGCACTTTTCATAGCCTCAACATCCAGTTCATGCGGAATGAACCAGGAACGGCGGAAGTTGAGGGCCGAAGGGTAGTCTCTATTTAAAATTGTGTACCGATAAAGCTTGCATTTGGCAGAACCTCTGGCATTAAAAGCTATCGGGACTTCACGGACTTCCCTGATGCTGATGTCATGCGGAAGAAGACTGTTGAGAGCAAGCTGTATCTCACCCATTGACATTTTTGATGCGGTGACAAAATGCGCCGGCATCCCTTCAGAATGCACCCCCGCATCGGTTCGGCCAGAACTTAAGACAGTGGTTGGTCTATTCAAAATTCTGCTCAGGGCTTTTTCTAGAACTTCCTGGACGGTGACAGCGTTTGTCTGCATCTGCCAGCCGTGGTAAGCGGTGCCCTCATATTCAATTAAAAGAAGATATTTCTTTTCCATTCCACCCTGTGCATATAAATAAAAAACGCGTTGCACCTGCTCAACGCGTTTTTTCTCTTTTTTTGGCCCGTCTTGCCATCTCTGCGGGACCGTTCACATTTATATGCGAACCTTCAATTTGATTTTACTAAACTTTTTTGGTGGACTATCAGTTTCTATACCGACCTCCTTGTTTAAGGTGGGTCTCAAACCTCTTACAACCACAATATAGTCCCTGCCCCCTATTTCGCAACAATTTAATAAAAATAATTATAGTCTTATTTATCGTAGAAAAACACCCGTGAAAAGGGTTTAACGGTGGTCAAAAGCAAGTCATCCTGAGTTCGGGTGATTCCTACATAAATCATATTCCGGCTTTCTTCTCTCCTGATAGGATAATTATCCTCATCCGGTTCTACCATAGCAACGGAATCGAACTCCAGCCCTTTGACCTGATGAATATTGGTCACCATGATACCCGGCTCGAAGGAAAACTGGTCGCGGTGGCCCAGACGAACTTCACCAGACAGATATTCTTCAAGCTCCTCTTTTAATTCCATTGCCTGTTTCGGGTAGCGGCATATGATAGCGATGAGTTTATGCGGGTCGGCCTTGACCAGACGGTTGCTCCACTCCACCAGATGTTCCAGCATGCTTTCCCTGTCATCCGCCTTGTGCCATTCAGGATCAGCCCCCGCCCTGCCCTCAACTTTTTTCGGGTCTCCCGCCACTTTATGCGCCAAAGTCATAATGGGAACCGTACAACGGAAGGAAACTTCGAGACGGATAATAGAATCCTCTTCCATACCCAAATTTTCCACGACCTTGTTCCAGCCAATGAATTTTCTCGCCAGCAGAATTTTCTGCGCTACATCACCGACAATGGTCATATGGCGTTTATCGCCGACTGCAGATGTCATGATGGCAAACTCAACCGGGCCGAAATCCTGAGCCTCATCGACCACCAAATGATCAAGAGCAAGCACACCCCCATCACCATCAGGCAGTCCCCCGTGTTTAAGCTGAATGAGGCGCAAGACCAGAGACATGTCGAAATAGTCCAGATTATTTTTCTCCCGGTTTTTGTCCGTCAATCTTTTCAGGTAATCCAGATTAGAGTTCAGCTTGGGATCCGGGGGGAGATAAGCTTTCAAGTGTTCCGAGTCCGACAACAAGTTATAAACGTCCTGAACATAATCTCCCAGATCGAAGCTTTTGCGTTCCAGGAATTCCAGGCATTTGTCCTTGTCAAATTTGGGCAGGCTGGAGCCTTTGACCTCATGAGTGAAATCCTTGAGACGTGGCAACATCGCTGTAGCTTCCGTTTTCTTCCATGATTTTATCTGGCCGGGCCAGGGCTTAAAAGTCCGTTCAATTTCTTCATTTAAAGACCGGCATTGTTTGTCCACCCAGCCTTCAAGAGCCTTGAGAATTTCTTCCGAAAACTTTATTTCCTCAACAAACGATGGCACATTGAGGAATTTGAAAAAAGGCCGCCCACGCACCACTTTACCAATAATGGACAACGCCCAACTATTGAAGGTTGAGGTTTGCACCCCTTCAATACCCATTGACGGTAACGTAGCACATACATAAATCTGCAAAGACTTGTTCATCACCACAACCCGGGTGTTCTTCGCTTTGGCGAGGGAGTTTCCCTCGTGCAGAAGCCAGGCCAGCCGATGCAGAGCTACCGTGGTTTTACCCGAACCCGCCGACCCCTGAATGATGACAGGCCGTTCCGCATCGCTGGTGATCAGCTCAAATTGATCCTTGGTGATTAAAGAAAGAATGCTCGGCAGGCTCTTTTCTGTCGATCCAACAGCCCTTGAGCGATGCGCGGCGGCTTCATCCTCTACATCGAGTTTTGACCAACCCGCCTCATTTCTCCTGTATATCCCCTCAGGGGTATCTATCTGCACCAGTTGGCCACTTTCGACCCGGTAGGACCGGCGCAATTGAATGTGACCGCTACGCTCCCTCTGGTTAATGACCTCGTAAAATTCCTCTTCCTGCTTGTAATTGAAATATAACCCTGCGATGGGACCGTTTCGCCAATCCACAATCCCCGCCTCAATATTACTTTTTTTGCCAATCAGGAAAGACACTTCACTCCCGTCTTCCTCCTTTGTACGAACCCGGCCGAAATAAGGCTGCTGAATCAGGGCGTACAGAGCCTTATCACTGTTTTTGCGGATGTCCAAAATGCGGTGGGCCACAGCCTCATCCGAAACCAGAGGTTGCCTTTCTTCATGGTTCCATTCATTGACCACCTGCCTGGTCAATTCGCGTGCCGCCAGGTTGGCAGTGATTTTTGATTGCTGAACAATAGGAAGCTGCTGGCACAAAGACCGCAAAGTATCTTCAAGCAACTTCTCTTCTTCTTTTATCAACTGCTTCTCTTCTTCCGTCAAAGCCATGCATTACCTTCCCAAGGTTAAAATCCCTTACCATGCGTAAGGGCTAAACCCGCTAATGTAAATGAGACAAACCTCAAGGGCAACATAAAACAACAAAACAGATAAAAATATCTTTAAATCCAACTGTTTTTTTATAAGAAAGCCTTTAAAACAGGAGGTTTTTAATTTAAGATGGCAGATTGAATTCCAATAATCAAAATACCGGAATGTTTTAAAATCCTGAATACTTAAGGAGTTTTTCATGAAAACTTATGAGGATCTGGAAGGCGATGGCGGATCCGATATTATCGGGCAAGTAACTCAATTAGGAGAGAAGCTACGATCCCGACTCGATAAAATCAAATATAAAGTTGCATTGATGAGCGGAAAAGGCGGAGTTGGTAAAAGTTCCATCACCGCTAATATTGCATCGTGTCTTGCAGACCGAGGATTCAAAGTAGGAATACTCGATGCCGACCTTAATGGACCCAGCATCGGTCACCTTCTCGGTGTCGGCAACGATGCCCGGTTAGAAATGAAAGACGATGGCCTCGACCCCGGCATCGGTCATCAGGGCATCCGCATCATGACGATGGATATGCTTTTAAAAACCGCTGACACACCCGTAATGTGGACCGATGCAGACGATGCCACGGCATCCTGGGTCAGCGTCATGGAATCCACAGCCATCCGCGAACTATTGGCAGATACAAACTGGGGTGAGTTGGACTATCTCCTCATCGACATGCCACCGGGCAGTGACCGCATTGACAACATCCGATCTTTGATACCGGAACTGGTAGGCGCGGTGGAAATCACCATCCCCTCGCCGCTTTCACAACACATAGTCACCAAGTCGATCACCAAGAACAACAAAATGGGCGTGCCCATTATCGGGTTGATCGAGAACATGGCGACCTACGTCTGCCCGCATTGCGACAAAGAAGGCAAATTGTTCGATGGGGAAGACGTGCACAAACTGAGCGAAAGAAAAGAAATTCCGTATATCGGCAAGATTCCCTTCGACACGCGAGTGTCTCGCAGTCAATCGGGAAACTTATTTTATAAAGAGTTTAAAGATTCTGTTACCGGTCAAGCCATTGCTGAAGCCGTGGACAATATTCAAAAATTTATCAGCAAATAATTTGCTCGAACAGGAGACGTAATGAAATTCCTTTGTATCCCTTGCGATGTCAAGATGGAAACACAAACTGACGGCATCATGCCGGAAGAAAATTCCAATCTTGCGATGAAATTTAAATGTAAAAAGTGTGGACATAGCATCGCCATGCTCACCAATAAATTTGAAACCGAGTTTGTCAGCAAACTGGGTGTTGAAATGGGCGGTGCCACTGATGTCAGCAAAGCCCCGATGGCGGCAGTCAGCTCTTCCTTGGCTCAGGCCAAAGAAGAACTCAAAAGTACCAACCCTGAAGATGACCTGATCTGGACGGAAGAAGCCCTGGATAGAATCAAAAAGGTTCCCTTCTTCGTGCGCGGTATGGCCAGAAAAACTGTCATCAATTTTGCTACGGAAAAAGGCGTCACCACCATTGACGCGAAACTGATGGATGAAGTCCGCCAAAAAGTCGGCATGTAAGCGGCGAGCCGCCGCGGGCAATGGGTCATTACCCGTAAAGCTAGTCAATGTTGCTGAGCTTTTAGCTATAACTGAACTTACCTCTGACAAGGAGACGTTTGCATAACCCGTCTTTGCGAGGAGCGACAGCAACGAAGCAATCCAGAAACCTGGATCGCCGCGCTCCTTACAGGCGCTCGCGACGACGAATAGTGTGGTGTTCAATATTCCGACGAGTGGTACTAGCAAATAATGGGTTATGCAAAGCTCTCCCTGACAAGGGGAACTCAGGGGAGTTGGTTCCCGTAGCGATGAGCCCGTGTTGCATTGCCCTTGAACCTACTTCCTATATTCCTCTCCCCTGAGTGTGAGCGGTTGATGGCAAGGCCTAGCTTGCGGTGAGAGGGAAAAACAAAAAAGCCCACCCCCTCGCCAGACTGATCAAGGGATGGGCTACGTTGTTTTGTTTGTTTTTAGCTACTGCTCAATCTCCTCAACTTGAAGGAGGAAGGTTGAGCCCCAGCCGGTGTAATTATCACTCCCTACTAAGCTTTGTATATGCACTTGGAGCGAATGTGTTCCAGCTGAAACTCCTGTAAGATAACCGACAACAGTTGACTGCCGATGGTTATTAAGTCTCAAACCATTATCATTTGTATTGTACACTGCGGTCTTGATATTTGTAGATACTCCATCAAGATGAATATTCCACACCCCCGATGCACCATGACCTAAAACACGCAAGTTGTCGGAGTACAAAACCCTGAGAATTGAGCTTGGCGACTCCTTAACAAAACTCAATACCCTGCTTGGGATAAAACCATCATCCAAGTTTTCATCAAGAGAACTTTGGGACACGTAAGTCACTTTCGGTGTTCCAGCTGGTCCCGTTGGACCAGGATCACCCTGCGGCCCTTGAAAGCCAACTTGCCCTTGTAGGCCTGTATCACCCTGTAGTCCCTGCGGACCAGGGTCACCCTGTGGTCCGGGAGGACCAGCAACTATACTGTCGGCACCGGGAGGTCCAGTCGGACCTACTGGCCCCTGTGAACCTTGAGCACCATCTAAACCATTAGTGCCCGCCGGCCCCTGTGGACCAACAGGACCAGGAATCCCTTGAATACCCTGCGGCCCTGGTATCAATTGGATGTTGCTGACTTGAGTTTGAAGATCATTAATTAGACCATGTAGAATCGTATTTTCCTGTTCTAAGGAATCAACTCGATGCTTAAGCCCTTTCTTCTTACCTTTGTCATCATCTTTATCTTTGTCATTGTCTTTTGCAAACGCAACGCTGGTGAAAGCCAGGTCGTTGAACACTAACCCTGCCCCCAGTTGCACAAACAGAAATAGAAAAGTGATTCCAAAAATTAAAACTGATCGTTTGAGAACAGGTAACATGACTTTTCTCCCCGTGGCTGAAAGTCGTTAAGTAGAAATGATAATTTGAGTTACTGCCCACCCCCCGCCGAATAGCGAGGGATGGACTGTGTTAGAAACTTTGTTTCAAAGCTTGTTATTAAGGGATATTATCAAATACCGTAATATTCATCTGACCGGGGGTATAGGTTTGCATAGACAAGTCAGTTTCTCCCCCGATAATAATATTACCATGAGATGATGCCCAATTTACGGCTCGGAACCAGATGGTATGGGTTCCCGCCGCTAAAACCAATGTATGATCTATATTGTTCATGCGATGCCATTCTCCGACACGAGTTATAGTCAAATGTGGTGTATGGGAACATGATCAAGCGGCGTTCCTTTGACG
>JACNKA010000068.1 GCA_014382285.1 Nitrospinota bacterium | reverse complement strand
CAGAACAGGAATCCGCCCTTTACAGGTATCAACGGCAATCTGGATCACCTCTTCATGCTCTGCATGGTTCAAGGTGGCCGACTCGCCGGTCGTGCCGCAGGGCACAATTCCGTTAGTTCCATTTTCTATATGAAACTCGATCAATCCACGCAGGGCGGCGGTGTCTACTTTCCCGTTTTTAAACGGGGTCACTATGGCAACAAACGAACCTTCAAACATGGGAACCAGATATATAGGTTAATATTCTACGAGCGTACCTTCAAAAGCTATGCGGGTAGGGCCTTCCAGATAGACCCCCGAATCAGCCTTACCATTGGTCGCTTCAAAATCCACTTTCAAAATATCTCCACCCCGGGTTTCCACTTCAACCGGAGGCAGGACCATTTTTTTATAAAAAGATAACAGGGCCGAGGCCACCACTCCTGTACCACAGGCCAGCGTTTCGTCTTCCACTCCGCGCTCATAGGTGCGGATTTTAAGTGCCTGGGCGCCCACTTTCTCGACAAAATCCACATTGGTTCCGGCCGGAGCAAATGCGTCATGGAAACGGATACCATGACCCGCCTCCCTCACATTCACACTTTCAACGTTATCAGAATAAACAATGGCGTGCGGCACGCCGGTGTTGAGACTGTCCACCTGATATTGCGTCCCATTCAGCGCGACCGCAATATCCTGTCTTAAATTTTGCGGCGCAGTGAGTTTGACCCTCACCGTTGTTCCATTCACTTCCGCACCCACGATCCCCGCCAGAGTCTCTAAAGTCATTTTGGCGGGAGCGATGTTCTTTTCCACCGCATAACGGGCCACACAACGACCGCCATTGCCGCACATCTCGGCGGAGGAACCATCTTCGTTATAAAAATCCCATTTAATATCGGCCTGGTCCGAGTTCTCGACAAAGATCACCCCATCCGCACCGATAGACATTTTTCGGTCGCACACGCGCCGGACAAAATCGCGCTTTTTACCCTCGTCCATGACCGGCACCCGATTATCAATGATGATGAAATCGTTGCCACTGCCACTCATTTTTGTGAACTGAATCGCCATATCAAAACTAACCTGTTAAATATTGTTTCTTTCTTAGATGCCATACAACCCTTGAAGGGTGCAAACTGGTCTAAACAAACCCCTTATCCTATTGCCAGCCTACAATGATGACGAGATTCTACCACACCACTCGGCGTGGGTCTATTGAGTCAATAACACCATTTGTTGCCACAGATGGGAAGCCTCCCCCTGACAAGGGGGATTGAGGGGGTTAGGCTTGTCATTCTAAACGTAGTGAAGAATCTCCGGGGTGATTTATCATTAAAAAACACCTGACAATTTTACCCTCCCCACTCACTGGTTATTGCTTAATTTAGTTCTGAATGATGAACTTGATTGAATAACCTTGCATACGATGGCCTGGCCATATCTCCTTTAAAATTATTATATTTTTCCCCATTAATTTGGTGGTCATAGTAATTTCTTTTGAAAGATTTACTTTGATTTCCTCTGGAACTTCATTTCCGAGAGCTTTAGCAAATAGTTTTCCAGCAATTTCGCAAAATTCATGCCTCGTTTCAAATGATGAATCAGGGGTGTTAATAGCCATTACTAAATTCAACTTAGTTGCAACCGATTCCTCTCCTTCAATATAGTAAACAATATTATTAAGCGTGAACCCATCACCTACTCTTAAACAGTCTGAATTGGAGCACCAATCATCACAACCTCCTACAGATCGATGGTAATCACTGGGTATTAAGCCTTCTGTAATTAGAAATTCTCGTGCCATAAATGGAGACCAACCCAAATCAAGAGGTATTTCTTCCGGGCTTTGCTCTCTTTCCCATGTGGTTTTGACCTCACGAATTGCATCTTTAATGTCTTGCCTGTTTTCTCGGTTGGTCAAGTTCAAGTTGCGCGTCCATCTATTCAATAATTCTATTCGAAAATGAAAAGCTTTAATTGCGCATCGCTTTGCATATGCCCGAAGTGAAGGCTCTTTGACAACAAACTGCAATCTAACAAAAGCATTCTCATAATTAACATAGAGGTTCATCAAGAATATGAATGGAAGGTAAAACATGAATAAGATTGGCGGCAAAGAAAAGTCTGTGAGCGTTTGTAGTTTTGCAAATTTTTCAATATCTGCACTTATTTGAAAGATTACATAAAAAATTAAGCCCAGACCAAACCACGCAAACAGCGCATTAAGCAACCCTTCCACCTGCGAATATTTCTTGTCCGTCTCAGAATAAGCCAATACGCCCCCCAATAAAGCTAAAACAGGAATAATAATGAGTTCAACCCATAATGGGAAAGTATAAAAAGCAACGACAAACTCAAGGACAATTATTAATTTAAAAATTATCCTTTATTGCTGCCTTAAAGTAACTAGGAGCATTTTTGATATCAGTGATTCTAAATAATGATACTGCCGCAACTAAAATACTCCAAAGGATCGTGTTTTTTAGTTGGCTGATTGTCCACAGACCCAGCTCATTCAAACCATATACCAAGAGCCCAATATAAATAGCCATTAAACCCAGTGACAACAGTATCTTTATATTAAAAAAAGCCGCCGCGACCTGAGCAAATGAGTTTCTAAGGGTTGGTTTAATTAGGCACAATAGGAATAAAACAGCACCCCATATTCCGACAGCAATCTCGCGGTTGTTAAAAATACTCATCAAATCCATTCGGAATAAAACCATAGAAGATTGAAGGCAACCCCCCTAGCCCCCCTTGTCAGGGGGGAATTGAGTAGAAACTTCTCAAGCCGAGATAACTCTTTTCTCGTCGAGTAAAGCTATTGCTATTTGCCACCAGCGTCACGCTGGTGCCGAGTGGTTAGACGCGCCAGCCTTTAGCGGTGCTGAGTTTAAGCAGTGCGGGCAGGAAGGTGACGGATGCGATGAGACAGTTGAACACTCCCAATGTCAGCACCAGCCCCAGACTGAAAACACCATAATGGTTAGCCACCATCATGCTGCCGAACCCGATCATGGTGGTGAGAGAACTGAGCAGAACGGCTTGCCCCGTGCTTTTCCCCAGAACACTGGCGTTTTTATCTTCTTCTTCCCTATAGCGGTGAGTGATGTGAATGCCGTTGACCACGCCAATGCCGAGAATAAGAGGCAGGATGACGAGGTTCGCCATGTTCAGCTTCAGCCCGATCAAGTCCATAACACCTACCGTCCATATGGACCCCACCAGCACCGGAAGCAGAACGAAAAAAACTGTACGTATATTCCGAAACAGAAAAAACACATAAATGAAGATCGCTATCATGGCATAGAGTCCACCCTTGACATAACCTTCTGTCATCAACCGGGTGGACTCAAACATATGCACGGCAGTGCCGGTGACATTGGGGTCTACCGACCTGAGGTCGTTTAAATATTTTTTGCGTTCATCCAGATCCCAGACATCCACGCTGGGGAAAATATTCGCTACATACTTGCCTTTTTGTGAGATGTAACGCTTTCTCAGGTCTTCGGGAATTTCTTCCAGCCGCACCAACTTCACATCGGCATTGGCTTTGAGTTCATCCATAAGGTTGCGGTAATCAGCGAAAAGCAATTGTGAAAAATTTGCCAGTCTTTGCTCGGCCAGATCAGGCCCCACCTTCTGGCTTAGTTCCCGAAAATTTTTGACGAGGTTTCCCGCTATCTGCACCTCATCGAGTTCATCCCCCTCCCTTCCCTGCAGTTTGAACTGGATGCCTTTGAGAGTTTTGTTCAACGCCTTCCATGAAAAGTCAACATCTTCCGGTTCCACTTCCAGATTTTTTAAAAGCGGCGCTAGGTTTTCACGGATGATGCGCGCGTTTTCTTCCTGATGATCGGGCATCACCGCTGAAATGCTCTCAACCCGGGCCACGGTTGGCAGGGCCTTGAGTTGGCGTTCCTTTTCCTGAATCTCCTCCAAAGAGTCCGCCAGGATAGAAGCCGACCAGGCAGACCGCCCTGCACTTTCAAGAATTTTCATTTCATATTGCACCGCCTCGGTCCCCTTGGCTTGCAGGTTGAGCAGGTTGTAGTCAAAACGCAGATCTTTCAATGACAGGGAAGCGATGAGAACCAGAACGGTACACACTGCGATGATGAGATAATAATGATCAAACAGTTTGTCGATGCACCCTCTTTGTTTGGCACTCGAGGATTTTATTTGTGCATAACTCGGCTTGCGCCATTTTTCTTCCAGCGTGATCAGGGCGGGAAGCACCAGAAGCATGGCGACCATGCAGAAAAGAATGCCCCATCCGGCGATCCAGCCCAGTTCCACAATGCCGATGAAGTCGGTCAGCACCATGGCACCAAACGCCATGGCGGTGGTGATGGCACCGGAAAAGTTTCCCTTCCCTGTTCCCTGAAGAGTTTTTTGCAGAGCTGCCTGGATTTCATTGCCTTGTTGGCGTTCTTCCTTAAAGCGTTCGAGTATATGAATTCCAAAATCTATGCCCAACCCAATCAGGATAGTGGTGAATACCACGGAAAGAATATTCAAGTGACCAATGGTCAGGGTGGTGAACCCCATCGTCCAGCTCAAACCGAGCAGGAGACAGAACACGGCCAGAAGAGGTTTAACGACTCCCTGATAGGCAATGATGAATAGCAGGGCAACGCCTGCCAAAGCGATCTTGGAAGCGGTTTCGACATCGGACTGGGTGGTCACCATTTCATCACTGGATATCACATCTTCCCCGGTGAGCCCGACTGTTACGCCGGGAAAATCTTTACGGGTTTCAGCTATGAATTGGCGGGCCTGCTCCACGGCATCCTTGTAACCGGTGAAACTGGTTTCATCATCGTTGGGAATCACCAGAATGAAAAGCAGGTCTCCATTTTCAGAAACCATATACCCTTGTTCGCGCAGAGATTCGTCACCCCCTTTAAACAAAGCCTGCCAGGGTGAACGATAACTGGTTTCACCCGTCAAGAACCGGGTCATTTCTTCCAGAAGCCGAATCAACAGGTTGAGGTCACCCTCATCTTCACTTTTTTCCTCGTCTTCACCGCCTAAAAAATCGGTCAGCAGGGAATCGACCATGCCGGAACTGATTTCAGCATTGATGCTGGATAAAAGCGGGTGGAGTCCGGGTGAAAGATTCACCGACTCCAGAAAATCCTGATGGTCTTCCAGCTTGCGGCCCAATGTTTCCAGTTCATCCTGCTCAAGATAAAGCATGAACCGAGAACGGAAATAACCTGTATCGATTTTATAAACCACTTTGGAGAAGAGATGCGGTTGGGCTTGCAGTTTTTTTTCCAGCGCTTCGGCAAAACCGGACATGTCCGCAGGGGTTTCCCCTTCCACCACCACAACCATGCCGTCCAGGTCTTCAAATTGTCCGCGATAGTTTTCATATCGTTCGACATAAGGCAGGCCTTTGGCTACCAGATCACCGCGGCCGGTTTTGAAAGTGAGTTTTTGTGCAGTCACCCACAGAGACAGGATGGCTAAAATCAGGGATGCGGCAATAACAAGCAGGGAATGCCGATAGGCAAAACGTTCAATGGCAGACAAGAAACGACTGAGCAAGCCATTAGCGGATGGGGGTGTCATGGGAGCTTTATAGTTCGACCCGGCGAACCGCCGGTGGCCAGCGGAGGCTCTCCGCTAGAAGCGCATACCCAAGCTGAAGACGTGGGCATTGAGTCCAATATTAGGGAATTGAATTCCGGCATTTGAAACATGAAAGAGTCGGTAGTTTATGGAATAGGCACCCTCTTTCTTGAAGTATTCTAATCCGGCTCCAGCATGAAGCAAGAATTGGAACTCACTGCCTAACTCCCTATCGGCAACATCTTTCCAGTTGGTCATTGAAAAACCAGCTCCAAGGAGAATGTTCGGCGCCCATCGTCTTTTAGGGCTGAGAAATTTATACTGCGCCATCACTGGAGACCAGCCGAGCAGGAATTTGTCATCACGATCAGCAAAAGCGAGCCCGGCTTCCATATGGTAGAACAACGCCCCTTGATACCAGGAGTCGCCACCAATCACCCCTGTCAAATTGCGTTGCCAGTTCGGGAAAAGAAATGCAAACCCCATATCCGTTCTGTTTGGAGGTCCTGGTGGGAGATTAAAGTTATGTCCCCAGCCAAATTGACCACCAAAATCGGAACTACCTTTTTCAAATCTTTGTGAAAAGTTTTCGGCTCCTGCGGTCGCCACATTCAACATCAAGAGAACCAAATGAACAGCCACGATACGTACTATAAATTTCATATCCTATTGTTTCCTAAAGTTTAAAATCTCTTTAATCGCAACACATTAAAGGACGGATTGTAGCATAAAAGCTGTTGATTTCCAGCCCATTATTTGCATTTGTCTTCATACCTGTTTGTGTTATAATCGGCCTTTTCTTGAATAAATAAAGGGATTTTCGCTATGATGGGAATCGGTTTTCCAGAATTAATGATCATTTTGGTCATTATTATGATTATCTTCGGGGCTGGAAAGCTACCGGAAATTGGCAGTGCTTTTGGTAACAGTATTCGGAACTTCAAGAAATCTATGAAGGAAGCCGAAGAAAATGCAGAAGAACTCCCTGAGGGTACTGACGCAGAAGCTACGGATACAGCAAAAGAGGTGACCGAAGGAGATAGCGATACACCTGAAACTGCTGAGGACCCTGTAGCCTCTACCACCGAACCGGAAAACAAATAAAACATCCCCCCTTCTCCCCCTCCCAGAGAGGATTGTTTTTTTTACAAGGTTCCGCCTTTATTTGACGAATCTCTTTGTATTTGAAAGCATCCTAAGCTAACTGGAATAAAAAGGGGAATTGCAAATCCCGGCAGGTTTTCCGTAAGCGAAGGAGCCTATGCCTTTCTCCTAACAGAAAATAAAACTGGATTTGCTCTTTTATGTCCTTTACCCAGCCAAAAGAAGAAAAAGAAATTGAAGAAGCTCTAGTCAAGGATTTTCAAGCTGGTAATCCTGACGCTTACGACAAGATAGCTGAGCTTTATCAAAAGAAAATATATGCCCTCAGTTTCAACCTGGTGCGCAACCAGATGGATGCGCAGGATGTGACTCAGGAGGTTCTCCTGACCTTGTTCAAGAAGATCCATACGTTTCAGGGCAAATCGGCGTTTTCGAGCTGGGTTTACCGTATCACCTTAAACGCCAGCTATATGAAACTGCGGAGCAA
This sequence comes from Nitrospinota bacterium, assembly GCA_014382285.1. Taxonomy (GTDB): domain Bacteria; phylum Nitrospinota; class Nitrospinia; order Nitrospinales; family VA-1; genus LS-NOB. Next base: position 29,601 of record JACNKA010000068.1, on the reverse strand, counting down.
GAAGAAAGAACCCAATATTTCTATTGACGAGTTACTACCCTCCTTCAATAGTGCCGGGTACCAGCAGGAAAAAATTCAGGACTGGTCGGAAAATTCCGAGTCCTTATTGTTTACCAATGAAACGCGCGAGGTCATCAACAAAGCCGTTGGCCTTTTGCCAGAAAAAGAAAAAGTGGTTTTCTTGTTGCGGGATGTTGAAGGCCTCTCAACCGAAAAGGTGAGCGAAGTACTAGACCTGACCATTCCGGCAGTAAAGTCGAGACTGCACCGGGCCCGATTGTTTTTGAGAAAAAAACTTTCCGGCTATTTTGAGGAATACAGTTCCCAAAAGGGGGAAGCATGATCTGTTGTAAAGAATGCATTGATTTGCTGTACGATTATATTGAAGGGTCGCTGGATCAAAACACCAGCAAATCACTTGAGGAACATTTTGAAGAATGTCCCCCTTGCATCGCTTTTTTGAATACCTATAAATCGACAACCACCCTTTGCCGGGACACTTTGAACCAAATTGAAATTCCCGATGAAATTCGCCGTACCCTGCAAAGTTTTCTGCAAGAGAATAGAGACCAGCAAGAAAAGAAATAACCTCTCACCTCAACTACCGGGAAACACCGGAACGCTTCCGGAGTACAATACGTTGACAAACCTCACAGGTTTATCTATATTTTTTAGACAGCTTCATATTTCAGATTTTTCACCTCAAACCTGATAAAATCACTTATTTAATATAACCCTCTTTCGAGGCAAGGATATGGTTGAAATGAAAGTTGAGGGCCTTACGTTGGACCCGCTCACCAACATGCCCATCATTATTTTGAAAGATTCAACCGGTTCTAAGGCTCTCCCCATATGGGTGGGTTATTTTGAGGCCAACGCAATCGCTCTGGAAATAGAAAAAATCTCCACCCCACGCCCCATGACCCATGATTTACTCAAAAACCTGATTCATAATATGAAGGCCAAGGTCAACCATATCCTCGTCAATGAATTAAAAGATAATACCTTTTACGCTGTCATTTCCCTGGTATGCGGAGACCTGACCCTTGCTATAGACTCGCGCCCTTCCGATGCTATCGCTCTGGCACTCAGAACCAAGTCTCCCATCTTTGTTGAAGAGAAAGTGATTGAGGCCGCTAAAAGCCTGGATCTCCCCGATCCAGGAAAAACCAAAACGGCTGACGACAAGCAGTGGAAAAACTGGCTGGATAATATAAAACCGGAGGACTTCGGCAAACTTTGACACCACATAATGATGCCGAAACATTCTGCCTACTGCGCTTTCTCATTCCTTAATTGTTCCGCTTTAACCTTATTGAAAGTGGAGTTGTTGCCCGAAACTCAAGTTAACTGCATGAACTTAGTGAAAAGGAACCCGTGAAAAATATAGGGCTATTTTGCAAACCAAGACCCTCCTCCGTCGACCCGAAAATAGTCAACACTCTGGTGCAATGGTTGCGAGATCGCGGCTGCAAGCTTTATATGGATCAGGATACCGCCGAATTGATCCAGGAAACAGCAACCTGCTCGCATGAAGAAGTTCCCAGCTTCTGTGAACTGATCATTGTACTTGGAGGAGACGGAACCTTACTAAACGTGGCCCGCATCGCCCACTCGCACGGAGTCCCTATTCTGGGAGTCAACCTCGGTAGCCTGGGTTTTTTAACCGAAACCACCCTTGAAGACCTTTATCCCACTCTTCAAAGCACCCTGAACGGAAAATGTGAAATAGAACACCGCATGCTGCTGAATGCTTCTCTCTGGCGCGATGGGGCAAAAATACAAAATTTTAATGTGCTGAACGATATTGTCATCAATAAGGGCGCTCTGGCCAGAATCGTCAACCTTACAGTGCTCGTCAACGACCAGCCTATGACCTCCTACCGGGCTGACGGATTGATCATTGCCACACCAACAGGCTCCACTGCTTATTCCCTCTCGGCGGGAGGCCCCATCATTCACCCCAGCATGCATGCTCTGGTATTGAGTCCGATTTGTCCCTTTGTTCTGACAAACAGATCCATTGTGATTCCCGACACTTCCGAGATCAAAGTGCAACTGACCAAACGCCACGAGGACGAGGATGTCAGGATAACGCTTGATGGGCAGATGGGTTGCGATATGAGGTCTGGAGATATTCTTGCGGCGGAAAAAGCCCAGATATCAGTAAAACTGGTGCAGGCTCCCGAAAAAAACTATTATCAAACTCTGAGAACAAAACTTCATTGGGGAGGCATGACGGAAAGTTAAATCCCCTGTCAGATGCTAAAACTCGATTGGCTCAATTTATGAATCAAAATATCGTTTCCTGCGGCCATAAAATAAATATTGGAACCCGTGTGGTTTTATGGAACGAAGGCTTGGTTTGCCCCAACAAAAGGGGACGGTCCACCTGCTCCCATCACGACCCCAAACTCAATGATGCACCATCCAGAAAAGATTCAGCTTATAAAATCCTGAAACCTGAATCGGCATACAAGGAACTGACGCAACGAGTTCATCAGTTCGTCCTGCATTACGATGCCTGCTACAGCTCTTACCACTGCCACCAGTTGATGAAGGAAAGTTCTTTCAAGGGGAGTCATTTCTATCTGGATCTCGACGGCACCCTTTACCAGACCTGTGACTTGTACTGGAAAACCAATACCGCTCCTGCCGATGACCGACAAGGCAACGAAAGGGCTATCCATGTCGAAATGGCAAACCTTTCATGGGAAGCTCTGGCTAAAGATTCTGAATGGCTCCCTTCCAATAAAGATAAATACCGAAAAAAAAGAGGGCAGTGGCTGCTCGAACTGCCTGATGACTACCGCGATAAAATCCAGACTCCCGGATTCCAGGCCACCCCAGCACGCACTCACGGCACAAGGGGGTACTTCAGCAAAAAGGTCAATGGTCGAATCGTCCGCATGTGGGATTTTACCGAGGAGCAATATCAATCTCTGATCAAACTCTGCATCGGCATCAACCACCTTCTGCCCAGAGTTAAACTGCAAGTGCCCTTCGACAAAAATTCCGGGCGACATCCCCTCGACAGATTAAAAAACTACTCTAAATTTTCCGGCATTCTGGGTCACGCTCACGTGCAAAAAGGCGACAACGGACTGGAGTGCAAATACGATCCCGGATCGGCTTTCAACTGGGCCCGACTAAAAAAAGCCTTCGACTCCACTAGCCCGTAAATTGCATGAGTAAAAAGCCTAAAATTAAAAAAAGCAAACCCGGTCAGAACAAGCCTGTATTTGCCAAAGCGCACCCCCCACACAAAGTGCAACCCCCTCAATCCCCCTTGTCAGGGGGAATTAATTAAATGTCCCCCCTGACAAGGGGGATTGAGGGGGTTAAAATCATTAACTAAGAATTCTCATGCAATATCCGGGCTAGCCGTGGGGGCAATGAGCAACCAGCGTGACGCTGGACTCAGTTGGCAATGGCCTCACGCCATACGAAGGGAAAGCAACTGAGCAAGAATATCTTCAGCCGAGACAACTCTTTGCTCGCCAACAAAAGCTATTGCCCATTGGCTCCACGCCGAGTGGGAGGGGGAATTTTGGGTTGACGTTTGGCCCGGTTTGGGGGAAGCTTGATAGATTCCATAAAATATTGTAAAAACTTTATATGCATCAGTCCTCTTTGACCCGTTTTCTACTAGTTCTCACAATTCTTTTACTACCCCATTGGGCTAGTGCCGAGACCTGGTATGTTAAAAAGTCGTCCACCAAACTGCAGGCCAAAGCTTCGGCGCGTTCCGAAGTATTGAGCAAATTGCAGAAGGGAACCGCAGTGAAGGTGAAGAAAAAAGCTGGCAAGTTTTTTCAGGTTTCTACCGGCGGAAAAACCGGCTGGGTGTTTCGATTCAAGCTTTCCAAAAAAGCTCCGGCTGGTGGACAAGCCGATGGAGATGTTCTGGCCACCTTGGGAGGGGAGCAGAAAATGAACGCCCGGGAGTCTGCATCCGGTTCCAGCATTAGGGGTTTGAGCCCCATTTCAGAACAGCATGCCCGGAAAAAAGGCGCCACAGATGAAAGCATTCAAGCCGTTAAAAATATGGAAACTTTTAAAGTTCGGCCCGAAGAACTGGACCGGTTTCTCGAAGAAGGAAAACTGGGTGAGTATTCCCAATAAATATCAGCCATGCGCAAGAATAATTTAAAAATTTTCAGCTTCAGTTTTTTCTGTCTAGGGGTCTTCGGACTTTTTGTATGGGCAGAGCCTTCCTATGCCTTCAACCTGGACGGGTTCTTGAAAGAGGTGGAGAAGTCCTCCCAGCCTCAGGCTCAACCAAAAAAGGAAGAATTAGATATTAAAGTGCAGGAGCCACCGCAGCAACAAAGCTCTGATGGGGGTGGAATGATCGGCCTGGGCCAGTCACTGGGAATTTTTGATAAAAAAACTTCCAACATTCTCAAACAGAGTGTGAACACCCTTCAAGCTCTTCAACCCATTGCCTATAAAGAGGAAAAAGCCATCGGCGGACGACTTGCTGTGGAAGTGTTCAGCCGATATGGCGGTAATTATGATGATCCCGAACTGCTCCGCTATATCAATCTGGTGGGGCAGGCTGTTGCAGATGTTTCCAACCGCCCGGATATCGATTACCATTTCGCAATCTTGAACACCGAGCACCCCAACGCCTTCGCGACCCCAGGAGGGTATGTCTTCGTGAGTATCGGGTTGTTAAAAATGATTGAAAATGAAGCGCAGTTGGCCGGTGTGCTGGCCCATGAAGTCGCGCATATCAGCCAAAAACATGCTCTGCAAACTTTGGAACGAAGCCGAAGCTTGCAAGGGGTCAGTTCTCTAACACTCGCGGTGATGGATAAAAACCCCGGCATGTTTGATAAGTTAATTGATGAAGTGTCCAACGTCCTGTTCACCAAAGGTCTGGATAAAAACCTGGAGTTCGAGGCAGATCGGTACGGGCGGGAGTTTGCCTACCGCATGGGCTACTATCCAGGCGGACTGCAAAACTTTATTAACAAGCTGGGTAAAAGCAAGGCAGGAGGCAAGTCCATATTCATGAGCACCCACCCTTCAGCCACTGCGCGTTATAGCATATTGAAAAAATCCTGGAGTCGCTACCAGAAGGCATCCGTCTATCCCGTATTGGAGAAACGTCTCCTATCCGCATTGAAAAGGCCCAATAAATCATGAAGCAGAATTCCATTTTCCGTGACGAACTACCCGGAGAAAAAAAGAGCATCATCAATCTGTTAATGACCGGATACATCGTTGTCATCTCCTGCCTGGGATATGCCGCGTTCTTTCTCTACATCCAACTGGGACAGATTGAGAGGATTGTGGGAACCATGGACACAAAAAATTTAGCTCCCGATCAAATGGAATTGTTGAAGAGTCGGGTCATTCGCAGTGCCGGGCAATTAAAAAATGAGATGATTGGAATGGCTATTGTCGGGAGCCTGGTTTCGGTTATTGGCGGATTCTACACCGTCAGCATGGTTATCAGACCCTTGAAAAAACTGGTGCGGTTTGCAGAGGAGCGGGGAACAACTGAACTGCCCGAAATTAAATCCAATACCGAAATTAAACAACTGGCGACTGCCATCACACAATTAACAGAAGACCTGCATCAGGCTACCTCTGCGGAAAAAGAACAGCCCCTTCTTCCTGAGCAAACAAGAAGCCTTTAACTCAAAAATCATTGTAGTCCCTCGCCTTACTGATCAACTCGTCTTTAAAAAGAAATATCTCTTGCCTGGGAATGCCTATCTCCTCCAATAACCGGATGTAATATTTAAAGTTCAGATTTTCTTTCAAACGCAAGACCGCCTCCTGAGTCTCTTTTGCCGACTTTGCCGACGGCACCAGGTTGTTACAAAGCAACTCCACAGGAAGCGATTCATTGGAAAGCTGGACCACAAGGGTTGATACCTTGGAAACCTCCATCTCCTGCCGGAAAACCTCTCGATCTTTCATTTCCATTTTTATATACTTCACACATTTTTCATGGAGAATGAGTCTTTGCTTCCAGGGTTCAGTTTTTTTCCATTGATCGAACCGAACTTTGACAGGTTGGCGTTGTGTCAGTTCACGTATTTCATCCATACGAGACTGGTAATTTTCCTTGAAGGATTTTCGGACCTTGATCCTGTTCAGTAATTCGTCATCGTAATATTTTTCATGAAACTTCTTATCCGCTTTTCTTTTTTCTCTCCATTTTTCATAACGCAGGGTGATCACTGCCTCACGGGTCATGGATTTTATTTCTCGGTAGAGAAACTCAGCCTCCTTAATATGAAAAGATTTGGCCTCTTCAACCATTTTTGCGTATTTTTCGGAGTCCTTTTCCTCCAACTCGGCTAGAACGGGTTTGAATTCTTCCCAGCGAATATTGGCCTGCCATCCGCCAAAAATCAGCCCTGCAAAAATCATCCACTTGATGATCTTTTTTATGGTTCTTTTCATAATTTATTCGACCCGGTTGAAGGTTGGTTTGCTGTCCTTAAACATTTTTAAAATAGGACCAAACCTTCATAACTTATCGGCTTTTGGGAGGAACTGTTTAGCCCCAGACTATCACAGAGTTTGATGTCCAAGCTGCTACGGCGCAATAATGGGGAGGAAATATCAGGAGAGTGCGGGTAAATGCAGAAACAGGGAGATCTTTTTAATGTTTAAAATGTCGGGTGCCGGTAAACACCATAGCTATTTTGAACTCATTAGCCGCTTGTAAAACTTCCTCATCGCGAATGGACCCGCCAGGTGAAATAATGGCAGTGATGCCATGTTTGGCCGCTTTGTCAATGGAATCCCGGAAAGGGAAGAAAGCATCCGAGGCCATAACTGCTCCCTCTAGAGGCTTACACGCCTTCTCGACTGCCAAGCGGGCAGAATCGACCCGGCTCATTTGACCTGCGCCAATACCAAGAATTTCCTGGTCTTTGGCATAAACAATGGCATTGGATTTAACATGTTTGGCCACGACCCAGGCAAATTTCATGTCTTCCATTTCCCGGTCATCAGGTTTTCTATCACTGACCACCCTGAGCTGTTCCTCAATATAGGTCACCGAATCCTGACTTTGGACCAACAATCCACCACCGATCCGCTTCATATCAAATTTCCCAGAATCTGGTGTAGCCTCTAACTTCGGCATCTGCATAAGGCGTACATTTTTCTTCGCGGCAAACAATTTCAAAGCTTCGGGATCAAAACCAGGTGCTACAACGGCTTCGACAAAGTTCTTAGTGATTTCCTCGGCAGTCTTGGCAGTAACCGGTCGGTTGAACCCAAGAATTCCTCCAAATGCGGATGTCGGGTCCACCTCACGAGCAACGATAAATGTTTTTAACTGGTCCTCACCCTGAGCCACTCCACAAGGATTGGTGTGCTTAATAATAGCCACCGCACCCTTATCAAATTCTTTGACCAACTCCCAGGCGGCATTTAAATCTATAAAATTATTAAAAGAGAGTTCTTTACCCTGAAGCTGTTGAGCAGAAACAATCTCTGACGGTAATGGAGAACTTTCTTTATATAATGCGGCAGACTGGTGAGGGTTTTCTCCATAGCGCAGTTCCTGCACTTTCTCAAACGGCTGGTTCAACAGAGGGGGGAAGTCAGACTCTTTCTGCCATCTTTCGGTTAAATAAGTTGCTATCAAGGAATCATAACGAGATGTGTGCGCAAACGCATCCCGACATAGTCGCCGGCGTGTCTCAAGAGCCACGTCTCCTGATTTTATTTCCGCTAAAATCAGGCTGTACTCGACCGGGTTCACCACCACGACCACATCCTTACAATTTTTCGCCGCAGATCGAACCATCGCCGGCCCACCAATATCAATATTCTCGATGGCATCCTCAAGGGTGCAATCTTTTCGCGCTACCGTCTGCTCAAATGGATACAAGTTGATCACCACCAGGTCAATGGGCCTGATTCCATGATCATCCATTGCCTTGACATGTTCCGGCACATCTCTGCGAGCCAGGATTCCACCGTGAACTCTGGGATGAAGTGTCTTGATCCTGCCATCCATCATTTCCGGGAAACCGGTATAGTCGGATACTTCGATCACAGGGACTCCGCCCTTGCGCAACAAGTCTGCCGTGCCGCCGGTGGAAAGTATCTCGACACCGGATTTCTGAAGTTCGATAGCAAACTCCAGTATACCGGTTTTATCCGATACGCTTATCAATGCCCGTTGAATGGGTTTCATTAAAGTAGGAAAACGTTAAGTTTATTGGGGAAGCTTTCTTTTGGGAGCCGGAGACTTCGATATCAGAAAACTCGGGGTCAGCGCATTAATCAACTTCAACAGCCAGACCGGAAAAGAGCCGTAGGACTCCCAAAGGGCGGGTTCTTCTTTCTGGGGTTGAGATACAGTTTTTTTGGGATCGGTCATCACCCACCTCGCCATGAACAATTAAAAGATGTCGGGATACAAATGAAGTGCGAAGTCTACACTTTTTCAGCCAGTTTTAAAATAAAAATCCTCCCCAGTGAGCCACGGTAGCAAATAACAATGACTTGCGAGACCAAAAACCGATTGTCGGCCTCTATAAGCTATCGCTCATTGGCCTCACGCCGAATCCGGTGAGCCACTGGCGGCAAATAACAATGATTTTTGCAGCCGAGTAATCGACTGCCGGCCTCTACAAGCTATTGCTCATTGGCTTCACGCCCAGTGATGAGGAGGCCTTGGGTGAATTTCCAGTCAATTGGGCGGGTGAGGTCCAGACTGCCGAACTGGGCTTCCAGATTTTCAGCACATTCCTGCAGCAAGTCCTGCAAACACTTCTTATCCGAGCCTGTCCAGGCCATGGGAGCCTTTAGCAACTCCTGCTCGAAGGCAGCGAAGAGGTCTTCATTGCACAACCTTGCCTCATCCTGAAAAATGCCTGGTAAAAAGATCATTTCCAGAAAACTCTTTGCCGCCACCTCAGCAAGCGGCTCACAGGATAACCGCTTAAATAGAACATACTGCGCCAATGCTGTCGTCACCAAAGTTAACAGATTTACAGATTCATCGGTATCCGAGCCATTAATTTGACCCGGCAAAGACGGAAATGTTGACTCACTCAGCCCCAGGCATTGCCGGACAAAGCGACTGTAAAATTTCCATCGGTCCAAAAAGTCACGAACCACCTCGATATCTTTCATAGATTTTAGATCGCGCCAATTAAAAGAGTCCTCAATTTTTTCCATAACCTGAGGAAACCGAAAAACCAAAGCACCCAGCCTTTCCTTGTCCGTTGCCGAAATAAAATTTTCAATGTAGGAGCTATTCTCCTTGATGAAAGAGCTTGCCGCAGATCGTACCTGCTTTAATTGTTCATAACCCACCTGAAAAAATGACTGCATCCAAACCTGACCCAGCAAAGCCGCTCCCTTCTGCAGATCGCCTTCGGCCCCCAGTTCCAGACCTATATTTATATACCCCAGTGTTTTTCGCAGAGCTCTCTGGCGGACATCCATGGATGACAGCTCATAACCATCAGCAACAATAACCTTATTGGCCAGATACACCAGTTCCCAACGCAGAGTTTCCAGGCGATGCTCACTTTCTATTACGGCAAGACATTGAGTGAAAAAAAGCGTCTCATCTAAATGAGCAAGAGGATATTTGGGAGAAAGCTTGAACCGGCTTGAAGGGAGTTCATCCAGGGAAGGCAACTTTAACTTTAAAGTTTCGGGATCCAAACTACTGTATATACCCATCGCCTCCTGAAACTCAGGGATGCCCCTTTCAGCGGTGCGGTTCACTCTCCATTGATAAGCCCTCTCCACCGTAAGGGTAACGGGATACCAGATGACCGCTTCCAGCAGATTATAAAGAAGGTTTTGATCCTTTTCATGGAGCAAAAGTAGCAGTTTTCTGATTTCTTTACTGTTATCAACTTTGAAAAAAATGTCATAGACCCCATCAGGGGTAAAATGCTCGAGTTCCTCTACACCTTCGTAGGAATCTGTCATTTCATCCTTTTTAAAGACTTTAAAAAAGGCTTGAAAGAGCACCACCTTTTGGTCGAAGTCCTCGCTCAAAAACCATTGCAAAGTTTCAGGGTCCTGACATTGATCCAGCAAAACAATCCAATCCAATGCCTGCTTAGGTTGAAACTTGTCGCCCTGCCACCACTCCACATCAAAAATATATTGCAGTTGATCCGGCGAAACCATGGCTATAATCACAAGGGAATCTTCTTTCCCTACTTCCTTAATCAAATTATAAACTTCTTCTACGGGAAGGGACTGAGTCACCTCAACCGCTTTTTCCGAAAGCACGAGCAGTTGCTGTTGCAGTTGAGGGTCAAGCCCAAGAACACATCGCACTTGTTCTTCAACGGATAAGCCAGACAAAACATCTTCCACCTTACGCGGCTGGGTTTTTACCCACTCCACGGGAAATGGCAGATCTCCCCCCATATATGAACTTTCTTTATCAATTTTATCGATCATTATTTTAAAACCAGAAAAATATAAAAATGTTTTATGGACGCAACATAATGGTTGTAAGGATTCTTCCTGTTATTCCTTCGCGTCGATAGGAATACAGGTTTCGGGTTGAACAACAAGTACAATGGTCCATCAAAAAAATATTTTCAGGTAGAAGCCCGGCCTTTTCACCTTCTAATTTATTCACTGCAATCAAGTCCAAAAAATAGTTGCCAGACAGGCCGAACCGAAACAAACTCTTTTCATCAGGAAACAAGTCTTTAAAAGGTTGAATGCAATCCTCACTCACCTCATAACAACAGCCACCGATTGCAGGCCCAAACCCCGCTACCAGCTCTTCAGGGCGGGACCCATACACCCGGGCCATCTTCCTAACCACTTTTAACATCATGCTTTGTGCTGAGCCTCTTCTTCCGGCATGTATGGCTCCAATCACCTTCAAACGCGGATCATAAATCAGGATGGGAAGACAATCCGCAGTAAAAATTCCGATAGGCTTTCCATGAAGTTGAGTTAACAAGGCGTCGGCTGAAATTTTTCTAACCTCACTACAAGCAAAATCCTGGTCCTCCAATATAAAAATCTCATCGCCATGAACCTGGTTGACCAGAAACAGACTGCTGTTTTCTATCCCTATAGACTCTAAAAACAACTTCACATGCTCGCCGGATTTTCCCGATTCACCATTACCCTGAAAAGAAAACTCTTCAATTTCACCTCGGTCGTTTTCGAAACAACGGGGGCTGACAGCATGAATCAATTCCGGAAACATTTCGAACTGAGCAAATTTTAACTTTTCAAGCAAAATATTCATAAAAAAAAGAACTATTCTTTTAAACCCATTTAAAGCATTCAACTAACGAAATCAGTATACGCGCAAAAAATAAAAAAAACCAAACAAGGTGTTTTTCCCTTTGTCAGCATGGGTTTTATCAAGGCTGATAAAATCAGCGCCTGCCGGTCCAGCATTTTTAATTTCCGCAGTCACTCAACAACTCTTCCGAAACATTAATTTTTCTTAATATTCACTTGACTTAAAACGCGTATCGCATAAAATGATAAGCGGTATTTGGGCGCTGAAACGAATACCGAATGACGTAAGAAAGGAGATCTTGATGGCAACCAAGAAAAAAGCTGCAAAGAAAAAAGTGGTTAAGAAAAAAGCAGCTAAGAAAAAAGTAGTTAAGAAGAAAGTAGCAAAGAAAAAAGTGGTTAAGAAAAAAGCTGCAAAGAAAAAAGTAGTTAAGAAAAAAGCTACGAAGAAAAAAGTAGCTAAGAAAAAAGTAGCTAAGAAAAAAGTGGTTAAGAAAAAAGCTGCAAAGAAAAAAGCTACAAAGAGAAAAAGATGATCAAGAGAGTTTGATTTTTTTATCGGCCTATGCTGATAGTATTAGACTTACTCTCAATTCAATTTCGAACGTATTAACTAATATCGTTTCAGCGCCCAACCAACACCGCCGCCACCCTTTCAACCTGTTGTTATTTCTGACCATACCGCCCTACATTGAAGTAGGCGGATTTTAGATACAAGGCCTCCGGGAAGGTTGCCGGATGGTCCTGAGCATGCCCCGTTTTAGCAATCCCTTCATATTTTATTCCTGCAGAACGAATCCCAAGACAGACTGCATCATAAAATTCATTTGCCTGCACATGTCTCGTGCAAGAAGCCGCAAATAATATTTTAGACGCTACCTGCGCACCGGCTTTAGCTAATCTGATATAAGCCTCCAAAGCCTGAGATTTTTGTTTTTTGTTTCTTGCAAACGCAGGAGGATCTAATATCACCAAATCAAAACTACGTTTTTCGTATTTCATTTTGGCCAGTATCTGAAAAGCATCCCCTTCTTCTTGCATGAAGTTTGGAGACGGAAATGATTTGTCGGGGAAATTTAGCTGTAGGTTTCTCAAAGATGTTTTTAACGCATAAGGATTACTGTCCACCTCCACCACAGACTTGCACCCGCCAGCCACCGCATATACTGAAAACCCACCTGAATAACTGAAAACATTCAGCACCGATCGGCCCTTAACCATTCCACGAATTTTTAACCGATTCTCCCTCTGGTCTAGAAAAAATCCGGTTTTCTGTCCTTTCACAACATCAGCTAAAAACTTCAAACCATTTTCTTTAAACTCTACCCAACTAGAATTCTCACTCCCATACAAAACCTGTCCATCTCGATAAATCGAATTAGGTTCAAGTGAATTGCTAATGTTCTGAGCTAATCGCAAAACCACCTGCCTGCTATTGAATTCCTTTTGAAACAATTCACTGAGTTCATTCAGAAACGGAAACCAACTTGAGGTATACAGCTTTATAACCAGGGTGTCCTCATAGCGATCCAGAACAAGCCCTGGGAACCCGTCATTTTCACCATTGATGATTCGGTAACCCGTCGTCCCCTGATGCTGAAGTGCCTCTCTGATGACCTTTGCTGACTGTAAGCGTTGCAGAAAAAAGTCACCGTTAATTTTCTGAGGTTTTCCCCGACTCAACACTCTAAAACAAAGTTCGGCGCGCGGGTCCCACAAACCCATAGCCAGAAAACGGTTATTGTGATCGTAAATCACCCCCAGATTTTCCGGCTTCCCTTCAGGTATCTGGTTCTGGATCTGGTAATTGAAAATCCAGGGATAGCCTTTGCGGATTTTGCTCTGGAGTGTTTTAGATATCTGGAGCTTAATCATTCAAGACTCTCTCTAATATTCAATGTTAGATCCTCTTGTTTTTCACAGGGTGAAAATTCATAAACGCTCTAATCATTACAAGCATTCTTAATGGGAGGTTTGCATTTGTGGTAGGGCATGCAAAATCTTACTTTGCCGAGCCTGCACATGTTTTGGAGTGGGTCTAAGTGCCCAGTGCCGGGGACTGGGCAAAACCGCCGCCATCCATGCAGACTCAACCGGAGAAAGAGTTTTTGACGAACGCCGAAAATACGTCTGGGCCGCCTGCTCGCAACCATAGATAGCATCTCCCCATTCAATCACATTCAAATAGACTTCCAGAATTCTCTGCTTGCTCCAAAAAAATTCAATCAACACCGTAAAATAACTTTCCAGCAACTTGCGAAACCAGCTTCGGGTTTGCCACAGGAATACATTACGAGAGGTTTGCATGGAAATAGTGCTGGCACCCACCTTTCGGTCTGTTGTGAGGTTGGTCTGGATCGCGTACTCGATAGCCAGCCAGTCGAATCCTTTATGAGTGAAAAATTTCTGGTCCTCAGCGGCTAAAACCGCCTTGATAATATTTGGGGACATCTGTTCAATAGGCACCCAGGCGTTAAGATGTAGAGGAGTCTTCTGCTGGGCACCACTTTTCACCCAGCGAATCCACATCAAAGGTGTTGTGGGTGGATTCACAAACTTGTACAGCAGGACAGGAACCATTGTGAGAGCGATAAAGCACAACAAAAGATCAAAGGCAATTTTCCAGATACGAATTCTAATTGGCTTTTTGCCTTTGCCTCGCTTTCGTTTTTTTTTCACAGGAAGCCCCAAAAAAACATAGACCACACTCTAAACCGGGTCCGGTATTCCTACCTTAACCCAAAGTCCGGCAAAAAATCAGCTTTCCTTTATTGCAGAATTATAGAGGCTGACAGTTTTTTGGAAAGCCTGATGGTGGTGCGGAGGGATCTTTCGAGTATAGCTTTTATGGTACTTGGAGGTGAAGGGACTATAAATCTTTTTCTTATTTTTCCTGTCCTGAATCTCATAGTGCAGATGAGGTGCAAATGTTCTGCCTGTGTTTCCCGATTCCGCTATCTGCTCGCCCGCTTTAATGGTCTGACCCCGCCTCACTTTAACCCGACTCAAATGGAGGTAGAGGGTTTTTATTCCCAATTTAGGGTGATCTACTTCGACACAATAACCGTTGGCGCGAACATTCCAGTTTGTGCGCAAGACTTTTCCGGAAAATCCTGAATAAACTGGAGTTCCCTCTTCAGCTTTGAAGTCTGTCCCTGAATGTCCCCCCGGCCCTTTGCGAAAATCGCCGGGTAGAGAAGTGATTTCAATATAGTGCCGGATGGGGCTCTGAGCTTCGACAATACGCCGGGCAATCTCGTTTCCCTCGCTATCAAAATATCCTCCATTACCATGGTCGAACTCGTCGAAATAATACGCTGCAAATGTTTTACCAAATAATTGGCTTTTATAGGAAAGCTTGAGAATTTTAAACTGTTCAGGCCCATCGAGTCGCTGGTACACCACATCCAGTGAGTCGCCGTTTCTCATGCTTTTTTTGATATCCATGAACCAAGCCATAAGACGCCCAAGGTGTGCGGAAAGTGCGGCACACCCATTTTCACGGGTTATCCTTTTGCACACACTGAAATTCAGGGAGTTTCTGATTCTAAAATTCAACGACTGGATGGCTTTGCCATCATAAGTTTGCTCGGATGAAACTGTGGATGAAACCGTGAATGACACCGGCTCAATTACAGCCTGCATGGCAGGAGCTTCTTTTGGCAATACCTCAGGCGGTTCGATGACAGAGGTTTGCGACAGAGTCTCCGCATTTTGCGTTAAGGACGCAACCGCAATATTATTTCCCCGATCAAAGAAGAGAAGAAAAACGTTCAATCCCACCGAAACAATAAAGAGAAAGACAAAACCAAAGTGAAATTTATTTTTCTTTTGGATGTCCTGGTTATGAAGCGAGGAGGTGGGAATGTGCATGTTCTTTCCTTCAGTTAAATGATAAAGTGGTTCTTTAAAAACAAGAACGGACCCTGCAAACGTATAAGATAAAAAGGGCCCGCTTAAAAACCCGGAATGCAGAAAAAAAGCGCATCACCTTCTAAATGCGACCCATTATATAAAATAATGCCAATAAATACAACAGGTTCCAGCCTACCCACTACAGAGTATAGACCGGACACCCTTTTTCTGGAAGAAGGCATCGAAGAATATCCTCTAGCACGAGATATTCTTTCCCGGCTCCCCGATGTTCCCAGACAAGGTTTTCAGGATATTTCCACCCTCACCGAACAGATGAAATCCGCGCAATACGATGTGTTTGGGGAAGGGAAAAAAAGTTTGGCGTTGTCTCGTTTTAAGGGTTCTTTCCTGAAGAAGTGTCCGGGTGTCAGCCCGGGTATGGTGTGCTGCAATTATTATGTTGTGAACTTATCAAAGAACTGCATCTACGATTGTTCTTATTGTTTCTTGCAGGATTTTTTGGGGAACAACCCCATGCAGGTAGCCTATGTAAATGTGGAAGATCTGCTTGGCGAACTGGAAGAAGTGTTCACACAATATCCAGATCGCAGCTTTCGAGTTGGCACGGGGGAGTTGACAGACAGCCTGGCTCTGGACACCATCGTCCCCTACACCACCCATTTGCTCCCATTTTTCAACCGGCAATCGAACGCCGTTCTGGAATTAAAAACCAAATCGGATCAGATTACGAATCTATTAAACCATTCCGACCCTACAAATATTATTGTGTCCTGGTCGCTGAACCCGCAAACCATCACGGAGCAGGAAGAAAAAGGAACTCCGGGCTTAATCCAACGTCTTGAGGCTGCCCGGGCATGCCTGGATAAAGGCTACCGCATCGGATTTCATTTTGACCCAATAATTTTGATACCAGGCTGGGAGGAAGGCTATCGGCAACTGGTCGATATTTTGTGCGACACCTTGCCCATCGACAAAGTCGAGTGGGTGAGCCTGGGAAGCTTTCGATATCGCCCTGCTCTGAAATCGATCATCAAAAATCGCCATCCAGAAACCCGTTTGTTCACCAGCGAACACTTGCCTGGCAAAGATGGCAAATTCCGCTACCTCCGCCCCCTGAGAAATCAGGCCTACGAAACCATTCGCGGTTATCTTATGTCTCGATCAAAAGTATTAAACATTTATCTTTGTATGGAAACCAAGGAAATATGGGAAGACGTGACGGGGAAAATGCCAAGAAGCGATAAAAAACTCGACCAGTTTTTCGATCTTTGACCAACCAGCTTAGAGACGCATGGGCATGACAATGCTCTTATACTGATCGTCATCTGTGACAGTAAAAAGGCAGGAATGATTTTGATCTTTCAGATTAAGCGTCACCGAATCGCCCTCAATAGCATTGAGGATATCCAGAACATATTTTGCATTAAGACCGATGGAGACCTCTTCGCCCTCATACTCAATGGGCATTTCCTCATGGGCGGCTCCTAAATCTGTATTATCTGAAACCAGAGTCAGACTGCCTTTCTGGATTTCAAACCGAACCATTTTCGATTTTTCATCTGCCAGCAGAGCCACACGTTTCAAGGCATGGGTCAGGCCATTCCTGTCGGCTTTGGCTTTCAACTGATTGTCCGAAGGAATTACTTGCCGGTAATTAGGAAATTTTCCATCTATTTTGCGAGACACAATCACCTGCTTGCCGCAAATAAAAGCCAAGTGATTGTCATGGGAAGAAAACCCGAATGCAGCGCCTTCGTCTTCCATCAGTTTCAACAACTCCGAAAGCGCTTTCTTGGGCAACAGGAAGCTCAAGACCTCCCCTTTTGAAGCGTTGGATTTGACCGGTCGGGAAATAAACGCTAATCGATGTCCATCCGTTCCCACCAGGCTTGCGTTGTCTCCTTCCACTTCCAACAATAAACCGTTCAACGCCTGCCGGGTCTCATCAGGAGAAACCGAAAAAAAAGTTTTGCGAATCATTTCTTTTAAAATTTTACTGTCAAATTCCAACAGCGGTTTTTCACTGTATTCAGGCAAAGGAGGAAAATCTTCAGGGGGAAGCCCCGGTAAACGGAATTTGGACTTTCCACACTTTAAAGTGATCCAGTTGTTCTCTTCCTTTTTCAAATAGATTTCTTCGTCAGGAAGTTCCCGGATAATGTCAAAAAGTTTTCGGGCATTGAGCGTCACGGCACCGGGCGCAGTCACATTGGCTGCATAATTGCCCAGAGTCCCAATTTCCAAGTCCGTAGCGCGAATGCACACATTGTCTTTATCAGCAGAAAGATGCAGATGGGAAAGAATAGGCATTGCCCCTTTTGGCTCAACGATTCCCTGAACCCTATGCACCCCGTTCAGAAGGATATCCCGACTTATTCTGACTTCCATAACACTCCTTTGAGATAGATACCAGCCCGTCTTCAGGCTTGAAGATTTTTAGCACAATTGCAAAAACCTGTCAAAGAGAAATGAAGGCTCCACATGGTCATAACCCTTAATAGCAGAAATCGCCGTTAAAACTTTTCATTTAAAATATTTCCTGAGTTATCGACACACCCCCTCAAAACAGAAAAATATTGAAAAAGCACACCTTAGCCAGCGAGAAAGTTTAAAAAAAAGAAATGGCATATAAATGTAGCTTTTTAAGCACCCACTAAACTGCTATATTCTTGCAGAGGGGAGAGGAAATTAAAACCATTGAAAAAATATCTGGCCCCCAACCGCCTTTTCTAAACGGCAAACATTCTTAACATGAAACATAAACTGACCATTAGCCGGGTCAAAAAACATCTGGGTGACGGTATGCCTACCAATGTAATTCCCGAAAAAAGCACAGAACTTGAATGGTTCCGCCAGTTATCCGATGAAAACCCTCATCCCGTTCTGCGTATTTCCAGCGACGGGCAACTGCTCTATTTCAACCAGGCAAGCCTGGCGTTACTACGGTTATCGGATGCCGACCCCACCCAGCCCCTTTCGCCTGAATGGAAAAAACTGGCTCGTGACGGGTTTGAGCATCATAAGATGCGGACGGTTGAATTGGAGTTTTCCGAGCGTTTCTTTTCTCTTACCCTTTCTCCTGTTGTCGAACAAGGCTACGTAAATGTCTATGGATTTGACATTACAGACAGGATGACGGCAGAAAATTATCTTCTCGACCATAACAACATATTGGGAAATCTTGTAGCGGGAAAACCTTTTCAGGAAATCCTGGACGAATTGAGCCGGAAAGTAGAAAAACACAGCACGGGGATGATGTGTTCCATTCTTATTATGGATCAATCAAAAAAATTTCTATGCTACGGTTCCGCTCCCAGTCTACCGGCGGAATACACAAAAAAAACCAGCAAGGTTTTTCTGGGCCCCAAGCAAGGTTCGTGCGGAACTGCCGCATTCTTAAAATGCCTGATTGTAGCGGAAGACATTTCCTGCGATCCTCGTTGGGAAAAACATAAGGATCTCCCTCTCACATTTGGACTGAGAGCCTGCTGGTCCGCTCCCATTCTTGATTTTGAGGGAGAGGTGTTGGGCACCTTCGCCAGTTATTATACTCAGCCCCGCAAACCCAGCCCCGCCGAAATACAACTGATCAAGACTTCTGCAAATTTTGCGGCTCTGACCATACAAAATTATAATGCGCAGAACAAATTAAAAAATTATGCTGAGGAACTGAAGAGAAGCAACAACGACCTGAAAGACTTCGCGCACATCGCCTCGCATGATTTGCAGGAACCCTTGAGGAAAATATCCATATTCAGTGATCGCCTTAAGAGTGCCCAGTCCCAACTAAGCGAACAGCATCTGAATGACCTGTCAAGAATGGGGAGTGCCGCCCAACGCATGCAGGCACTCATTAGCGATCTACTGCAACTTTCTCAGGTCACTGCGAAAGGACAACCCTTCCAAAAAGTGAACCTTGCGGAAATTGCCAGTGAGGTCATTGAAGATCTTGATGTGCAGATTCTTCAAACCCGTGGGGAAGTCAAACAGAGTTTCCTGCCCACCATTGACGCCGATCCTTTTCAAATGCGGCAACTCCTGCAAAACCTGATTGGAAACGCCTTGAAGTACCACAAGACCGACCAACCCCCAACTGTATATCTGAGTAGCCAGTCGAGCGAAAATAATGAGGACTGGGATATTTCTGTGCAAGATAACGGAATCGAGCTGGATGAAAAGTTCTCGGAAAAGATTTTCATCCCCCTTGAAAGACTGCACGGAAGATCGGCTTATGAGGGAACGGGAATTGGCCTGGCGATCTGCAAGAAGATTGTTTCCCGGCATGGGGGCAAAATATCTGTAAACAGCCAGCTGGGAGAAGGCAGTAAATTCACCGTCACTCTGCCTAAAAGACAACCTGACGCCTCTTAAGTTTTCACAAAACGATCAAGTGGACTTTTTAACAATTTTTGCCCAGGTATCACGGAGCGTTACAGTCCGATTAAAAACCGGGGCCTCAGGAGTGAAACTCTCATTATCCGCGCAAAAATAACCCAGCCGTAAAAACTGGAACCGGTCGCCTCCCACTGCGCCTTTTAAAAATGGCTCAATGAACCCGCGAACAATCTCCAGAGAATCGGGATTCACACTCGATCCTAAGTCAGGGCATTCTTTTTCGTCTGCGGGGTTTTCCTTGAGAAAAAGGTGATTGTATAGTCTCACTTCAGCAGGCTGGGCATGGGCCGCAGAGAGCCAATGTAGAGTGCCTTTCACCTTCCGGCCTTCCATGGAAGAACCACTTTTTGTATCTGGATCATAAGTACAGCGTAGCTCCACCACCTCTCCCGTTTTTTCATCCTTAACCACCCGCTCACATTTGATAATGTAAGCATGCTTCAATCGCACCTCTCTATCTGGACCGAGGCGAAAAAACTTTTTGGGAGGGTCTTCCATAAAATCATCCCGCTCAATATAAAGAACCCGGGAAAAGGGAATCGTGCGCGATCCAGCACCGGGGTCTTCGGGATTGTTCTCGGCAGTCAGTTCTTCTACCTGATCTTCCGGGTAATTCTCAATCACCACTTTCAGAGGTCGAATCACCGCCATCACCCGGGGCGATGTCTTGTTTAAATCTTCGCGCACGCAATGTTCCAGCAAGGCAAAGTCCACCGTGCTATTGCTTTTGGCGACTCCGATCCGTTCACAAAAATCACGAATGGCTTCTGGCGGGTAACCCCTGCGACGCATGCCCGATAAAGTTGGCATACGTGGATCGTTCCAGCCGCTCACATGCTTCTCCTGCACTAGCTGCAAAAGCTTGCGCTTGCTCAATATCGTGTAATTCAGGTTGAGACGGGCAAATTCTATTTGCTGCGGACAATAGATATCCAGCTCTTTCAGGAACCAGTCATAAAGAGGACGGTGGTCCTCAAACTCCAGCGTGCAGATTGAGTGAGTGATCTGCTCCAGCGAGTCCGACTGACCGTGCGTGAAATCATACATGGGATAAATGCACCACTTGTCGCCGGTACGATGGTGCGCCACCTTCAAGACCCTGTACAGCACCGGATCGCGCAAATTCAGGTTGCCCGATGCCATGTCAATTTTGGCCCGCAAAACCCTCTCGCCTTCCGCAAACTCACCGGCCCGCATCCGTGCGAACAAGTCCAGATTTTCTTCCACCGAGCTATCGCGATGAGGGCTGTTCTGTCCCGGTTCAGTAAGCGTGCCCCGGTATTCACGAATTTGTTCCGGACTCAACGCATCCACATAAGCTTTGCCTTTTTCAATCAACCGGACCGCATACTCGTAAAGCTGGTCAAAATATTCTGAGGAGTAATGCAACCGGTCCTCCCAGTCAAACCCCAACCACCGCACATCTTCCATAATGGCTTTTACATATTCTTCTTCTTCCTTGCTGGGGTTGGTGTCATCAAACCTGAGATTACATTTCCCTGAATATTGCGAAGCCAGCCCAAAGTTCAGGCAAATGGACTTGGCATGGCCAATATGCAGATAGCCGTTGGGCTCAGGGGGGAAACGGGTATGAACTCGTCCCTCAAATTTCTTTGTTTTTAAATCTTCCTCGACAATATTCTGGATAAAATTGGTCGAGGATTCTGAATCGTCCGTATGCAAAATCTTTTCTCCTCCACTAAGGGAATACGTTTTGTTCGATGGGACTAGGCTGATTCACACTTTTTCATGTAATATACAACCTATAATATACAACCTAAAACCATTGCCAGTTACCTCCCCCTGTAAGGGGGTTCCCTAAGTGCCCGATAATACTTTTGAATGCCCCGTAATCGCAAATTTATAATTCTACTGATTTTTATGATCGGGGTGGCATCCAGCTTCTGGCTGGTTTCCCGTTACCCGGCTTTGGACAACAAAGCCGCCCTCTCTGGTAGCGAGGCTTTTGAAGACCCGCTCACTCACGAGGCCCACTTTCACGCTCCCCGGCAAGCCAGTTTTGTCAAGCGGGTGGCTTACACCACTCTGAACTGGTACGAAACCAACTGGCGCGGAATGGCATTTGGCCTGATTCTCGCGGCAGGATTCTACACTCTGCTTAAATATATTCCTCGCCAGTCTTCGGACCGGCGCTTCCGCAATAGTTTTATGGGAATGTTTGTGGGCACGCCATTAGGAGTCTGCGTCAACTGCGTCGCGCCTATCGCCAAAGGCATGTATGAAGGCGGCAGCAAAATGGAAACGGCATTGGCCGTCATGTTCAGTTCCCCCACCCTGAATATCGTCGTCCTCACCATGCTGTTCTCGATCTTTCCTTTCTACATGGCGGTGATGAAACTGCTGGCGACTTTTATTCTGATTCTTATTATTGTCCCCCTGATTTCGGAGAAAACCCGCGCCGTTCCGGAAAAACAAACTCTGGAAATCGACCCCGCCGCAATCTGCGATCTCAACCCAGATCAGGAGTCCTGGGCGATGGCATTCCAATCTGCAGGCCTGGATTACTGGAAAAGCTTTTGCTACATCTTTACCCGCACCGTTCCCCTGATGTTGTTAGCTGGAGTGTTTGGGGCTCTGGCAAGCCATCTCTGGAGCTTTGACAAGTTGATCGGGGTTCCGGTCAACCTGGCTAATCTCAGCCTGCTCTCCTTCATGGGGACGCTGATGCCCCTGCCTATCGCATTCGATCTCATGCTGGCCCAGGCCATGATGATGTCGGGACTTTCCCCCGCATTTGTCACCACACTTGTGTTCACCTTCGGGACGTTCAGCATCTATTCCGCCCTGATCATCTATCGCACCTTCTCCTTTTTACTGGCGGTAAAACTATTTGCGATCGTCTTCGCTATCGGCATCGGCCTGGGATATGCCTCAAACAGTTTTCTGGAGTACCGCCACGTTAAATGGCTGGCACAGTATGACCGTGTCATAACAACTTCTAATGAGAACACAACCCTCTCTTCGCCTCGACCGGAGATTATAACCCCTGAAAATTTTTCTTCTCCGGCATCAGTGACCCGGCATACCGCTCCCGTCATTTTCAAACAGGAAAACCTGGAAGTTCATGCTCTGGCTCATGCGCCCCGCAATGAACAAGCCGGCAAGCCGTTCACACAACGTATCGGGACGGAACTTGGTATTACTTATTCCAATTTATTAACACCAAAAATCTTTCTCGACCCCCTGTTTTTTGGCCGCGGCATCGCCTCCGGGGATTTCAATCTCGATGGCTGGCCCGATATCGCTGTAGCCACCAACAACGGATTCGAACTCTACCAGAATATAAATGGCACTCATTTTGAAAAAATATTCAGTGGCATCGAAATATTAAATGGGAAACAGGCCATCAATATCGCTCTGGTCGATTTGAATAATGATGGCTGGCTCGATGTTTTCCTGACCACCTTCAATGACGGGAATTTTGTCGTGCTCAATCCCTTGCCCGATGAAGGCCGGGTGAGTGTTCTTCCTGTCCCCAATGGCGGGGCTCTGCTGACCAGCGCATCGGCCTTTGCCGACCTCAATCGCGATGGTTTCCCCGACATCGTCAACGGCAATTATTATTTAGGCATATTCACCCGCACCCCGGTCAAGCAAGCGGTCAACCAATGGGTTCTCAATCACAATCTGGAATTCAAATTGCAAACCCTTGAGGGGATTCCCGGACAAACCCACAGCGTCCTGCTTTCAGACCTCAACGCCGATGGTCACGCTGATCTCATGATCGGCAACGACTATCGAGTTGCTGATACTTTTTACTTCGGAACTTTCAACGAAGGATTCAAAAAAATCCGCCAGCAGGATGGAGTCATCCCCCTGACCACGCAGAACACCATGAGCATTGATACGGGTGATTTTAACAACGACTTGATCCCGGATATTTATCTTGCCAATATTGGAATGTCACGCGGACTGGATGTTGTCTCCAATATTTTTGGCGCCACCATGCAAAATATAGGATTGGAGTTTTGCGATTCGGGAAAAACCCTGCTCGACCGCAAGACCTGTCACGAGTTCAACCAACTGACTACTTTGCTGAACCCAGAAAAGCAGGACATCACCGAGCACTGCACCCGACTGGAGAACCCTCTCTGGATTAAAGAATGCATGGTCACACGCATGATCCTCGTGGCTTCAGGCAGGAAGTCCCCTGCCCTGTGCGATAAAATTTTAGATCCTTTTACTCTCAATCGCACTTATTGCCAGAAGTATTTTCAGGCTGAGCATGTTGAAGTTTCCAGAGAAAATGAAATTCCCATGCAAACCCAGTTCAACCTGCTGTTATCCGGCCAGGCGGATCATATTTTCACGGATGTTTCGGAACAAACAAAAATCTCTACCGCTGAGTGGAGTTGGAACGCCCGGTTCGCCGATCTCGATAACGATGAGTGGCAAGACCTTTATGTGGTCAACGGCGTGCCCATCACTCAGGAGTTTGCCTCCAACAACTTTTTCCACAATCAGAACGGAAAATCTTTTATTCAGGCTCAGGAAGAGTTTGGTCTGGACGACCTCGACCACAGTTCTTCCTATACCTATATCGACATGGACCGGGATGGCGACCTCGATATCATCGCTAATACCTTATATGGCCCGTTCAAGGTCTATACCAATAACAATACCGCAGGGAACAGCATCACGATCAAGCTACTCGATGAACAGGGAAATCGGTTCTGCCTCGGTTGCACCCTCATCATCCGCTATGGGCCAGATGGCAAACGCCACCAAATGCGCGAGATCAAAACCGGCGGGGGATTCCATTCCTACGACGCGCCTGTCGCTCATTTTGGTCTGGGGCAATATGAAACCTTTCAACAAATAGAAATAACCTGGTCCACGGGAGAAGTCTCAACAATACAACACGAGTTTTTAGCCAACCACGAATACACCCTCCACCGGCGAGCCGCCGGGGACTACTAGCAATAGCTTATACGGCTAGTAAAGGGTAGAGACGGCTTAAGGAACTATTACTATTTACCTGCGAAGGCATTTTGAGGTATTTTAAAGCATGTCACTTTGGTTAATAGTCGGATTTGGCGGGTTTATCGGGGCAATTTTACGCTACTGGGTCAGTGGCTGGATTCAGAGTGGATTCGTCAGCTTCCCTTTTGGTACTCTCGGAGTGAACTTTATTGGTAGCCTGCTGCTGGCGCTGATCATGTACGCCTCTGAATACCGGGGCCTTTTTGGTGAGGAAACACGCGTGTTCCTGACCATCGGTGTCCTCGGCTCGTTCACCACCATGTCAACCTTCAGTTATGAGTCGATGAAGCTTTTGGAACAAGACCAGCATATACTGTTTGGGCTTAACCTGGTGGGAACCGTCACGCTCTGCCTGCTGGCCGTTTATCTGGGAAAAGTTTTAATCACCGTTACGGGACTGAAATAAAATGAAAAAAGAATCCGATGCCATTCTCTTGCGAATTTTTATCGGCGAGTCCGATAAATATGAGGGCATACCACTTTCCAGGTATCTGGTAGAACTTTTCAAGAAAGAGGGCCTGGCAGGAGCCACTGTTTTGAGAGGGATCAGCGGATTCGGGAAATCCAGCAAACTGCACACAACGTCCATATTAAGATTGTCTGACGACCTCCCGATTGTGATAGAGGTGGTGGACCGGAAGGAAAATATCGAACGCATCAAACCAAAACTGGACGATGTGATCGAAGAAGGGCTGATCACCGAAGAAGAAGTCAAAATCATCCTCTACGAAGGCCGGCCAGCGGCCGGTGACAAGTAACCGTGATGTGCTTATTTAGCTGTGATATCTCGCTCCAAAGCCTTCATGCCCGGTACGGGTATTTTGTGCCCCATATGAGGTAAAGATTTTATTCTGGCAAAAAAAGTTGTCTCAGCTTAAGATGCCAACCCCAATCACCATTGATCAAAATAAATAAAGACGCGCCTGTAGCTCAGCTGGATAGAGCAACGGACTTCTAATCCAAGTATCTCCCGTTCCTTGACATCTTCCCCAATCTGCCTTATCCTTCCCCAGCCTACTTATCCCGCTATTTTAGTGGGTATGGTGGATGGCTTGATTATTCCCGATAATTCCCGCTTTTGCTTCTATGGGTGGCAAATAGGTGGCAAATGGCAGGAAGTTCGATTCTAGAGGCTCTCAGATGGTCGCATGGGCAAAGACGAAGCATGTAGGGGTCAGGTTCTGGGAATCTGATACTCGAAAGTTCAAGGGCAAACCGGATCGGTGCTTTGTGATCAGGTTCAAGTGTCATGGAAAATCTATCACTGAGACTATCGGATGGTTGTCAGAAGGTAAGTCCGCTCAATATGCCGCAAATATAAGATCAGAAATCACAGGAAATATTCGTGCCGGGCAGGGTTTTCAGAGCCTAAAAGAAAAGCGGGATATTGAGGTGGCAAAAAAGAAGGCTGACAAATCTAAAGCGATTACTCTTGATCAAGCCTTTGAGAGTTTTCTATCCATAAGGGAGCTAAAGCCGAGAACTCAAAAAGATTATCAGAAGTTCATGAGTTCTGTTTTCAAAGATTGGGGGAAAAGGCGAATCACAGATATTAACAGCGATATGGTCAGCGATAGGCACAAGAACTTAGTGAAAGAGATTGGGAAGGCTCAAGCGAATCAGGCTTTCCGGTTCATGCGGAGTCTATTGAATTACTGCATTGCCAAGTATCGTGATTCAGATAGCTCTCCATTGATAAAATACAACCCTGTCAAGATTCTCACTGAAACACGCCAGTGGGCTAAGGTAAATAGGCGGCAGACCATCATCAAGAACAAAGACCTACCGAAATGGTTTAAAGCGGTAACAGAAATGGAAAGCTCAGTGGTCAGGGATTATCTGTTAACAATTCTCCTGTCCGGTTTGAGACGCAATGAAGCACTGTCATTAGAAAAGAGTATGATTGATCTGGAAGAAAGGACAATCTCTCTGGTTGATACTAAGAACAACAAACCATTTCTCATTCCGATCCCCGCATACCTTTTCCAAGTATTAAAGGATCGTGTCAATGCCAATACAGATAGCAAATATGTGTTTCCAAGCAGAGTTAAGGGGCAATACATGGCTCAACCACAAAGCGGAATGAACAAGATTAAAACAGCTACGGAAGTGGAATTTTGCTCCCACGACATGAGAAGACTTTTTATCACCCAAGCAGAAGCGTTAGACCTGTCGCCATTCGTGATCAAACGGCTGGTCAACCATAGTGCTGGCAGTGGTGATGTTACAGGTGGATATATAGTGAGTGATCTTGATCGGCTCAGAAAGCCCATACAACAAATTGAGGACAGGATTTTACAACTGGCTAAGGCAAAGGAACCGGGTAAGTTAGTACCAATCAAAACAGCATAAATATCAGGGCTAGGCTCATTACCGAAAGCCGGGACACCTTCTCCCGGTTGCCCTGATTCTCCAATGAAGGGCGTTGAGAAGGAAGCGCAATATGGATGAATATCAAATTAAACTTGCCGCAAGCAAGTCTGAGGTTCCTGTGAATTTTTTAGTAGAAATGATTCTTGGAGTCCCGGCAGAAACATTGGAAAGAAGTCGATCCTATTATGATCCAAATGAACCATGGCGTGACCGTGTTAGTTTGCTACCCGGGGCGGGAAAAGTAGGTTTCCCTGTGGGTGGCGATGAAGCAAGTCCGGGTTATAACGAGTGGCTAGTAATGGGAGCTTACATATTCTTAACCCAATGTATCGCCCTAAAGTTTGATTTAAAAGAATCAGAATTTATGGCGAATAAAATCTCCACTTTAGAGTTTTCTCAATGGGTGAAGCAGGATGAGGTATTCGAGCGACTAGATAGTATGGAGGTAGATATTTGTGAACACGCAATTTCGTTTGTCGAGTTCGTATTGAAAAAACTAGGGCCAAATACGAAAAAGAAAGAGGCTGAAAAAAGTAGCGGTGGTCATAGCCGTTCAGACCCAGACGGAAATATAAGATCGGTAATTAGAAAGCTCAAAAAAGCCAAAGTTCTTCAGAGCAATGTTCCATACCATCCAGATCTTATAAAAGTTTGTTCGGGAAAGGAGGATTTTGTGGATCGCAAAGCGACAAAGGAAGAATATGAGAGTATCGTAACCAAAAAGTTTTCCACGATTAAGACTTTAGTTCGAGAAATTTACAAAACCTGATTTTACCCTCTTCAGTAAACCTTCAGTGAACCCTCTTCACTGATATTATTTTCATATCTATTATTTTCACGCCAAGACTGCACTTCCCCTATCTTACTTTAAGTGAACTTTCAGTAAGCCGTCAGTGAGTTTTCTTCTTCTCTGATATGTTCTGTGTTTTTTGATCTACTCCATACAGTACATCGAGTTTTTGCGGCAACATATTTTTGAGGGATCAAATGCGAAGCCCAAATATAGAGTTGAGGGTAGCCATAGTCAGAAAGGGAATTCTTCACGGCGATCTGGAGGAAAGGATAGGACTTCCTCGGACGAAGCTGTCGAGGATTATCAACGGATGGATTGAGGCACGTTGGCACGAAAAGGACGCTATCGCTGGCAAACTCGGAACTACAGTTGATCAAATCTTCTCCAGAGTCGGAGGGCGAGCTAATGCCTAAAAAAATAAATGTAGTGAGCCTACCGTCTGATGCCGAAATCATTGACGTGCCAGTTTCTGAAATTCCCTCATTCTTGTTTGTCATGGGGAAAGCGTTGCCGGATATGGTTAAAGGTACGTCACATAAATATTGGGCCAATCTTCGTTGTGAGAAAAGGGGGCCACCATTTTTTATGACTGGCCCCAATGGTGGCTCTCCGGCCTACCGGATACGAGATGTGGTTAATTACCTGACCCGCCGTCCAGTGAAAACATTCAACGAACAATAATTGAGGAGATAAAAAATGACACCTAAAAGTAAAATCACCCAGCCAAACGAAGCGAGGCAAAGTGAAACAACCATAGAACCTTCAAATGATGATGCCGATGCGGAAGTATTAGAATTTCTTCAATCTGAGGTTCGAGGCCCGAATAGTGCTGACACAATATATGCGTTAGAGCAAATTTTTATCGAAGATGCAGGCTGTACACGCCTCGAAGCACATCAGAAGGTAGTATCCGCCTTCAATCTAGATGATGAAGTTGATCATAAATCCAAACAAGATTAAAGAGGTTACAAATGTCCAACACAATTCTTAAACATCCAAGCAAAATTTTATCATCTGAATCGAATGGAAATGGCAACAATGGAGATGAAGGGAAAGTACCTATTCAAGATGCTGTCCTGTCATGGCCTGAACCGTTATCAGATGAAGCCTACCACGGCGTTGGTGGTGCGATTGTTAAGGCAATAGAGCCTCATACTGAGGCCGATAATGCCGCCATGCTTATACAGTTCTTCACAGCATTTGGAAATCTTATCGGAAGAAATTCGTATTTCGTAGCAGAGGCTGATCGACATTATATGAATTTATATTCTCTACTTGTTGGAGCAACTTCAAAAGGTCGTAAAGGTTCTAGTTGGGGGCAAATTTCAAGACCACTCAAAGATATTGATGGAAAGTGGTTGAGGGATTACGTTCATAGTGGCCTGTCATCTGGTGAAGGGTTGATATGGGTGGTTCGTGATCCAATTGAAAAACAAGACCCCATTAAATATAAAGGGCGTGTTATTGATTATCAAACTGTAATCATCGACCCCGGTGTTGACGATAAACGGGCTTTAATTATGGAGTCAGAGTTTGCTCAGGCTTTAAAAGTTATCAGCCGAGAGGGGAACACTCTATCTCCTGTGATGAGAAACGCATGGGATGGCAGAGATTTAAAAACCCTAACTAAAAATAGTCAAGCCAAGGCAACGGCTCCACATATATCGATCGTTGGTCATATAACTAAAGATGAGTTGCTTAGAAACTTGGATAGTACAGAAGTTGCAAATGGACTTCTAAACCGCTTCCTGATTGTGTGCGTTAAACGATCAAAGGTACTTCCTGAAGGCGGGCGGATTCATGAAGTAGATTTTCAACCTTTAATTGATAGGCTTAACAGCGCATATCATTTCGCTCAACACGCTGGAGAAGTAAAAACTGGGTTGTTGCCAGGTCAAAGGCATTGCGCTTGTAATGGATAAAGCCCAGGG
>JACNKA010000097.1 GCA_014382285.1 Nitrospinota bacterium | reverse complement strand
TGGATTCTCAAGAGAAATAACATTATCCTTACTCATGGTGGTGCCTCCTTTGTTTGAATTGCTTTTTTCACAGAAAACAATTTTACAACAAAGGGGACGCCGCCTCCTCATTCCTCATACACCAGAAATGAGCATAACTCACCTCATATAAAAAAGTTGAAAATAAAAAACATAAGAATATTAAAAAGGATAAAGTCTTTTTGCCAAGATTTAATGATTGCATTAGGTGAAAATAATGAAGAAAAATTGATTTACCAGGCAATTTCAACTTCCGTACTATTTGCATGGTGTTTTTATTCAAAAAATGAGAATGCGCCGGACTACCATTTTGTTAAAAATTATTCTATGTATAGAAGCTTATTATCCTCCAAGAAAGAGGATGTTGATGAGGAAAAAAATAAGGAGCAAAAAGATTGGTCGGATTTATTAGACAACTATGGCTTTGGGAATTGTGACGACTTTGATTTGGAGTTAGCCTTAGCAATTGAAAAAAAGTATTTAGATAAGGACAGGTTATTGAAATTAGCAAAACCATTAAACATTCAATTTAAAAATGGGCAATCTCAAGAAGCTTTTCATAAAGTATGGGAGAATTTTCACACTTCATTTCAAGAAAAAGAAACCGATTTTTCAAACAGACTAATTCATTCATTTAATGAAAACATGGAGTCTTTAAGCGCTTTAGATTTAAATGGAACCGTTACAATCCTTAAAGAATTAAACATGGAAGACAAGGCAAATGAATTAATCGACCCATATATAAAAATGCATGAGAAGAAAAATATATTTGACCTTGGAGCTTATCATTTCGCCGGTGACATTAAAGACCAGGTAATAAATCAAAAGTTTAATCAAAAGTTTTCAGAAACTAAAGAGGAATTAGATTTGAGAAATGTTTTAATTGATATGTCAAAAGGGGGACGCTGGGGAGAAAAGGAATCAGACAAAATCGCATCTTCCACTGAAAACGATTTATATTCAGTTTTTATGAATCCCGGTGATGGGGAATTAAAGGAAATGATTAATATGTGTTTAGGGTTACAAAGTCGTTACCCAAATAATGATAATTATAAAAATGTTCATGCTACTACCATTAAAGCATTAAAAAAAATAAGCGAAGAAAACCCATTAAATAAAATTAAACTGAAATATTATGGAATTAAGTTGGACAATCAGAACCCCCAATAAATATTTCACTATCCTACCCCTGCAAGATTGCGCCACCGAAAAAGACAAAAGAATTCCATTTTTGCCCGCCAGCTAACCCCTAAAAAAACAATGATCGTCCCGTTACATGATCTACCCGTTCTACCCTTGCTACCCGTACCGGGCATGAGATTAAGGTTGGAGATATCACATGCTCACGAAGTACCCGTTCCGGGCATGAATTTTAAGGTAGAGGGCATCACAGCTACGGGAGAAAATGGTTGGTGGGTTTATTTTTTGGGGGATATTCGACGACTACGGCTTGTTGTTGTGCATGCAAGTCTTTCCAGGTGATTTTCATCAGGGCTTTTTTGAAAGTTCCTCATGGAAACCTGGCAACCCGAAATGGGTGTAAAATAGAAGAAAGAAAATGAAGATTCAGTCTGAGTAATGAAATTGTTGAAACAACACTCTTTAAAATAAAAACTTACTATCAAGTGGCGAACCGGGAACAAATTACTCTTCTCAAGAGTTCCGTAGCGAGATGGAATATCTGGAGAGAAAGCAATCCGCACATTGATCCCGATTTTGATCGCGTTGACTTCAATGGCATTAACCTGAGCAATGCCAATCTCAGAAAAGCTAATTTCCAAATGGCCTTACTCAACGGCGCCAATTTGCAGGGCGCGAACCTCACCAAAGCCTTTTTTGCCGGTTCGGATTTGCGAGGCGCAAACCTCAGCGAAACCAATTGCCAAGGAATGAAGTTGAATGACGCAGATTTAGGGGGATGCATCTTCCGGCAATCTAACCTGAGAAGTATCGATTTCAGTGACCGAGATCTTCGCGGCATCGACTTCAGTGAAGCTGATCTAAGAAAAGCCGATCTGCGAAATTCTAACCTTGAAAAAGTAAAGTTCTTCAAAGCCGATCTGCGAAAGACCTTGTTCACGGAAGCCAATCTTACAGAGGCGTATCTGTCTTCGGCGTGGATGCAGGGGACCAACCTGCAACGGGCCAACCTAAGCAAGGCTTGCTTGCGTTATACCATCAACCTGACCTCTGCCCAGATCCAATCGGCGAAGATCGATCGCAATACCAAAGTTCCTCAATACCTGAATATCCACTGGTCTTCAGAAACCGATTTCCATTGCGAAGAAAAGTCAAGATAGACTGTCTGACGTCATGACCATTAGGTCTCGCAGGAGGTTCGGTGGGGGCGATTGGGTGTCGTTAATCGAGGGTTTATCGTTGTCTTACTATAGATTCGCGCAGCACTTGCACCATGTCTGCACTATACGGCGAGTGCCCTGCGCCCGGCACAACGATCAATTGAGTTCCCTCGATCGAATCAGCCACTCGCTGCGCGCCGCTTAGCGGGCAAATCCAGTCCGACGCACCGTGAACCAATACCACAGGCAGTTCAATCAGCGCGCTCGGGTTAATCAATAAATGACCGTGTGGGAGAAAAGTCTTGTTGGCCCAGTAGTGAAGGTAAATCATCGCGCGATTGACCATGCTCGCGTCAATCTCATCGAGGCTCATCGTCGGCAGCGTTTGCGGTTCCGGGCCTTCCAAGTCGGCTTCCAGCACCCAAACGGCGTACGTTGCCTCGAGTCGGTTCTTTCGATCCGGAGACAAACTCTTTCGATAATAAGCTGCAATCGGATCAGCTCGGTCGCCGGGAGCAAGTGCCTTCAGGAACTCCTCGTGACGTTCGGGCAACAGTCGCGCACGCTCCTCAAGTATCCACGCGGTCTGATGCTCGTGGCGATTTGACAACCCTGCCAGCACCAAGCCAATACTGACCTGTGGGTGGTTTTGACTATAGAGCAACGCAAGACTGGCTCCCCAAGACACACCAAAGACCAACCAACGCTCGACGCTTAAGTAGCAACGCAGTTTTTCGATATCATTTAGTAAGTCTTGCAGTGTGTTATTAATCGTAGTGGCCGACGGCGTTGATTGCCCGGTACCGCGCTGATCGAACATGATCACCCGATGGATTTGTGGGTCGAAGAACGTTAAGTGTCGGGGATTTGAGCCGGAACCAGGACCACCGTGCAGTGCAACAACTGGCATCGTATCGGGATGGCCGAAAGAGCGCCAATGAATCGAGTGAGAATTGCCGACAGCAAGCAATCCAGAGGTCGATGGTACATTTAGCCAAGCGCTTGGCACCTGTCGGTCAGTCATGAATTCTCGCTCCTATTCAGTGGGTAAGGCGCTTATAAAGGGGTCTACCCGTAGCCGGGCACGAATCTTTCGGAAGAGGATATCACGAAGTCCACTATTGACAGTAAGTTAACCCTTTAAAGCTCAACGATCGTCTCGTTATACCCTTGCAGGGCACGAAGGTTAAGGAATAATATTACCCGGGCATGAATTCTAAGGTTG
The DNA here is from genome assembly GCA_014382285.1 of Nitrospinota bacterium. Lineage (GTDB taxonomy): Bacteria > Nitrospinota > Nitrospinia > Nitrospinales > VA-1 > LS-NOB. The sequence continues at coordinate 4,268 of JACNKA010000097.1, read as the reverse complement.
GGGACATTAAAAACTCACACATGATCCCTGTAAAGGATAGCCACACTTATTAGAAAGGCGTAGACTTAAATCAGGAAACAATGATTTTCAGCCAAGAGTTTATTATCCTATCTTACTTGAGAGAAGGCCATGAATTGTGCGGGTCAAAAACTTTTCAAACATAAACTTTTATTTTTTCTAATGGTGGCAACGTGCATTTTTAATTTTGCTTGCGCAGGACCCAATCTCTCGATTCAATCTGCCGAGAATACCGGGAAAAGAGAAAGTTCCTGCAGTCTTCCAATCTCACCTTCCAACATGCTTTCGCTTGTTTTTTATTATAAAGAAACTATGGGGTATTTGACTTACGCCGAAGATGCATGTCGTTTTGCATTTGCTGAAATACTCAAAAAAGAAGTCGAATCGTCTTTTTTTATGATGGAGGGTTGTGCGAAGGTTACGCTTCAGGATATAGAGGATGCCCTTCACCACCCTGAAAAACTCAATGAAAGATTGAATTATTTAAGGGAAGGTTGAATAAAAGGGCCTACCCGTTCCGGCTGGCATATATATTCTATTGAGACAACCTCCCTACTTAACTTGAAAAGGTTCGGCGCGCGAACTTTTATCGTTATTAATTCTTTTCAGATGTTCTAATTTATTATTTGCCACTTTTAGCTGAGATTCGAGGATTGCTAAACGGACTCGTAATTGGCTGGACTCGTTGTATTTAAGCTCAAACATTTGTTTCTCCATTTTTTAAGGTCTTTTGATAATCACAACTCTTACTTATAATAATGAGAATCATTATCAAAGTCAAGTTATTATTGTATAGGAATGAAACAACAGAGAAGGATTTTAGGGGGAAAACAGGTCTTTTTACTGCAAATAAATCAATAGTCGGCTGGTTTTACCCTTGCAGGGCATGAAATATTAGGTTGGAGATATCACAAGCTCACGAAGGCTTAGGTGTCAGATACCACGTGCCCTTGCTACTTTCTGCCCAAATCCTTGGGCCTTAACCAAATAAATACTCAATCGGCTACACCTAAATCTAATTTTGGTTGCGAATCTTCTGGATGTTTACTGCCTTCAATGCTTAACAGGGGCAAAGTGATAATATCCAGCCGGACCCTTCCCAGCACAGGGTCTGTTGAAACTGTTATCAGCCGCCCCCATTGTTCCAGTTGAATCATTTTGGGTTGCCCCGAGGGTATTTTTGTCAGAATCCGCACTATCTTTATCAAAAGAATGGGGATGTGAAACCAGTAATAATCAGAATCGTTCTTATTCATAAATAGACTTCTTAATGTTTTTGTTAGATTGAAAAAACCTTCGGACACCTTTTAATACCCTACTCCCAAATTTTTCAATTAGCTATGAATACGTTATTCTTGCCGGCCCTTGCAAGGCATGAAAGATTAGGATGGGGACATTATAAACGCACACATGATCCCAGCTCATGGGTTCGAAAGGGTGTGGAAGTTCGAGTCTCCACTTCTTTCCTCGTCTAGCACTTTCAAAAACAGTCCACATCCTGTATTCTTAGCACTATGAATACCAAAAAACTCGCCATTCTGATCGTTTTTACTACTCTGCTCATCTTCAGCGTTGTATCCAGGATATTTTTTAATGATTTCCAGGATGGTTGGAATGCGTATGAAAATAAGGACTATGAAACAGCACGTAAATTATGGACTCCGCTGGCAGAACAGGGAGACTCCAAAGCGCAATTCTTTTTAGGGTTCATGCATGACATGGGGTTTGGAGTTCCAGAAGATGATCAGGAAGCGATAAAGTGGTACCAACTTGCTGCAGAACAGGGCAACTCCAGAGCCCAGCTCTTTACAGGGTTTGCTTATGACTACGGACGAGGAGTTCCAGAAGACGACCAGGAAGCTCTCAAGTGGTATCAACTTGCTGAAAAACAGGGGTATTATCAGGCCAGAGCAAATATTGTAAAATTAGAAGAATTGGTGGAAAAGAATGTTCCACAAGCACTGAAAGGTTTGATAGATGATGCAGAAAAGGGCATTGCTGAAGCTCAATATACCTTGGGCGTGATGTATGCCAACGGGCAAGGAGTTTCACAGAATCACAAAGAAGCTGCTAAGTGGTACGGGCTTGCCGCAGCACAGGGGTATACAGCAAAAACAAATATATACAATCTGGCGAAAAAGAATGTTCCACAAGCACTAAAAGTTTTGATGGGCGATGCGGAAAAGGGCATTGTTGATGCTCAATATACCTTGGGTATGATGTATGCCAACGGACAAGGAGTTCCGCAGGACTACAAAGAAGCTGTTAAGTGGTACAAACTGGCGGCAAATCGTGGATCCCGTCAGGCAAAAACAAAGATATACGACTTGGCAGTTAAGAGTATTCCACAAGCATTGCAAGCTTTGATAGATGATGCGGAAAACGGCGTTGCTGAAGCACAGATCAACCTGGCTATAATGCGCGAATTTGGATTGGTGGTTTCACAAGACAATCAGGAAGCCCTGAAGTGGTATCAACTTATTGCAGAAAAAGAGTATCACCAGGCCGGAACAGATGTGTTGAAATCAGCGATCCAGAAGGATCCTGAAGAAGTAGAAAAAATAATCCTGGATGCAAATAAAGGCATTGCCAAAGCCCAATACACTTTGGGCATGATGTATGCCAACGGGCAGGGAGTTCCACAAGACCAGAAGGAAGCACGCAAATTTTACAGGCTTGCGGCAAAACAGGGATATCAGGCAAAAATAAATATATACAATCTGGCGAAAAAGAATGTTCCACAAGCACTAAAAGTTTTGATAGACGATGCGGAAAAGGGCATTGTTGATGCTCAGTCTACCTTGGGTATGATGTATGCCAACGGACAAGGAGTTCCGCAGGACCACAAAGAAGCTTTCAAGTGGTACCGACTTGTCGCTGAACAGGGAACGGCTCTAGAGGAGACAACGGAAGATAAGCTGAAGAAAAAGAACATTCCGCAAGCATTGAAGTTTTTAACCAATGATGCGGAAAACGGCGTTGTGGATGCACAAATCGACTTGGGTGTTATGTATGCTAATGGACAATATGTTCCACAAGACGATCGGCAATCTGCCAAGTGGTACCGACTTGCCGCAGAAAATGGAGATTCGAGGGCTCAAATCATCTTGAGTGTGATGTATGCCAAGGGGCAAGGTGTTCCACAAAGCGACCAGAAAGCTGTTAAGTGGTTACGGTTTTCCATGAAGGAGAGAGTTGCCCCGGAAAAAACACATATTTACAATTTGGCGAAAAAGAATGTTTCATCAGCAATAAAAATTTTAATAGATGATGCGGAAAACGGTGTTGTAGAAGCACAAAACTACTTAGGTACAATGTATGCCAACGGGCAGGGAGTTCCGAGGGATTATGTGTTGGCCCATATGTGGTACAATCTTTCTGGTTTGCAGGGACATAAAGCTGCCACAGCTCAGATAAATTTAGTGGAGCGAAAAATGTCCCCAGAGCAAATAGAGAAAGCGCAGGAAATGGTGAGAGACTGGACGCCGAGGAAATAGGCCCTGTATGAACACTTCTAATACAGTCTTGTCGAATTGAAGTCTGGCAAAAATGTTATGGCTAATCGCCTCCAGCGGTTACGCTGGTCTCTATGAAAATTTGTCTTACTATTTATTCTTCTCCGTGGTCTGAGTTTGCGGGCGGTGGGCAGATTGCCGTTCATCATCTTGCATGTGCTTTGCAGAGACTGGGGCATGACGTTCATGTGCTTTATTCTAAAAGTCACGGCGAAAAAATTTCTGCAAAACCCCCTTACACCCTCCACTGGACTACCCATTTTCATTGCGCGACATTAAATTTCGATATCTTTTCCTTTGCACGGGCTTTGAAGCGTCTGATGAAATGGGAGCGGTTTGATATTGTGCATGGCAATGCCGAAGAGGCTTTTTTTTTCAGCGATATTGCCGGGGACTTCAAGGCTGGTTACCTGTTTACCAGTCACGCTAATATGATTCCAGAAACTGGCATCATTCGTGGGATGTTGCGCCCTCTGACATTTTTAAAAAATCTCAACAACTATTTGTTACGTTCCTCAGCTTACAACGCTTCCCGGGTCATCACCTTCAGCGAGTTTTCAAAAAAACTGGTTCTCAAAGGGTTAAGAAATAAAAAAGGAAAAAGAGTGATAGTTGTTCCCCCTGGAATAGATCCTAGCTGGTTCGAAGTTAAAAGGTCGTGCGAAGACTCCAAGGACCTGGTGTTATGGGGGCGCATGGCAGACCAGAAGGGCATTCATGAACTTCTCCGTACGT
>JACNKA010000049.1 GCA_014382285.1 Nitrospinota bacterium | reverse complement strand
AAACACTCTGGAATGAAAATCTCATCTCCAATGCTTGACATTTAACACAGTTGCTCCGGGGCATAAAAGCTAAGGAAGAATTTTACACAGGGGAAACAATGGGATGTTCGTCAGCCGAGCCAACCTGTTGCTCTCTGAAAAAAGCCACAGCACTCTACCCTCACGATTAGTGGTCAGTCAAAGTCAAAATCGCGTAAAGGTTTTTCGTCGGACTTATCGACATGCTTTTGTGATTCTTTGAAAATTTCATCGAGAACCCGATCGCGTTCTTTCAGGTTCTCACTGTGTTTTTTAAACAGACTATGCTGTTCCTTTTTTTGGTTTTCCAGACCCTTCACCATATCAGTGAGAGAAGCCACCGGCTTGGGTTTTCTTTCCTCCCAGATCACCGCACCGGTTTTATTATCCACCTGCAATTTGGTTTCACAACAGGGACAGATAACCTCTAGTTTTTTTGATCCCATCGCTTAACTCGAAACAAAGTCATTAATAACTTGCCTCCTTACCGGGAAGCCGTTATTAATTATATCAGATTTATCCGTTTAGAATAAACTCCGAGGACAAACATGAAAGGCTATTTCATCACAGGAACCGATACCGGCGTGGGCAAGACCATAGTCACCGCCTGTCTCGCCACTCTGTTCAAAAGCCGGGGCGAAGATGTCGGGGTGATGAAACCGATAGAGACCGGCGTGAACCCGGAATGCAGTTCTTCTGCCAACTCCGATGCTAAATTTTTGATGGAAGTCACAGGAACTCAAGACCCTCTGGAATATGTCTGCCCTTTCCGGTTAAAAATGCCGGCCTCGCCCTATCAGGCCGCCAGGTTTGAAGGAAAAGAACTCGATCCGGAGAAAATTCTAGAACGGTTTCGCGCGCTTCAATCCAAACACTCCATGATGCTGGTTGAGGGCGTAGGCGGCCTTCTTGTACCGATAACCCGTCGTTACAATGTTGTCGATCTGGCTTTACAAATGGGTCTTCCCCTCATCATCGTCAGCCGTTTTCAGATAGGCACTTTAAACCATACTCTGCTGACCATCAACGCCGCCCGGCAGCACGGACTGAAAATCAAAGGTGTGATCCTCAATTCATCGAATGAAGGTGAGTTGAATGCCGTTGAAGCTGATCAGGGTTCTCTGATCAAAGAGTTTTCAGATGTGCCCATCCTCGGCACCTGCCCCTATATCAATGATCTTTCGAGTCAGGGGATCAATCAGAGTCTGGTTCTCTTACAGAGTCAATTCCAGCAAATATAAAGCAGCGACAATAAGAATTCGTCTTTCTTTTTTGGGATCAGGCTTTAAACTCGTAGCCTTTTTCGCGGTGGGTGATGATGTGTTGCGGGGACTGCGGTTTCTTCTCAAAATATTTGCGCAGACGGGCCACAAAATTATCCACCGTGCGGGTTTCAGTTTGCGGGTCATAGCCCCAGACCTTTTCCAATAATTCCTCACGGGTCACAATATTTCCATTGTGCGACACCAGCAGTTTCATCAATAACGCTTCTTTCGCCGTCAGGTAAAATTCACCGGAACAGCCCCTGGCTTTGCCACTGGAAAAATTGATCCACATATCACCGAACTGGAAAACTTCCTGATCGTGAACCGGCTCCTTGTACCATTCCCAGCGGCGCAGGATGCCTTTGACCCGCAGCAGAAGTTCCGGCAAATGGAACGGCTTGGCCAGATAATCATCGGCTCCGGCGGCCAGCCCCAGTTCACGGTCTTCATCGGTCGACTTGGCAGACAGCATCAAAATCGGGAAGCGCATGTCGGTATTACGAATCCGCCTGGCCACTTCCAGTCCGGTCAACTTCGGGAGCATGATGTCGAGGATCATAAGGTCAAAATCTTCTTTCGCCAAAATCTCCACAGCCGACTGGCCGTTATCGACGAGAGTAACTTGATACCCCTCCCGCTCCAGGTTGAACTGCAGTCCCTTGGCGAGATGGGCTTCGTCTTCGACGACCAGGATTTTTTTTTCGCTACTATTCATCACTCATCCAGTTGACGGACCGGTTCAACTTCCCGACTGACCGGGAGCAGGACGGAAAGTTTTGAACCTTTTCCCCTGCCCGGACTGGAAACTTTCAACCGGCCTTTATGGTTTTTAACAATTTCACTGGAAATGAACAGACCCAACCCTGCCCCTTCAATATTTTGCGTGTCGGTATTTTGCACCCGGTAAAACTTTCTAAATATCTTCTTCATGTCTTTTTTTTCAAAGCCGAATCCCTGGTCTTCAAAATCCACTCCCCAGTATTTACCGGTTTTGTGGAGATGTATTTTTAACGGAGAACCCACAGGCGAATACCGGATTGCATTGCTGATAAGATTATTAAACACCATGCGCAAGGCTTTTGGATCCAAATTTAGCGTGGGAGAATTCTCCAGTTTTAAATCCACCAGACACTTTTTTTCCTCCAACTGGCGTTTGTGCCCCTTAATCACTTCCGCAAGAAATGTCCCCAGATTCACTGGCTGGAACTGCAAGGCCATGCTCGTGGGGTCTGCCTTGCTCGATTGCAGAATGTTATCGATCAACTCGGAAAGACGCTTAGTGTCCGTCAACATGGTTTCGACAAAATCTTTTCTTTCATCACTCGAGACCTCCTGATATTTCAAAGTCTCGAGGTAGAGTTGAATGGAGGCAAGCGGAGATTTCAACTCATGCGAAACACTGGCCACAAAATTGCTTTGCATCTGATTCAAACGATTCTGTTTGTTCCAGTAAACAAAGATCACGTAGACCCCGGCGAGAATCAGAAGCATCAGGAAACAACCCTCAAATAAAATCAGCCACTGAATTTCAACAGTGAACAAATCCGGGCGGATTTTCTGGGCAAACTCCTTAATAGCCAGGTTATTTTCCAGGTACCAGTTGATCCAGACCGCCATGAGCACGATCCAGGCAATCTGAACCCCGATAAACACCATGATAGGATGAAACAGATTTCGCAGTCTACCCATTGCCCTCTACTTTCCAGTTCCGATAACCCCACATTTTCTGCAACCTCCTGATTGCCACCACTTTACCAAGCTCCGAGCCTAAATTGAAAGAAATTATACCCCTTATCCAAAGCAGGCAAGGGCTCAAGGGCCTAAAGCTCCCAGAATTGCCTACCGCAATGGTTGTCAGCCTTTTCCACGCCTGATGCTTATATTACATAAGTTTTACAAATACTTTGATCTCTTCAGGGTACCATGAAGCTGTGTAAAAACCTTTAAAGGGAGCTTTTCCATGACCAGTGATTCCACTGAGAAATACCAGCTTAAATTTAATCCGATCGCCACAGCCGTTCTCACCACCGTACATGCCATGGCGTTATTTGCTTTTTTTCCGTTTGCGTTTTCCTGGAGCGCTGTCGCAGTGATGTTTTTTTTGTACTGGGTCACGGCTTCACTGGGCATCTGTCTCGGCTTCCACCGCTATCTCACGCATCGAGGTTTTTCCACACCCAAGTGGGTGGCAAACATTCTCGTTTTATTTGGGACACTGGCCTGCCAGAATGGCCCCATCAAATGGGTAGGACAACACCGCATGCATCACGCGGGTTCAGACACACCGGAAGACCCGCACAGTGCCAAAAAAGGTTTCTGGTGGGCGCATCTTAACTGGATGTTTTTTACCCACTCCAAATTTGATGACGAGCAGGTGCTTCACGACTACACCAAAGATTTTTGTGAAGACCCGTTTTACAAGTTTCTCGACAAACATTTCATTACAGTTCAATTTGCCTTCGGCTTTATGTTGCTCGCCATCGGCGGTCTTCCCTGGGTCATTTGGGGGGTTTTCGTCCGGTTAGTAGTGACTTACCATTCCACCTGGCTGGTGAACAGCGCGGCACATTATTTTGGCTATGTGACCTTTCCACTCAAAGACGATCTTTCCACCAATTGCTGGTGGGTCGGGCTTTTGGCCTGGGGAGAAGGCTGGCACAATAATCACCACGCATTTCCAAAATCTGCCCGGCATGGTTTACGGCCTTGGGAAGTTGACATGACCTGGTGGGCTCTTTGCTTTTTGGAAAAACTCGGCCTCGCCAAAAACATTAAAGTGGCCCAGTTGATCCCCAACCCGGATCAATCTAAAAAGGAAGCCCCGGCATTTATCGGGAAAATTGTCACCCAGGCAGCCTGACTGGCCACATTTTACAAGTTAATAAAAAGCCGCATCCTTTTGGGTGCGGCTTTTTTTATGCCCCCACTCTCGTGGGGCGGAGTACCTCCGCAGGTAGTGAGCAATAAGTTTTGTTGGCGAACAAAGAGTTATCTCGGCTTAACAAGCCCTTGCTAGTTCCCTCCCACGGGAGTGGGCGGCGAGCAGTCGAACTCCACATGATAACCCGCGTATTTACGCAAGTTGATCACCCTGTGTTCAAAGATCAGGTACTGGCCTTTGATGCCAGTCAAGCGATCCGTAAATTCCGGGGTTTTTTCGAGATTATGGCTGGTAATTTTTTCAGGAACCGATTCGACCGGATAAACCAATTCCTCAACCTGCCGGTCCATCACCGCATACTCTTTTAATGCTGGCGGAAAAAGCTCGTATGCTTTGTCACGGAAGGTGAGCAGGTCCACCTCTGCCACCTCCCCTTTCAACATTTTTCGCCAATTGGTTTTATCAGCAAAGTCCTTTGCTATAGCCACTTCAATCTGGCCGGAAAGAATTCTCTCAGGAACCTTGGCGATGATCAACCCTTTCACAGCTCCCTGATCGATCCAGCGGTCTGGAATATTGTAATGCCGGGTGATGCCAACCTTCACCCCGCTGGTCAACGAAAGATATACAAAGTGATCGATGTTGCAATGAGTGCGCCAAAACTCGCGGTCCGCCTCATTGCCCTTTTCGTGTTGGCACAGTTCCGGGCGAACTGAGCACATGGCATTTCCTGGAAGGTCTCGAGAACAGGGAAAACAATATCCCTGGTCGTAAGACTTACGGGTCTTCCGCCCACATTCAATGCAGGTTATGGTGCCCGTCCATTTCAAACTCAAGGACTCACCGATGTGAGAATTCAGGGGATAGGAATTTTTATCCAGACTTAAAAAATACGCAACGGGAGTCTGCGCCTCCACGTTCATTTTGCGGAGTTGTCCCAAAACTTTCATGTGAAATTCTCCATCAATCAACGACTCTCTTTCTGGTTAGCTTTGCGCAAAAAATAGTCCAGCACCACCACCGCGAAAAAAACCGTTGCCACCACCGTTATAGAATCAAAAACCAAAAAACTGATTAAAAATAAAAGGAGATAAAGAAAAATTCTCAGTGCTTTATTTTGATCGTCGAAATACATGACACGATTATAAGTCACCCCATCTCCACCGCAAAATGAAAGGAAGAAAAACACCTCAAACACGGCGGAAGCACCACGGATTAAAGTCTCACAATAAACCGGCACAAATATCGCCACTCGAAATATTCCTACAATCACTAATAACCTGCTGAATATCAATAGTTTTCAAGACAACACACCTTCTGAGAAGCCGTAACTCCTTTTAAAATTAACACAATTGAAACATTAGAAACATTGAAACAGGTTTACACTATGGTATAGACTGTAATCGGGGAGAACAAATAAAACCAATAACATCCGATTAGGGATAGCCTTTAACCTGTATTTATTTGTTCTGTTATGAGTTTGATTGATATTCAAGATCTAATAAACGAAAACGAGCCGCTTGCCTCCCTGCCCAACACTTTCTATGAGTTGCAGAAAGTGGTTGCTGATCCTGCCTGCGATTTCGATGACATTGCTGAAATAATTTGCGTGGATCCATCCCTGACGCTGCGCCTGTTGAGAATTGTCAACAGCGCATTTTATGGGTTTCGCGGAGAAGTTGAAACGATTTCCCACGCACTGGGAATTATCGGGACGGAACAACTGATGCAGTTGGTTCTAGCCACAACAGTGGTGAAGCAATTCAAGGGTATAGACATGATAGACATGGACTATTTCTGGAGGCACAGCGTTGCCTGTGGGTTGTCTGCCCGAGCCATTAATCAGGCACGTGGTGAATTTGAGGGGGAAAGATTTTTTGTGGCGGGGCTCCTGCATGATATCGGCCGTTTACTAATGTGTCTTAAAGTTCCTGATCAACTGAGAATCGTTTTAGATTTTGCCGGAAAAAGTGGGGATCGCTGGCATAAAGCCGAAGCTAAATACTTTGGCTTTGATCATGGTGCTGTCGGGGGGGCTCTTCTCAGAGCCTGGAACCTGCCAGATAGATTACAAGAAGCCGTTGCTCACCATCACTTTCCTGCATCGGCTCAAAACTTCCCAATTGAAGCTGCCATCATTCACCTGGCAGATAATATAAGTCACAAGATTATTTCAGCCCCTGATAGTGGGAATAATAGAGTTAGCACTGAAAAAAATATTTGGGATACAGTTCAGCTATCCGAAGACTTGCATCTGCAGCAAATTATTGAGCATGCAGAAGTTCAATTAGAAGAAATCAGTGAGCTTTTTCTTCAAACCACCTAACGATCCGCCCCCCCGGAAAAATTCTTTTTTGCAGCTTCATGTCAATGAAAAAGTATTCCCAACGCGTCAATTAAAATTTACAGAAGATTAATTATAAAGCTTGAATTGTTTCTGAACATAAGGGACACTAGGAGAGTTAAGAGTGACAGTGATCTTTGAACTCCCAAGAACAAGGAGATGCTTAAATGGAAGACTTAACAATTTCTAAAGGTTGGTTTCAAGACAAGGGTGATGACTCCCCGGTAAAAAAGAAGTTCTGTGAGCACAGGGCCAGCACTGTCACCCTGGACTACGAAGTCGGGATTGAGTATTGCTCTTTCTGCGGTGCTTTAGCTCACTACAACCCAGATTTAGATGCGCTGGAATGGACTCTACCGGAACACCTGCAAAAACAAAATTACAACTAACTCGGGGTTTTTCATATCCCATAAAAAAACCCCTTGGCCGAAAGGCTAAGGGGTTTTTTGTTTTTATCTTCGCTGAATGAATAAGTTGCGCTAAGGCAAAAACACCACAAATATTTTATAGCACAGCATGGAAATTATAGCTGTGAACGGAATGGTTGAGATCCATGAGATCACAATCATTTTAATAATACCCAGGTTCAGAGTTGGCAAGCCTCTGGCCAGCCCCACACCGATCACCGACCCCACCAGAGTATGTGTAGTGGAAATAGGCAGACCCATTTTAGAACAGATTAAAACCACCGTCGCCGCCCCAAATTCAGCTGCAAATCCTCTTGAGGGAGTGATTTCCGTAATCTTTTCTCCAATGGTGGCCATGACCTTGGCTCCCCATATCATTAGCCCAAATACGATGAACCCGCCCCCTAATCCTAAAATCCAGGTCGGCATAGCCACTTTCATATGCACCTGTCCATCCTTGAGAATCGCAACCACGGCTGCCAAAGGTCCCACTGCATTGGCCACATCATTGGAACCATGAGCAAAAGCCACATAAAACGCAGTTAAAATCTGCAAGTATTTAAATGCATTTTCTGTTTCATGAAACTGTTTTTGCAGATCCCAGGAGGCGTTGTAAGGTATTTTTTTTACCAAAATTTTTGTGACCACAAATGCCAGACTCCCCACCATAAGAGAAATCACTAACGCCTGAATAAAGGAAAGGTCCAGATGAAGATTTTTCAGCCCTTTATAAACCATGGCATTGGAAAGAATCACAAATACAATAAACACCATATAAGGAAGCAGGTTTTTAGCATATGCTAACGGATTTCGTTTGCTGAAAACGTTTCTATTTATAAATTTGAATACTATAAAAGCGACGAAACCACCCATAAGGGGTGAAACCAACAAGCTTAAAACCACATGCACGATTTTTCACCAGTTAATGCCATACATGCCTCCAGC
>JACNKA010000050.1 GCA_014382285.1 Nitrospinota bacterium | reverse complement strand
ACCTTCGACCACTTGATTAAAAGTCAAGTGCTCTACCAACTGAGCTAGCGGCCCCTTCTTAACAATCAAAAGCAAGAGTGAGAAATTAACAAACCTACTTTAACATGTCAATGCATTTATTTGGCTTGATTTTATGCCTAAGGCCCAATAATATCTAACTTTACACTGTTTATCCTAAAACTCTCACAACCTGCTCCATAAAGAGGCTCTCTTGGAAAAATCTGAAAAAATCTGGCTGGATGGGAAAATGGTTCCCTGGCACGAAGCCAATGTCCATGTTCTCACTCACACCCTGCACTACGGTTTCGGCGTTTTTGAAGGCATTCGTTGCTACAACTCCCAAGGCAACGGGTCATCCATTTTTCGCCTGCAGGAACATATCGACCGTTTATTTCAGTCTGCCGTCATTCTTGGAATTGAGGTGCCTTTTTCCAATAAAGACATCTATGACGCGACCCTGGATGTCGTCAGACAAAATAAGCTGGAGGAATGCTACATCCGCCCCATCATATTTTTGGGCGATAATAAAATGGGCCTCAACCCTAAAGGTGTTGATGTCCGTTGCGCCATTGCCGCCTGGCCCTGGGGCACTTATCTGGGAGAGGATGGTCTGGACAAGGGAATCCGTGTCCGCCTATCTTCCTTCACCCGGCACCATGTCAATGTCACCATGACTAAAGCCAAGGCCTGCGGTTACTACATCAACTCTATTCTGGCCAAGGCCGAGGCCGTTCGCGATGGTTATGACGAGGCCATCCTTCTCGACCCTTCGGGCTACGTTTCAGAAGGCTCGGGAGAAAATATTTTCATCTATTACAAAGGGAAGTTACACACCCCCTCTTTATCTTGCTCCAATCTGGATGGGATCACCCGCAACGCCGTCGTGGAAATTTGTGATGATTTAGGAATTGCTCTGGAAGAAAGAACCATCACTCGTGATGAACTGTATATCGCGGAGGAGGTTTTTCTATCCGGAACCGCCGCCGAAATCACACCCGTCCGCGAGGTGGATAACCGTGTAATTGGCTTGGGCAAAAAGGGCCCGATCACCGACCGCATCCAGAAAACATTTTTTGAAGTGGTTCGCGGGGTCAACCCGAAATTCCAGAAATGGCTCACCCGGGTCTAGGGCAAAAATCCTCCCCCTACCTTGCTATTTCTGCTTTTGAATCATATTCAATTCAATCAAACCACCGCCGGAGATTTTGAGTTATGCCGATTTACGAATACGAATGTGACAAATGTGGAGCCGTCTTTGAAGCCATGCAGGCTATCTCGGCTAAACCTTTAAAGACCTGCAATGGCCTGGGTTGTGATGACAAAGATAACGGAAAAGTTCGTCGTCTGGTTTCCGCTTCCGGGTTTATCCTTAAAGGATCGGGGTGGTATACTTCTGAATACCCATCCGAAGCACGCAAGCAAGGCTGGGAAAAGGACAGTAAACAGGGAAAAACAGACACAGGGACCCCAGCACCCGCACCTACTGCGGAGGCTTCTACCACTAAAGCTCCTGAACCTGCGGCCCCGGCTAAAAAACCCTCGCCCAAAAGTCCTTATTCAGGGAGCAAAGCCAAAAAGGCCAAAGGTAAAAAATAAACTGGAACCATGAATGATCGCCTCCACCAAAACATTTTTTATTCCATCATAGAAGGGGTTCTGCTCATTTCCCCCTCATTGACCATTCAGGAAAGCAATCTGACCGTCGAGGACATGTTTCACCGGTCCCGCGATTCGTTCATCCACCACAACCTGGAGGAGTTGTTCCCCCGACAGTCACATCTCCTCGACAAAGTTCGCAAAGTCCTGATAACGGGTGCCTGCTACCACGATGTTGAGGCGGAAGGCATGCGCAACACCCCCTCTTCCCGGTTTCCGGCTAATCTGACCTTGTCACCCTTTCTGGAGTCCGATGATTCCATTCAGGGAGTAGTCATACTGATCAAAAATATGACCTTGATTCGGGAACTGGAGGAGCGACAAAGGCCAGCAGATCACCTTAACAACTTAGGCCAGATTGCAATGGGCATGGCCCATGAAATCCGCAACCCTTTAGGCGGCATCCGCGGGTCGGCCCAACTCCTGCGCCAGGAAATCAAAAACAAATCGCATCAGGAATATCTCGATATCGTGGTTTCCGAAGTGGACCGGATAAACAGAATGGTCAAGAGAATGATGGACCTGACCCGGCCCCTCGACCTGAAACTGGCAAGCACCAATATCCATAAAGTTCTGGAAGAAATCCTGATGCTCGAAAAAGACAGCCTCACCCGCAAAAATGGTCGGTTTGAGCAAGTTTACGATCCCAGTCTGCCCCCCATTGAGGCCGATGAAGACCAGTTGAAGCAAGTGTTTCTCAACCTGATCAAAAATGCTATTGAAGCATCCCGCAAGGGCGGCAAGATCCAAATCATCACCCGAGTCAGCTCAGGGTATGCGGTCAAACCCGCCTCTTCCCCCGTCCCGCAACAGAATATCGTGGTTGAGATCATCGATTCCGGCGAAGGCATGGATGAGGCAACCCAAAAGAAACTATTCACCCCCTTTCACACCACGAAACAAAAAGGCAGCGGTTTGGGGTTGCCCATTTCCCTGAAAATCGTCGAAGACCATCATGGAAAAATCAAAGTCACCTCCGAAAAAGGTTTAGGCACCACGGTGCAAGTATTTCTCCCTACCGGGAAGAGGTGATAAGATAAAGACATGACACAGAATAAAATCCTCATCGTTGACGACGAGCAAAATATTATCTGGGTGCTGAAAAAAGGCCTGGAAAAGAAAAACTACCTCGTTCACACCGCCGCCTCCGGGGAAGAAGCCCTGAAAAAACTGGCCGCCAACCAATACCTGATGATGTTCTCCGATATTTTCATGGGAGAAACCGATGGGTTACAACTTCTCGAACAAACCCGACAGCTTTCTCCAGACCTGAAAGTGGTGATGATGACAGCGCAGGACACCATGAACAACACCATCGAAGCCATGCGGCTTGGAGCCTACGACTACATCACCAAACCATTTGATTTTGATGAGGTCTTCCGTTTGATTGACAAAGTAGAAATAGCCCAGTCTGTTTCCGCCCCCGCCTCAGATCTCCCCGACCCGAATCAGGAAGCGGGAACACAAGATACGTCCATCACTTCTGCGATCATCGGCAAAAGCAAACGCATGCAGGAAATTTTCAAGACCATCGGCAAATCAGCAGGTTCCGATCTGCCCGTCCTGATCACCGGAGAAAGTGGAACCGGCAAAGAAATGGTTGCCAGCACACTGCATCAATACTCGCACCGCAAAGACCAGCCCTTTATTTGCATCAACTGCGCCGCCATCTCGCGAGAACTATTGGAGTCGGAACTGTTCGGTCACGAACGCGGTGCTTTCACCGGAGCCATAGAGACCAAGACCGGAAAATTTCAGCAAGCTGATGGAGGCACCCTGTTCCTCGATGAAATCGGCGATATGGAACTGGCCCTGCAAGCCAAAATCCTGCGTGTTCTGCAAAATAATGAATTCTATCGAGTTGGAGGAAAAAACCCGATCACCGTTAATGTCCGAATCATTGCCGCGACCAATCAGAATCTAGGAGACATGATGAATCTGAAACGGTTTCGCGAAGACCTGTATCACCGCCTCAACGTCATCCATATTGACATGCCACCACTGAGAGAACGGCTGGAAGACGTGCCCCTGCTGGCGAATCATTTTATCCACCGCTATGCCAACACCCTGGCACGCGGCAAGGTCTATCTCTCCCCCGATGTCGAACGCATCCTGAGCGGCTATCACTGGAGCGGCAACATTCGCGAACTTGAAAACGTGATCAAACGCGCCTTGATGCTGGCCCTGTCCGGCCCCATTCTGCCGGAACACCTGCCGCCACACCTGCAGGAAGATGTCAACGCCGATGATGAAGGACAGTGGGATGACCG
Source organism: Nitrospinota bacterium (assembly GCA_014382285.1). GTDB lineage: Bacteria > Nitrospinota > Nitrospinia > Nitrospinales > VA-1 > LS-NOB. The sequence continues at coordinate 4,271 of JACNKA010000050.1, read as the reverse complement.
CTTGAACCAGTTGCTGCAAGACTTTCTCCTCAACAACCATGAGGACGGAACGGTTTATGAAACCCTCATACAAAAAGTGGAGAAACACCTGTTTGAAATTCTATTAAGTAAACACTCCGGCAAGCAGGTCGCCACCGCCAAGGTCTTGGGCATCAACCGCAATACCTTGAAAAGGAAAATCGACTCCATGAAAATTTCCCCAAAAAATCATAAGTCTAACGGCTCCTGATCCGCCTCTTCCATGCAAAGCCAGAGCATCCTTTCCATTCAAACCCATCTCAAACCTGCAAAAGTTCAGCAGATTAACCGGTCTTTCCCATGCTAAGCCAATGTATTTTTTCCGTTAAAACCCCGGTCGGGCCGCCGGTAGAAATCATCCGCCACACGTTCGCCTCGCAATCGCCTGAACCGACAAAGCGCGTCTCGCTGCTTGCCGGTCTGCACGGCGATGAGTTGGAAGGATTGTATATCTGCCACCGGCTCATGCAAATCCTGAAAAATCTCGAAGAGCAAGATGCGTCAGCCTTTAAGGGAGAGATTAATATTTATCCAGCAGTCAACCCGCAGGCTCTCGAAACAGGAACCCGACTGTGGCCCTTTTTCTCTACCGACATCAATCGCACGTTTGGCAAAACAAACACAGGCTCCCTGCCTGATGAAACTTCCAGAACTCTATTGGAAGATTTAAAGTCCAACTCCGATCTCGTGGTCGATATTCATTCCAGCAATCTTCACCTGATGGAACTGCCGCAAATCAGAATCATCAAGAATTTCGAAAAGAAACTGCTACCGCTGGCGAAGCTCTGTAACGTCGATCTCATCTGGGTTCACCCGCACGCAGAAATTTTTGAATCCACTTTGGGTTACAACCTGAACCAGGCCCAGATACCCACACTCGTCATCGAAACCGGAATCTGCCTGCGCATCAACAAAAATCATTGTGCACAGATTGTTCTCGGCCTCCTCAACCTGCTCCGACAAACCGGCGCACTTGATACCGATGAACCGCAAGTCAACATCGCAGAACCCAGAGTGGTGCAACCTGAAGGCGTTACCATGATCCAGGCTGGCGATGCCGGGTTATTCATCAAGCAGGCAGAAGTGGGGCAAAGGGTAACTGAAGGAGAAAAAATGGGTGACCTGATCGACCCCATAGCAGGGCAGGTGCTGGAAGAAATCCGTTCCCCCTGTTCCGGCCTGCTCTTCACCCTGCGGGAACATCCCCTGACCGCAAAAGGCGCACCGCTGGCCCGCATCGCTACCGAGGAATCAGCGTGAAAGAAAAAGTCCTTTCCATTCCAACTGCGTTCGGCGCCCCGCTGGAACTTTATAAAAATACCTGGGGGAAATCCGGCGAAACACTTTCTATCGTTAGCGGACTGCAAGGCGACCATTTGAACGGCATGTATTTGAACTCGCGCCTGTCCCTGTTTCTCGACTCAGTGGTCGAAGGCATCGACCCCAACTACACCCTGAAAGGCCGGGTGGTCAGCTTCCCGGTCGCCAACCTGAACGCCATTCAATCCGGATCAAAACTGTGGCCCTATGACGGTATGGATATGGATCTGGCATTCCCCGGCAACCCGCAAGGTGAAACCACCGAAGCTCTGGCCTCGGCCATTTATACCCATACGGCCGATTCCTATTGGGGGCTCATCCTGCAATCCGCACCGCCGCATTACGAAGACGCTCCGCATATTCAGACCATCAAGTTGGATGGAAGAATCAAAAAACTGTGCCGCGATCTGAAAATCGAAACCGCGCGAAAGCTCAATGTGTCCACCAAGGTCAACCTGCTTCATCACTGGCACGCGCGCGACATTACAGCCATCACCTTGTCGGCCGGGTCACCGCGAACCTTGAACCGACCGCAATGCGAAACCCTGTTTCATGGGATTGTGAACTTCATGGTTGTGGAGAAAGTTCTGAAAGATAATAGAAAGATAAAGCCAGAGGAAAAAACCAACTCGCAGTTTTACGAAAAAAATGACGATGTTGCCATACTAGCCAGCACAGCAGGAATGTTTCTCAAAGAAGCAAAAGTAGGAACCCCCGTGCAAACAGGACAAAAGATCGGGGAAATCCGCGACATTTATAGCGGCAAAAGATTGGAAGAAATCACCGCCACAGCAGAGGGATTTCTAGTGACATTAAGGCAATACCCCATCGTCTACGAAAAAGAACCCATCGCCACCATCCTGACCGCCAAAAAATCCTGGAGGGAGTACCTCCCTTGGTCCTGATAAAATCAAAATCCAACTAACCACCGATAAACAGAGATAAAAAAAACTCCCCCTTCCACGAAGGGGGTTGGGGGGATTTGCTTTTTACCCGTTCGGGCATGAAATTTGTGAAAATAAATATCACAAGGGATGAGGTGGTTCACATTCAGGGATTTTGCTTAAATCGTCATCGCGAATCGCTGAAAGCGGCGTGGACGTTATACTCTTTCTTGGCATACGTGCCCCTAAGGGGTAGATCCAGGCGGAGGGTTCATTACAACTTTTTTCCCTCAATCTGGCAACACTCATGTAAAATACTGATAATAGCTAGCAGACATCTACCGAAAGGAAAGATAATGGAAGGCATACAGTACATTATCGATGACAAAGGCAAAAAGAAGGCCGTCATCATTGATCTGAAGAAACACGGTCAACTCTGGGAAGACCTTGAAGATAGTTTTATAGCCGACCAGAGAGCCGATGAACCCCGCGAAACGTTGGAAACGGTCAAAGAAAAACTAAAAAACGGAGGCAAGGGGGTTGAGTGATTTTTTCATTACCTTTGCTCGATCTGCCCGCCAGGAACTGGAAAAATTAGACTCCCCTACTGTTTCAAGAATTTTCCCTAAGATTGAGTCCCTCGCTGAAACACCAAGACCTCACGGATGCGCCAAATTAAAGGGGAAAAAAAATCTTTGGAGAATCCGCGTGGGCGATTTCCGAATTCTATACAGCATTCAGGAAGAGGAAAAGGTTATCGACATTATCGGGGTTTTACACCGCAGAGAATCCTATCGAAAATAATTGAATTCATTTTTTATGAATCAACAAACCATCGAATTAGACCGCTCATTCACTCCCATTCCCAAAGACTACTCTTTTAAAAGGGTGACAGCCCCCCCAGCTTCACTCTCTCTCCAACTCCTTAAATTCAAAATCCTTTAAAACAATCTCATATTCTCCGTCCAACTTCTGAATCGATTTCTGATCCGTAAAACTCCCAATATCAGGGTAAAGAGACCTGGCTCTTCTTTTAAAGTCTGAGTATCCGTACCCTGAGTAGGATAACTTGCGGACTAAATCATCATCAAGTTTAGAAGAGTTTGTAAAGTTAATAACGGAAGCTGCTTCCGCTAACAAAATTTTTTCAAAATAAATTATCAAGGGCCACTTATTTTTTTTGTTCTTAATTTCATCATCCCACCATTGAGTTTCCTTTTGATCTTTGGTCCCTATTAATCATACCCGATAATTGAAGGTAGGAGGTCATGCCAATAAGCCGATTTTTTCGTTGCATGAAAAATTCCAATATCCCCAAGACTAATCTCTTTCCACAAAGTGATATTTCTAGGGTTTTCAGGAAATCCCCAAGCCTTCCTACTTATTCCTTCAAACCAGTTCTCGGTAGACCCTGTTAACAGCCATAGAGTTGCCATCTTTACCCCTTTACAATTCCTCATAAATGGTTATCAAGACATCCCCTGAAGGGGCTAAGATTAGTTTAGCATCTTTTTTTTCTACTTTTTCGTGGTTACGCATTATCTTTCAGAACCTGGATTGCCGCTCTCCCTTTGGTCATTCGCAATGACGGTTTAAGTGAAACCCCCTGAATGTGAATCACCCCAGCCCTCTTTGAAAAAGAGGGGGCAAACCCACTTCAAGCCGAGAAGAAAGGTTGCCAGCAATAAAAAGCTATTGCTAGTTGGCCCCACGCCGAGTGGGGTTAGATGGAAACGTTCATCAGGAAGAGGATCATGCCGCCGAGACACAGAAGGGTACCCGCCAGAGTCATGATGGTGCCTCGCATGGATTTGGGTTTGACGATGTCCGATTTTCTGCGACCGTAGCGGTTGCGCGGGTCCTTCATAATTTCCTGCTCTGCTCTTTCCCATTTACTACAGGTGCTGAGAATAAAAGAGCCAAAAAATATCATCGCAATCGCCCAAAACTGTTCAGCCACTAAAAAATCCATTTGTTCTCCTTCCCCTCTCGCGAGAGAGCTTTGCATAAGTATAGCATTGAGGGATAAGTTATAATGTGTTGAGAAGT
>JACNKA010000078.1 GCA_014382285.1 Nitrospinota bacterium | reverse complement strand
ACTTCTCAACACATTATAACTTATCCCTCAATGCTATACTTATGCAAAGCTCTCCTCATGAGAGGGGAGGATCAATGAAAATTCTCGACTTACGCAATGGTCTCCTTGACAAGTTGGACATTTTTTATTAAAAAGTGTGTGGAAATTTGCAGGGCCCTGAGTTTTAGTGCGATTGAGCAATCGTTTGCTTGTTGACCAGGGTCTATTGACCGCCAACTATGGCAAGGGGTTTGATTATGTTGAACCGAATTTTGAACCGGGATTTCACAAGTTTCACACGTCCCGCCTCGCTGAGAAAATTTCTCGAAGACACCACCCTCTGGGAGAAAACCCGGCATTACTTGAAAGAGACCGGTCGCCGACACCCGGTGTTGAAAGACCAGTCCATTCCTTCCATCCTGCGATATAAATCGTTGCAAATCGTTTCGGCTCCGTTCATTTACCTCTGCTTCATCCCCACCATTGCCATGGATATTGTTATCTCTCTTTATCAAGGGGTCTGCTTCCCTTTATATGGAATTCCTCTGGTGAAGCGAGGGGATTACGTCATCATCGACCGGCATAAGCTAAAATATCTGAACCTGTCGAAAAAAATCAATTGTGTTTACTGCGGTTATTTTTCAGGGGTGATTTCTTACGCTCAGGAAGTCGCGGGAAGGACAGAGCAATATTGGTGCCCGGTGAAACACGCGACGAAACTAAAGAACACTCACAGTCGCTATGAAAATTTTTCTGACTATGGCGACGCTAAAGGCTATCGGGACAATTTTGTTAAGATCCGCAACGAATTTGACGACCACCAGCCTGACGACAAGGGGTCGCGTTGGACCCGGATAAATGCTGAACACCCGGCTCACCGGCGCAGGGCCGGCTGACAAAATCTTTCACTCTGCCTTGCCATAAGTAGGAATTGGCAGCCACATCGGGGTTTGAGAGCGATACTGGTCATACTCTTCACCAAACTGTTCTTTCAATGCCAGTTCTTCAAAATGAATGCGGTATTGAAAGCCGAACAACGCCGACAGTGTGCCGAGCACCCCGGCCAGCCACGAGTGGGTGGTGATGGCATAGGCGAGCACCACCAGCATCATTGCGGTGTAGGTCGGGTGGCGGGTGAGGCCATGCAGTCCATCGGTTTTCAGGGTCTGTTTTTCGCGAAAGGCGATATTGAACTTGAAACGCAACACCCCCAGTTGCGCCACCGCCCAGATGCGCAAGGTCGAACCGACCAGAAACAGTAGCGCGATCATAACGGCTTCGAGCCATTGCACCGGTGCCTCGCTGGCACGGGAGACAAACGACATGCCGATCAAAGCGATAACAATAGGCAGGACATGTCCCCAGAGTTGTTGGAAGTAGGCTTTATTAAAGGTGCTGTCTTCGGGCCTTTCGGTCAGGGCGAAAAAGATCACTTCAATAATCCCAAAAATCAGGTTGCAGTAGGAGACGATGATGAACCGCTCTATATTCGCATCGCTCATGCCTAACGGCACAAGTGGTGCCAGATAGGTCAGCCCCACCAGAATGATATTGAAGTTAAAGTTCTTTATCAGGCAAACGGCGAAAACCGCGCAATAAACGGCAAAATTAATTTTTAACAGGAAAATGACGTCCATACCCTACCTTCATTAAAAGTAGCTAAACCCAAATCCCCCTAACCCCCTTCGTAGAAGGGGGGATTTTAATGGACCCCTCTTTCACAAAGAGGGGCTGGGGTGATTTAAAACACTCACGAAATGCTCTCTATCAGGTTCTCATCACACATCATTGCCCAACAACCCTTAATCTGCTATTCTACTGTTTTTCAGGGCACATTTATTATAAGATAGTAAATTGTTCGATTCGTACCCCCAATTTTGCTAATTGGGAACAAATAAACACATTTTGGCGGGATGCCCCCGCTGCAAATATTCTTATTTTGTCCAGCATCACGCTGGCGTCGGCATTGAGGGAAATAATGGATACAAAAACGCTAAATATTCCGGATGAAGTCCGGCAAGAAATTGATGCTTTCGCCGCTGAGGTGGAGCGTCTGAACCGAGGCGAAGTCAGCGATGACGATTTCAAACGCTTTCGCCTGCAACAGGGAATTTATGGTCAACGGCAGGATGGTGAGCAGATGGTGCGAACCAAGTTGCCTGCAGGGAGAATATCCAGCGACCAGATGAACTGTCTGGCCGATTTTGCCGACAAATATTCTCACGGCGTCCTGCACATCACCACCCGGCAGGACATTCAACTGCATTATGTAGACATTCAAAACGTGCCTCAGGGTCTTGAAGACCTCGCGCAAGCGGGCATCACCACCCGTGAAGCTTGTGGCAACACGGTGCGTAACGTGACCGCATGCCACAAAGCCGGCACTTGCTCAACAGAAGTGTTCGATGTCGCGCCTTATGCTTTGGCGGTTTCCAAATATCTTCTGCGTATGGACCTGACACAGAACCTGCCACGAAAGTTCAAGATCACGTTCGGCGGTTGTAACGGCTGTGGCTTGGCACCCATTCACGATATCGGGCTGAAAGCTGTCATTAAAAATGATGTGCGTGGTTTCAAAGTTCTCATTGGTGGTGGGCTGGGCTCGTTCCCCCATGCGGCAAAACATTTGGCAGATTTCATCCCCGCCGACAATATGTTGCAGATGTCTGAAGCAATGGTTTCGGTCTTCGACAAATACGGTGACAAGAGAAACCGTAACAAAGCCCGGCTCAAGTTTGTTGTGGATAAGCTTGGCATGGATAAAATCAAAGAACTTTATGAAGAGGAGTATGCGGCTCTTAATGGAAAGACCTACCCGGCTATTGACCTGTCAGATGAAGGTGAGGTCCCGAAAGTCCCTGCATATCAGCCTAACAACGAGCATGATGCTGACCCGGAGTTCGCGCTCTGGAAAAGCCGGAACATTGAAGCGCAAAAGCAGAACGGATTTCACAACGTCCAGGTCAAATTAATTCTTGGTGATTTCGGTGTGTCACAGGCCAAAGCATTGGCAGTCATCGCACAAAAATATGCCGGAGCGATGATTCTCTGCACCGTCAACCAGAACGTGATGATCCCCTGGGTAAAAGAAGATGCCTTCGGTGCTGTCTATGCGGAGCTTAAAAGCATCGGGCTCCACAAAGCCGGGACAGAAGAAATTCGTGATATCACTTGTTGCCCCGGTTCAGAAACCTGCAACCTCGGTATCACAGCTTCTCGCGGGTTGGTGCAGGAACTCAACAAACAAATGGAAAGCGGAGTGCAGCCAACCAAAGATCTCGACCATGTTTCCATCAAGGCGAGTGGTTGCCCGAACTCCTGTGGACAACATCATATTGCGTCTATCGGGTTTCATGGTGGTGCAAAAAAATTGAATGGCATTCTCACTCCTCACTATGAAATTTTACTCGGTGGCAGGGTTTCGGAAGATGATGTCGTATTTGGTACATCGGTCATTAAAATTCCAGCGAAGAATGCTCCCGCAGCAACGAAGCTGACGCTCGAAGACTATAAAGCCGGCAAGCAAGACGGTGAAACGTTTGGTGAATATTTTGACCGGAAAGGTAAAATCCATTTTCGAGACTTGCTCGATGCACTTAAGGAACTGCCGGATATTGAGGCTTCTCCTGAATCCTATGTCGATTACGGGTCTACAGAAAAATTCAGCCTGGAAGATCGTGGTCAGGGCGAGTGTGCCGGCGCTGTTACCGACATGATCACCGATCGCATCACCGAAGGCGAACGGGCCCACTTTCAGGGCAAGCTCAGTCTGGAGAAAAAAGAATTCAAGGAAACTGGCGAGCATGCAAAACGCTCAATCATAGCTTCTGCCCGGGCCTTACTGGTTACCGAGGGCATGGACTTTAATGACGACTGGGAATGTTTGAAAAAATTCCAGTCGCTGGTTATCGACATGGAAATTGTGTCAGCAAAATTTGCTAAACTCATCGACAGCCTTGAGGCTACTCCTGAGGTCACCGATAGCGAAACGGCGAAATGGTGGTTGACGGATGCTGGCGAACTGGTAGAGGAAAGCAAAAACATACAGAACAAAATGCAGTCGGACAAGTCTTTACGCATTCGTGTTGGGGGAGATGATCCGAAAGAGAAATCCGCAAACGGTGGCGGTAAACAGAGCATTGACCTTCTCGGAGTCAAATGTCCGTTCAATTACGTCAAAACTAAAATCAAGCTGGAGACCATGACATCAGGAAGCGTGTTGGAAGTGTTGCTGGATTCTGGCGAGCCCTCTGAGAATGTGCCTCGAAGTATTAAAAATGATGGACACAAGGTTATTTCCCTAACAGAAGAAAATGGTCATTATAAGTTGACCGTAGAAAAGGCTTAGACTCAATGTTGATCAGCATGACGGGGTTTGGCCGGGCGGAGTGCCAGGATAGGGACTATTCCTACAAGGCAGAAATCCGGTCGGTCAACAATCGCTTTATAGATATCACTACCCGCCTTCCCAAAGCTTTTGCGGATATGGAACTTCCCCTAAAAAAGCTTATCAAGTCGCATTGTGCGCGAGGCTCCATAAATATCACCGTTACCGTTTCCAGCTCGAATGACAGTTCAGGGGAATGGGAAATCAAACCCAACCTTGCCCTTGCCACTCAATATGTAAAAGCGCTGCAAGAAATTCAAACTTCGTTGGGGCTTGAGGGCACTATCCACCTCGATTCTGTGGTCGGACTTCGGGATGTCATGAAGGTGGAACCGGTTGCTATCGACCCGGCAAAAGAAGGCCTGCTCTTGAACATGGCCGAGGCGGCCATCGCATCGCTACAGAAAATGCGCGAGGAAGAAGGGGCACACTTACAAAAAGACTTTGCAGAACGCATTGACAGCATCGAAAAACATGCGGCGCAAATAGAAAAGCGGCAACCGGAAGTCATTCAGGAATACAAGGCCCGACTTAAGGAGAAAATCAAACTGCTCAATGACGGCATTGATATGGATGATAGCCGACTGGCTCAGGAAACCGCTATTCTGGCAGACCGCTGCGACATCACCGAAGAAGTTACACGGCTCAGCAGTCATCTTAATCAGTTTAGAAAATTATTTGACTCAGCAGAGCCTATCGGGCGAAAATTGGAATTCATCACTCAGGAGATCAACCGCGAGGTCAACACAATGGGTTCCAAGTCCAACGATACTCAGATGGCTAATCTGGTCATCGAAATGAAAAGTTCACTTGAAAAAATACGTGAACAGTTGCAAAACATTGAGTGATTTTTTTCCGCTGCCTTTTTATAACTTTTTAGAACCTCTACAATGCCTGAAGGATCAGCTCTAATACTTTCCGCCCCTTCCGGGACAGGAAAAACCACCACCTGCAGACTTTTGCGTGAAAAACTGCCTGATTTAAGAATCGCGGTTTCTCACACCACTCGGAAAATCCGGAATGGGGAAAAGGATGGGCTGGATTACACCTTCATATCCCAAAAAGAATTCGAGGATAAAATCAAGAACAATGATTTCCTCGAATGGGCAAAGGTTCACGACTGTTATTATGGCACCTCCTTTCAAGCCACCGACACATCTCTGAAAACCGGACACGACACCCTTTTGGAACTGGATGTTCAAGGCGTCGAAGCTTTACGAAAAATGAAGTACCAAGGAGTTTATATTCTCATACTTCCACCCTCTATAAAAGAGATGGAAGCCCGGCTTAAAAAAAGAGAGACGGATTCTGAAGAGCGCATCCAACAGCGAATTGAAACCGGAAAAAGGGAAATCAAAAAATATAAAATGTACGATTATGTCATCACTAACCATGTCGTCGAAGATACCGTGAATGCTATCCTCTCTATCCTACAGGCAGAAAAAGTCAGAGTTTCCCATTACCGCCCTGCCTCAGCCGACATTGAAGTATTGTTAAATGATGAGGTTGATTGAGTATGTCTCACATTGATCTTATGGGGCTGGTCCGAGACAAAATTAAAGGACTGAAAGCCTATCAGGTGGAAAACCTGAACGAAGGCACCAAGTTACACGCCAATGAGAACCCCTATCCTCCTTCGCCAAAGCTATTGAAAAAAATATTTCAACGGCTGGATGAGTTGGAACTCAATCGTTACCCCGACCCCGATTGCAGGAACCTGAAACAAGCCATCGCCAACAAAACGGGTGCCCTGACCGAACAAATCATCATCGGCAATGGTTCGGACGAATTGATTCAATATCTGATGCAGGTTCTATGTGATGAAGGAGATACTATCGCCTTCCCGGACCCCACATTTGCCATGTATGGCATCACAGCACAGTGCCTGGGGTTGAACCCTGTCAGCTTCCCCCTCAATGACAATTGGGATTTCGAAGCTCAACCCGCATTGGAAGTTCTCGCTAAACATAAAGCTCGCCTGGTTTTCATCAGTTACCCCAACAACCCAACGGGGAACTGTTTTTCCGAACAGGCAATTCAGCAGGTCATCGAACAGTTTGAAGGCATCGTGGTGCTTGATGAGGCCTACCATGACTTTGCCGGGAAAAGTTTTTTCAAGCAAATGGAGAATCATAACAATCTGGTTATCCTGAGGAGTTTGTCAAAAATTGGTTTGGCAGGTCTCCGAATAGGTTATGGGATTTTTCCAAGCATGCTTGCGGAGCAAGTTAACAAAGTCCGTTTGCCTTATAATTCGAACACCCTGTCACAATGGGTCGCTACTGAACTTCTCAATGACTTCACCCATGTGCAGAATCAGATCCATTCCATTGTCGAAGAGCGAAATCGACTGATGCATGAGTTATCGAAGCTACCCGCTATAATTGCTTATCCCTCAAACTCCAATTTTATTTTGTTCCAGGCTCCCAATGGCGGAGAAAAATTATTTAATGATCTGAAAGAAAATGGAACCCTGTTGCGTAACCTGAATTCGCACCCCAGACTAAAGAACTGTCTGCGCGTTACCATAGGAACGAAACTTGAAAATGACCAGTTCCTGGAACAACTACGAAAAATCTCCCTATAAAGTAGCATTCTCAAACTTATGCAGCGCTGGATAAAAAAAATCTTCCTCACTGGATTTTGGGGTCTTTTGGCATTGATATGGGTCGTGATAAGCGTGTTCTACTATCAAGGCACCCGCCCTGCCAGCGAAGATATTCGAACCACTATCTTTGAAGTTCAACCAGGAATGACATTGAAACAGGTGGCACTCGAACTTTCCAGTCAAGGCCTGATTCGCAGTCCCAGCGCTTTTCAAGCCATTGCCTACATTCAGGATAAGGAAACACAGGTCAAGGTGGGGGAGTTCAGCCTGTCACCTTCCATGCTCCCTGCCGAAATTATTCTTCGTATCACTTCAGGGAAAACTGTCCTTCACCCTGTCACCATCCCTGAGGGTTACCGAATAACAGAAATCGCCGCACTTCTACACGCGCAAGGTCTGGCAGACCATGAAGTTTTTGTCCTCCAAACTCAAGACAAAAACTTGATACGATCTTTGGACATACCCACTGACAGTCTCGAAGGTTATTTATTTCCAGAAACCTACCATTTCAGTAAATTTACAGCAGAAGCCAAAATAGTCCAGAAGATGGTGGACACATTTAAGGAACAGACCTCGAAATCGCAATTATTGGAAAGTGCCAAAGAAAGTCCTCTTTCCTGGCACGAAATCATTACACTGGCTTCCCTGATAGAAAAGGAGACCGGCTTGGACTCGGAACGTAAAATGATCTCGTCCGTCTTTCATAACCGATTAAGAAAAAACATGCGCCTGCAAACAGATCCAACCGTGATTTACGCAATCGAAAAGTTTGACGGCAATATTCGCAAACGTGATTTAAAAATCGATTCGCCTTACAACACATACAGGTATAAAGGACTTCCCCCCGGCCCCATCGCCAGCCCTGGAATTAAATCCATCGTGGCGGCGATATCCCCCATAAAGTCTGACCATCTGTATTTCGTTTCCCGACAAGACGGCAGCCATCATTTTTCCAGCACCTTGGCCGAACATAACCGAGCCGTACAAAAATATCAGTTGAGGAAAGTCAATTCTCGGAGATAACTTTTTTATTTAAAGAGTATTTTTCTGACTCTATTTGTTTTTTGTATTGGCTCTGAAGACTGGAATACTCTTGATTCATTTTATCGATTCTTTCCGCCAACGCTTCGTTAGCCCCATTTAGCAAAAAAGCCACTTCTCTCCAATTTACCCTCAGATCATGAGTTATAGTCAAATGTGGTGTATGGGAACATGATCAAGCGGCGTTCCTTTGACG
>JACNKA010000095.1 GCA_014382285.1 Nitrospinota bacterium | reverse complement strand
CAACAAAGGTAGAAAACCTGAAAGGCCTAGGGGTTTGAAGAAAAAACTCGATAGAGAGTTTTTGGGAACGCCGGCTCACCATCAATAAGAAGTGTATGCATTCAGGTATCCTTCTCTGTTGGCTATCGGTAGTCACCGGTGAGGTTGAACCCTGCCCAGTATGAAGGGTGCGGGTAGAGACGCTTGACCAGTAGTTGGGCTTTTCTCAGGCTTTCGGCCTTGTTTTCTCTGTTGTAATTCCTGTAAAAGTGTTTGATCAACACAGCCGTGGAGATGTCGCTCACTCTCCACAAGGAGGAAAGAATAGACTGTGTACCGGCGTAAATAAAAGCTCGGTTGAGCCCCACCAATTCATCGCCTCCGACAATATCCCCCAGTCCGGTTTGGCATGCGCTCAAGGTTACAATATCCGCATTGATCTCCAGTCCAAACACTTCGTTCACCTCAAAGTTACCATCTTCCGTTGCAGAACGTGCCAGCTTTAACGATGAAAACAAGGGATTAACCGGGTCGAACTCGCCATGCGAAGCAATATGTATGATCTGGTATTCGCTGATATGTTCCTGGAGCCAGCTCTCTGTGGCGTTCTCGCGGGTAAAAACATCAACCTGCGGGAAATCCCATTTAATGGAGTTGGCCTCCATTTCCGCCAGGGGCAGATCATAATTAAAGTCACCCAGGTCCGGATTCCCCAATGCCAGAACTTTGATATCCCGACTTCGTTTTGTCAGCACCTTAAATGTAAATTGCATGACCGAGGCACTCGGGGAATAAAACAGCGGATATTTTTCAACCAGATAACCCTGTTCATCTCTCAAAGAAGAAAAAGAAATATAATGCAGGTGGCCGTGGGGAACAATTCCTAAAATTCTTTTTCCTTCAATAAATGGCTCCACCGGTTTGATCAGCAGGGAATGCAGGCGTTTAGCCTGTTCTTCGACCGGTGCCAGTTTTTGAATACGTCCGCGATAATCGGCAATCAAACTGTTCAGCCGCTTCTCTTCCAAAGGAACGCGGGCAACCTCAATATTATTTTTAGTGACCACCCAGGCCACCAGTTCGCTTTTCGTCACCATGTATTCCACCAGCGCCACCGAATCTTCCAACAAACCCTGTAATGCTCTGAGGCTTATCGCATCGACCGTGACAAAGCTGGAAATTTCCGGGCTCTGCTCCTTGGCATCGATCAACAGGTCCTGGTAACGGCTTCTGGCTTTCACCAGTTCTTCTGCCAGTTTTTCCCTGTCCTCCTCCAGGCCATTACTACGAGCCGCCGTCAGCGACTCTTCAGCTTTTCGGATCGCTTGTTTTTGCAGAGTCAAGGCTTCATACAAACTCCGACTGACATCGTTCTTCAGGCTGATTTTCTGGTTTCCTAACAGGTCAATAAAGCTTCTCGATTTTGCGCGTTCGGCGAATTGAAAGGACTCTTCAACCTTTCCCACATTCAAAAGCAGGAGAATCAGTTCTTTATAAACATCCTGCTTGTCAGTCAAGAATCCGTTCTGGAATTCCTCAACCTTGATGGCCGCACGCAGAGCGTCCACCACGGACACCGCTTTTTTGTACGACTCTACGGCCTGCTCATTTTTCCCTAATTGAATGAAAGCAAACCCTTCTCCTCGCAAAGCTCGCCATGAGACCTCTTTAACATTGATGCGGTCAGAGAGTTCGAAGGTTTTCCGAAACAAAGCAACTGCCGGTTCCCACTGTTTGCGTTCCAACGCCAGATTACCCAACTCCAACATGGCCTTCACCATGTTGGTGCGGTTACCGATTTCACGACTGAACTCCACAGCCTTTTTAAGATGAACCTCGGCAGTTTCCAACTGACCCATGCGCAATAAACTCATCCCCACATTTCGATGCGTATAGCCCTGCCCCCATTTTGACTTGAGTTGTTCATCTCTCTTCAAGGCCTTATTGAAAAACTCAATGGATTCGGGATACCGTTCTTCCTTTCTATGAACAAGGCCTATATTGTTGTACGCCGTGGCTATATCAAGAAGGGAGTGCGATGCCTCGGCCAACTCCAGGCTCTGGCCCAGGTTTTCCAACGCCCGACTCGGATCGTTGAGTGTCCAGTGGATCAATCCTAATGTATTCAAAATGAAGGCCTGCTGGAGCTTGTCCCCCAGTTGCCTGGCGATTTCCAGAGACTGCCTTTGAAATCTAAATGCTTGCTGGTAGTTGCCTTGAAACCAATGAGAGTTGGCCTGATATAAAAAGGCTTTAGCAAGGCCCGGTCGGAGATTGGCCTCTTCGGCCATGGCTTGAGCCCTGCCATATAAGTCAAGAGCCTGTTTGAAATCTGCTTCTTTTTCCGCCACCAGCCCCAGTTCCAAAAGAGATTCCACCTGTTGATCCACCTGTTCCAGTTCTGTAAACAATTCGTAGGCCTGGCTGAAATATTTTCTAGCTTCCTCAAAGCGGTTGAGCCGCAAATAATAAATCCTGCCAATGCGGCGCAATTCACGGCCTCGGTTCAGGTCTTCACCAATCTCCTCATTAATTTCCAGGGAAGCGTTGAATGCCTTGAGAGCGCTATCGTAGTCCAACGCATTTTCTTCCACGATGCCCAACGTGCTATAGCTCTCCGCCAAAAGATCGAGGATTTCATTTTCCTCATAAATCTTCAGGGCTTTTTTTAAATGTTCAACGGCCAAAGGAAAGTTTTCTGTGCGGGAATATAGAATCCCGAGAAAATAAAATGCCTCCGCGAGTGTTTCCGGGTCTTCCTCTGAGTGAGGCAACACCTGTTTCTGGTAGAGGATGGCCTTGGGATAATCCTCAAGGTTATAGGCCGCCTGGGCCAGAGTTTTGTAAATCTTTTCCGCCATCTTTTTTTCTGGAAGAAAGGGTTGCAACACCAACGATTTTTCCAGATGGTCAATGACCGCCAACCAGTCCTTTTGCTTGAACGCAGATGCACCCTTCTGCAAATTGGCCTGAAAATGTTCCACAGCAAATGCAGCTTTTTCGGTCTCATTCATTCCGGGGAAACCATAATAACGGTATTGCGCCCACTCAAAATTTTCAGGATATTTTTTCGCAAGTTGCATTTGCGCATAGCGCAACGATTCGGCAGGGTTCCCTTTTCGCAGGCTGTTCATTATGTGTTCCATCAACTCATGATGTAGCTCCTCATCTGGCTTTCCGGTATGAAGCAAAACACCGGGATAACCTTTGAAGGTCAATCCTTCTAAAAGCAAACTGGTTGCAGAGAGCGACAGAAACGGGTCGAACTCATACTCGACATCCGCCATCACCATCAAATTCGACTCGAAAGGGTCTTGATAAAGAGCCGGCAAAGGAATTCGCTGAAACCGATTGGCCTGGCGGGTCAAGGTTAGAAAGGACGAAGAAGGGTCAAGGCGGCTCAGGCGCACCGGGCTTTCAATCTGCACCACTCCAAAATGCCCCCAGTTGGTTAAAAAGTTTTTCAGATTCGTTTCATCGCCATGGAGGCTTAAAACCGTGGAAAAACCAGTCCCTCTATTTTGTGGGCGTTCCTCATCAAGGATCAGGAGACGGGAGTTATAAAGATTTTTTAATTTTATCGACCGTTGCCATTGTGACAGCGAAGATATAAATGTCAGAGTTGTGGTTTCCATCAAGGGTTTGGCTCCCAGTTTCATTGCAGACCAGGGCAAGAACTCCAGCTTGCCATCTGCGATCAAAACTACCGATGCCACCTCCTGCCCCAGCCCCTCCACCATTGGTTCCAAAAGAAAGCGGGAAAGATCGTCCACTCTCTCCGCCGTCACCCCGTTATCTGCGGCAATCAGGTCGAATAGTTTGCGATTGCCCACAATTCGTTTGCCCATAATTTTACCGGCCCGCGCCCACCAGACCAGAATTTCATTATGTACGCGTTGAAATTTCAACAACAAGGGATTTGTCGGGGACTGCAAGGTGTCCAGAGATGGAACCCGGGGGGACACCCAGTCAACCAGTTCGGGGTCATCTTCATCGGCCAACTCCAGAAACTCCTTATACTCATCCAGCAAAGCATCCACATCCTCTTCCGATGCAGATTTCAGACGCTCGGAGAAAGTAATAATTTCATCATAATAAGCGTCTTCATCTGAGAAGCGCAGTGGTGGAGCCAGTGCCAGTTGAACCTGCTTCTTGCCCTTTTCAGAAAACATAAATGCAGGAGCAAACTTTTCCTGTTCGAATAGCAGAAAAACAATATCATCATAAAGCTGTTCGACTAAAGCCAGAACCGAACGATCCACCCAACCATAAGGCAGGCGGCTCAATTCAATTTCCGCTTCCAACAAAAGGGGAAGGCGCTCGGCCTCATCTGCCTGCTTTGCCCTTAAATAAACAGACTGCCAGCGATCCTTGAGTGAAGACTTATGCGGCTCCGGTTTCATCCCCGCGAGGTAACGAGTCCATTGCAAATTCTGCCAGATCGCCTGCTCCCCCTTATTGACTATTTTCCCGTGAGCCAAAGCCAATTCAAAGTTGCGTATGGACTTCTGGGTGCTTTCCCATTGCGCTTTCAATCCATGCAGACTCGATTTGAATTGGTCTTCTATTACATTTTTCGTCAAGGGGTTTGCTACCGGGTCCAGGTGAAATCCTTGAAAATGATAAAGAATGCCCAGGTAGTTATGCAAAACCATTAACGGTTCCGCATCGGAAAAGGCCCCGGTTTCCTTCGTCACCTCCAACATCTCAATAGACTGGTGAATATCGTCTTTCAAAGAGACTAGAGATCGAACAGAACTTAAGGTGAGAATAATACGACCCATGTTCACCGCGTTGACCACCATGCCACGGCGATTGTTCAGTTTTTGGGAAAGCTCGAAAGATTTTTTAAAGAAGACCTTGCTGGACTCATAGTCGGCGGACTGAAAATAGTAGTTGGCGATTTGATTCAATAAAAGCGCCTTTTCCAGCAAAACCGGAATGTTTGCATCAATATCCAGACCAGAAGGTATTAATGCCAGCTTTTTATTAAAATATTCTATGGCTTTTTTATAATGACCCAGGTCTCCGTAGATTTTTCCGATGTAATGAAAGATCAGTTTCTCTTCGCCCACTTTGTCAAATCCATAAGCCGCTGAAGATACATCTTCCCCCATTCCAGCCTCTATATTCACAGCAATCAAAGCACTCGATTTCTTTTTTCTGTCGACAGTGCCAAATTGCTTGAGTTTTTCAACAGCCTGAAAATAATGATTGAGAGCGCGAGCCATCTCCTCCGAGTCATGTGCCTTTTGACTTCCTGAATAAATATTGTTGGCGATATTCCGAAGCGTCCGAGAAAGTGAAGCCTCATTACCCAACTGCTGATTCAATTCAAGGGTCTTGGTGAAATGCTCCACCGCCCTGGCATAGTCTCCGTGATCCTGATAAGCCAGAGCGATTCGGTCATGCAATTCCGTCATACGAGCCAGCGCATTCTGCTTCTCAACAATCTCCAAAGCTTTTTCAAACTGCGCAACTGCCACCTTGGAAGCACCTGACTTGAACGCCGCCGAGCCAAACCGTTGCCGATAAACCGACTCTCGATCCGAATCAAGAAATGGTTCTGCACTGTCCTCGCGCTTTTTATAGTAGTGGTAGGCCGACAAAGGATTATTCAACAAATAATGTCCGTTGCCCAGATTAAGAAGCAGGTCAGCCTCGTTACGGCTATCGTCATCATTAAGTGCCAACGCGATCTGATACTCGTGCAAAGCTTTTTCTATGAAACCAGACTCCACCCGCTCTTTCTGTTCGTATATCCAGCCTAATGTTTGGTGATAAAAAACTTCCTGCGAGTTTTGCGCCAGAGCCTTACCAATTTCCGCTTCGGCTTCGTCCAGCGCAGGGGGGTCAATATAAGTGAGAGCCAACCCCAGCGCATAATGCTCCACGGCTGAATCCTGTCTGGTTTTCAAACGATCCCGATAAAACCTCACACCATATTTACCCAAAGCCGCTGATGCTTGCAGATATCCCCGATGCGCTTTCACAGTTTCGGGGTGGGTCTCGATCAGTTGAAGAAATGTTTTCCGCGCCAGCTTCACCTCGCCGACACGCAAATCCCATTCACCTTTTTCCAGAGTTTTTTGTATCAGCCCCGCACGGGAAGACTGAACATAGGGAGCGTTGCCCCCATCGGATATCTCCTGATAAATACTCAGACTCTTGTCAAAATTCTCCTCTTCGGCGTAAATGCGTGCCAGCGCAAAACGAGCCTTGAAAGCTTCTTCCTCTACGCCTTTAGCAATGGCTTTCTGATAAGCCTCTTTGGCAAGAAGGTTTTCCGCTGACTGATGATAAAGTTCGCCGATGCGGTTCTGCACCATGGCAGATAGCAGAGGAAGATCCGTTTCAGCCAGAACCTGAAGGCTGGAAACTTTTTTCTCAAGTGTGGGGTGGTCTTCATAAAGTTGCAGGATAGCTTCTATTGATTTTTGCTTCCAGTGCACGACATCAGGATAATCCCGCATCACCTGAACCAACGACCCGACCAGTTTTCCCCGGTCTCCAACTAAAGCGTAAATACGGTTTTGGGAAAACGCCGCCTCAGCAGAAATTTCACGCTCGGAGGAATATTGCAGGGTCACTTTCTGAAAATATTCCAGAGCTTTATCAGGCATCTCCAACGCCAGAGATCGGTTACCCATCTCCAGAAAACCTCTCGCCTCCACTGCCATCACCCCTGCGTAATCGGCAATAATTTTTTCCAATGCTTTTAAATCCGCCTGTCCCTTCAACGGATCATCCTGCAAATGCAAAAGTTCTATTTCGGAAAGGCCCTGATATAGTTTATCCTCAGCACCCTCATTCAGAATCTGGTTAAAAACAGGACGTGCTGAGTTAGCATGCCCCAGCCCCAGATATTGTTTCGCCAGACGGTAACGAGTTTGGGCCGACACTTCCGCATTATTCAATACCAGCACACAGGAGTAGCTGGCAACCCACTCAGAACAAATCTCATTAACCCTGTTTTTTTCTACGCTCAAACCCTTCGGCATGATTCCGGCGAGAGGCAGTTTCCAAACATCTGAGTTCCCTTTATGGTGAGAGGTGAACAAAAAATGTTTTTCATCCAGGGGGCGTGGCAGGAAATCATAAGTAGAACTGTCGGTCAGTTGGCGAAACCTGCCCGCTTGCCCGGCCTTGAACTCAACGCTCCAGATATCCGGGTTGTCGTCAATGCCTAGCTGACCATCATGATTGGTATCATTCTGGTAACGAGCAAAAAGGATGGAGGCCCCATCCATAGACCAGCGGGGGGAAACATCTATGAATGGCCCTTGTGTCAGAATATAAACCGAGTTGGTTTTCAGGTTATAAACTTTTAAATCGCTATGCGTCTCACCCGTCACAAAGGCCAAATAATCACCATCGGGAGACAACGATAAATTCACTCCACCCGGACTTAAAAGTTCGGTGCGCTTTGCCCCATCCAGTGCAATTTTTTCAATGACTGGTGACGCAGCACTCGATGATCGGGATGAAAAATATAAAAATTTCTGATCCGGCGACCAGACAGGGTCGCTTTCCTCCCCCGGTTTCTGGATAATCGGCAGACTTTCCTTTTCAGACAAGTCGAGGACATAAATATCACCTCTCGGGTCGCTACGGTGGGAAACAAACGCTACCTTTTTCCCATCCGGGCTGATTTCAGGACTGCCGTCTTCGGCACTATGAAAAGTCAGTCTTCGATCGGGGGACTGGATGCCGGGGCCGAGGTGTTTTAACCACAAGTCGAGATTGCCGGACTTGTCCGAAACATAAACCATGACCTTCCCGTCCGCCGAAACGGTAGGGGCAAAGTCTTCTCCCGGATTGGAAGTGATCTGAATGGGAGTATTTAGAGATGGCGAAGCCTGAGAGGAAATCGGGGAAAGAAAAATAGCTGGAAGCACAAACCCTAAAACCGCCCAGCCTCGAATTTTACCAAATCGGATCATCAGTCACCGGTGTCAACGCTATTTTTCTTATCAGTATAACGCATACCGGCAGCATAAAATTACCAGTTATAGTAGAAACTCAAGCTTCTGATACATCCATCCATTTGAAATTCTGGGTCGGCAATAAGGGATACACTGTGAAAAGCGGAGTGTTGTAGGGAACGATAGCCGTTTCGGTTCCGGGACTGAGAGTCAGGTGAATGTTAACGAAATTAAAGCTCATCCCCTCCTGCCAGGGGAGAGACGTGTTTTCAACATAGGCGGGAACTTTATCCGCCGCGTGGCTACGAACCATCAGGCCGGAACCGCCTTCAAGTCCATACTCATAAAGATCCGGCGCTCCCTGAATGAGTATTGACGTCTGACTGGCATCGAACCAGATTTTAAAATTTGAAACCACCTGTACATAAGGCCCCAGAGTTCCTGTGCGCTCCAGCACCGCACGAGGGTAGGCATATTCCACCGGGACTTCTGGCGTACCCGGGTAATCGAGAGCCCGGAACTCTTTTTCCTTGATCCGGGAAACCGACAGAAATATCAGGTTCGGATCATCCATGGAAATATCCAGAATCTCGCCGTCCTGAAAACTACATATCTTTCCCATTTCAAACCCTAAAGGAAACGAATAACCCATCTTGCAATAATAGGCCCGCATTCCCGCATCCAACGGGTTATCAGGCTTTCTGCTGATTTTAATATCGAAGGGCATCATCAAATGAAAAGCATTCGTGCGCGCGTTCATGAATGGACCGCATGCGCCCGGATATTCGCGGTGTACCTTTGGATTATCCGGCTCGAACTTTCTCAGTCCGCCACCAAAATGTTGCGCGGTTTTCTCTTCCTTACTCAGGCCAAACTTACCCTGATAATAGGCAGAAGCCCGCTTCTGAGCAATATCGAGAAAATAGTCCGGTGCTTCGGTCTGCACCACCAGGCGTTGCTTTTCCTGGGCATCCGTTTTGGCAGGCCGCATCGCTTCATTATATATACCGATCTCGGCAGTGGTCTTTTTGATGTCCTGTTCAATCTGGCGAGTCAGTTGCGGGTTTTTGTAGGTGGTTTTATCGACCAGTCCCAACGCCCGGTTGAGCATTTCCAGCTTCAGAGTGTAGCGTTTCGGCTCCTGAGCCAGAGCCTGAACCGTGGCCATGACGAGGCTGAACTGTTCTTCCGGCAAAAAACCAACCGCATCGAAATCCGTTTCCCGGATAAAATCGAGTGCCATGGGACCAAATGCCTCTTCCTGTCGCAGCCCCAGCGTGAGAAGATAATTGAGATAAGCCCGTGCCTCATTAATATCCACAAGTTTCTCCACACTAAAATAAGGTTAAAAAAAAGCCCATCTTGCAGGGAAATGCCCCAGTTCGCAAGTGCTTTTGTGGGATTAATCCTACAGGCTTGTTTTATCCCCATTTCCTATATTTAATCAGGGTTGCAAAAATCACGGAAATACTATAAAACACACCATAATTATTGATTTATAGTGGGGCTTTTAATGCTCAAATGGCGGCGAAAACCCTATAGGCAAACTCATGGAAATTGTGATCAACTTTGACGATATGAACTGGGCGGCAATCGGGCCGGAACTCATCATCCTGATAACCGCATTCTTCATTCTTCTGGCCGGACTTAAAAAGGGGATGAACACCCTCGCATTTCTATCCGGCGTTTCGCTGGTTGGCGTCGGTGCAGCGTTTCTGTTCACACTGAGCCTGTGGGGTGGAGCCCCGACAGCCGAAAGTGGAAGCAGTTCGGGCATATTTAGCGGTGCCTTGATCCACGACCGATTTTCTCTGATCTTCAATCTGATATTCCTGCTGATGTCATTGTTTGCGATTTTCGGATCGGCCCGTTATCCGCAAGAAAATCATGAAAACAAGGCAGAGTATTTCACTCTTCTGCTGATGGCAGTTGCGGGCATGATGTTTATGGCCAAATCCGGCAACCTGATCACCGTATTCATCTCTCTAGAGCTATTTTCCATTGCGCTTTATATTCTTTGCGGCTTTTCCGCCAAACACGGAACGGGTAAAGAAGGCCCCCATAGCAACACCGAATTAACCTGGGAAACTCTGGCCTCGCAGGAGTCGACAGTTAAATATTTACTGACCGGCGCGTTTGCTTCCGCCATTCTGGTTTATGGTATGGCCCTGATTTACGCCGGAAGCGGCACAACTGAAATCAGGATGATCGGACAACTCCTCCACGAAAACCCCTATACCAAGAACACGCTGGTTTATATCGGGGTGGGGCTGATGTTTTGCGGACTGGCGTTTAAAGTTTCTCTGGTGCCTTTTCATTCATGGACACCGGATGTCTACCAGGGTGCACCCACTCCCATCACCGGGTTCATGTCGGTGGCGACCAAGGCAGCGGCCTTCGCAGTGATCGCCCGTGTTTTTTTCATCGCCCTGCCAGAACTGGAAAAAGTCTGGATGCCAATTCTTTTTGGCATATCGGTTCTGACCATGCTGGTAGGAAATACCGCCGCCATTTTCCAGGATGATCTGAAAAGGATGCTCGCCTATTCTGGTGTTGCGCATGCCGGATACCTGCTAATCGGCATCGTCACCAATACTCAGGAAGGCATAGCAAGCATTTTATTTTACCTTGCAGTTTACCTGTTTATGAACATCGGAGCGTTTGCGGTGGTTTTTATCATGGAAGGAGAAGGCCAGGAAGGCAACTCCATCAACAGGTTTAAAGGACTGGCCAAAAAGAACCCCCTGCTGGCGGCGGCCATGAGTCTGTTTATGGTATCTCTGGCCGGGTTTCCACCCACTGCCGGGTTCTTCGGAAAACTGTTCGTGTTCTATGCCGCAATCAAGCAAGGCTACATTCTCATAACTGTTATGGCAGTCATCGCCAGCATCATTTCCGTTTATTTTTATCTCCGCGTGATCGTCATGATGTACTTCCATGAAGATGAAAATGCTCCTCAACCGGTGATCTACAAGGGCATGGGAGCCTTAATCACTGTCAGTTGCGTGGTGGTCGTGGCTATAGGGTTGTTCCCCTCGTTTCTCATGGAACTGGCCCGAGGTGCTATACCCTTTTAGTCCCTACCTCTTCTATCCTTTGCGTATAGCCGGACTTCTGGTTGCACCCTTGTTTTCTGACCAGACTTTTCAAGGCAGCTAAATTTTAGCGAGACCGCATGACAATCTTTCGACTCTTCATTCTTGTTTTTTCTCTATTTCTTCTGTCCTGTGGCCCCAAAGAGGACTCACTTGAGGGAAGATTTATAATTCATTCGAAACAAATTAAGAAAAAACCAGATGATCCAGCAGGCCACTACGAATTGGGAAAAGTTTATATCGAGCAAAAGAAATACCATGCCGCTCTCAAGCAGTTGAGCGAAGCCACTCGTTTGAAAGAAGATTATGGCGAGGCCTACCGTGAAAAAGGAGTTGTCCTGTTTTATTTAAAACAGTTTCTAGATGCCGAAAAGATCCTTGTAAAATCATTCAGGCTGAAACCCTCGCAACCCGACATTGCTACCGACCTGGGGTCCATTTACCTCATAAATGGCAACATCAAAAATGCCTTTCGCTATCTTAAAATCGCGCAGACCAGAAACAACAACCCGCATATTGTCTTCAATAACCTTGGAGCGGCCTATGCCAAAACAGGAAAAAACAGAGAGGCTCTAAAATTCTGGAAGCAGGCGCTGGGGAAAAACCCCAACATCCCAGAAACTTACGTCAATATGGGGGTGGTCCATGAAAAACTGGGGCAAAAGAAAAAAGCCCTGACCGCTTATCATAAAGCTCTGGAGTTGGACGAATTCAATGCCATGGCGCACTACAATCTGGGGGTGATTTACGCGAAAGAAAAAGACTTTCCCAAGGCCGTTGAAGAATGGGAAACTGCTTTAAAGCTTGACAGTAAGGATGAGACTATCCTGAACAGTCTGGCCTGGGTCTATGAAAAACTGGGAAAGAAAAAAGAAGCTCTCGTCAAGCTCGACCAATCGATCAAGCTAAGCCCCTATGCCCCAAAAACACATTTTTCATCGGGGCGCATCAAATACGATTTGGGAAATATTGATGATGCTATCGAATCGTTAAAAAAAGCTGTCGGCCTCGACCCTAGTTTTGGAGACGCCTATTACAGAATGGGACTGGCTTTCGACTTCCAAAACCAGCGCTATGATTCCATTTCCAGCCTTCTTATCGCAGAAATGATTTACCACAAAGCCGGAAAAATGGATTTATTCAAAAAGACCCAGGCCGAACTAAAATCCTTGTTCGAAAAATACCAGTCCCAACGGGCAGACTTCAAAAACCTGGAGGTGCCTGAAACACTCAAAGGTTATGACCTGCACCAACGCCAAAACCAGATTCGCACATCGAAGGAAAAATAAACTTCACCGATCCAAAACAAAGGTGACAGGCCCATCATTCACCAACTCCACCTGCATATCCGCCCCAAACTGACCCTCTTTAACCGTCAACCCAAATTCCGAGATTTTCTCAATGAATTGGCGATAAAGGGATTCCGCCTCCTTAGGTTGAGCCGCATTGTCAAAACCCGGTCGTCTGCCTTTGCTGCAGTCTCCAGCCAGGGTGAACTGGGAAACCACCAACACCTCCCCGAAAATATCGAGGCATGATAAATTCATCTTTCCCTTGTCATCCGGAAAGATTCTCAGCCTCAAGGCCTTATCAGCTAAATAATGCACCTTATCGGAATTATCCTGCTTTTCTGCGCCAAATAAAATCAGCAAACCTTTGGAGGTTTTGGCAACAGTTTTACCATCGATACATACAGAGGCTCGCGCCACTCTTTGCAAAACCAGTTTCATTGCAACTCACCACTGCTGGTAGGAGGGACATTAAAGTATTGTGCGGCCTAGCCTGCGGCAATGCATTGCTGGCCCCACGCCCAGTGGTCAACGAGCACGGAAAAACCTGGAAGCCGAGCCATCAACTCCTATCGTGGCTTTCACCTCAGCAAAACATTTCGGACAACGCCCCTCATAAGCATTGCCCTCTTTATTCACATAAATACGCTGGTAGACATTACAGCACTCAAACATGACGCCCAGAAATTTTCTACGGGTTTCTTTCATTATTCCCGACCCTCGAACCAGAATCTTGCGCAAACGGTTGCCATAACAACAAGAGTTAATTTATTACCACGCTCCCAGACCGACCGAGCTTCACCATCACCTTATTTTATCTAAAGCACGAACCTTGCATTCAATGAATGTTTTATGGGGGATACGGAGAGCTTTGCTGATCCGCCTGATTTCCTCCGCTTCCTCATGGGCCATTTTCCCATCGGCTATGGAAACCTCAAAAAGGCATTCCATCAAATGGATACGGTCGTTGTAAGAAGTAACGCGATTCAGCTCTGCAGTCACCTCATAAAAATCAAAACCCTGACGGGCCTGTTCCTCCACCACTTCAAATAACAGCGCCAGCTCTTTTCCTTCTAAAGAAAACTGATCGGTCAGACAACGCTTTAAGGCCTTTTTTTCCGTCGCGTCAAAATGGTCATCCACATGAGCAACTGCCGCCATCAGTGTGCCCACAAGGCAAATAAAATAGAGTCGTTCCTCGGGTAAGTTGGTGAAAGTTTTTGAACGCGCACTTTTCAGTTCAATTTTATTCAGCACACGGCGTTTAAAATATTTCTCCATATCCGGGTTCATATCCCGTGCGTGCTTAAAAATAGTCCTTTGCAATAGGTTTTTGATTCGCCCAAAAGACCTTTTTGTATGAGAAGTTTTTCCCAACCACTCAGAAAACTGGTTGACCAACTCCCTCTCTTCACTCTTCATTCTCTTATGCGCCTCGACCATGGTCTCCAAAGCACCCATGATCTCTTTCTTCTCCTCAGGAGAAGACAATTCCGCGATCATCTGGCGATACAACTCATCCTTTTCTTTTTTTGCAATCGGGGACAAGAGATAGGGTTTTAACTCATCCAATTCATGTTTTTCCAGATCAAATTTTCTATAAAAAGTTTTGAAAATATTAATCTCAGATTGCGAAACCTCACCGTCTGCCCAGGCAATGGTGGTGAGCACTTTAAGAAAAGTCATTTTTTTAAATTTTGACATAGCGTTTTCCTTAATCGAAGCGGTTCAACCAAATCCGGCTCCTATCCGGCGTTGGTGACAGAGCGAACAGATCCAGGAATCCGTCCTGATTGACATCGGCAAAAGCCATCTCCCTGAAAAATCGGAAACGTGGCAGACGCCTCTCGGTTTCATCGGTGAATCCCCATCGGCCTCTACCCTGTAGATAACAAACTCCCTCTGAGGTCAAGATCAAGGCATCGGGTTTGGTGTTACCATTCGCGTCCAATAGATAAGCCTTGTAAGAAGGAAGGCGGGGAAGCATTTTATGTGATCGTTTTTTAAAATGTCCTCTTCCTGTGTTTTCAAGGAAGTACGTGGTCTCCTCAGGATAAGCCCTGTAGTGCTTATTGATAGATCGGTTGACCACTAAAAGATCATTATCACCATCCCCATCAAAATCGGCCCAGTCGGCATGCTCACTATCATCAAGAATTCGGGGGATGTGGGACGCCGTACGGTCGGCAAACTTCCCCACTCCATTATTGATCAAAAGCCGGTTTTGTCCTTTGCCGTAAACAAAAAAAATATCCACCACTCCATCGCCATCATAATCAGCAAAAGAAACATCACGAATTCCAGCAGGTAGAGGAGGCATGAGCAGAACCGTCAAATCCTCCAATTTCCCATCACCTTTATTAATCAGTAGGCGGGCCTGGTGGGCATCGGGTTTTCCATCCGCAGTCAGAACTTTTTCACCAAAATAAAAAAGATCCATGTCTCCATCCTGATCCAGATCGCCAGCTGTGACCTTATCTATTCCGGCCCTGAGAGGGTAAGAGCGCTCCTTGTCCCTGGCGTAAAAATAACCTTTTCTATTATTAAACAGAATTTGGGTGGATACCTTTCCCGACGCTTGCACGACCAGAGCCAGATCATCGCCTCCATCACGGTTCAAGTCTGTTGCTGTGAAAAAAAGGATCGGGTCTTTCGTTTTCTCCATCCACTGCCCCAAGCTTTTCTGAAGAAAACTATTCCCCTCTTGATTGAGGTAGACCTGTAATTGAGGTTTCCCTGATTGCGCCTCATTGAGAACCATCAAGTCCTGCAATGGGTTCTGATCTGCGCGGAGAAATAAAGCCTGTTTTGGAGAGAAACTTTGCGGGAAAAGCCATTTCCCGGTCACATCGCGAAAGCGTTGGCTGGCAGGATTATCCGCAACATGAGATGGGGAACTCCAGCACCCACTAAGAAGTATCAATACGAGTGCGGCTCGCACCAAGGCCTTAATCAAAAAGGGATTTGGGTAATGCTTCCTGTAATAAGTCAATTTGCAAGCCTTCATAGGCGGCTATGCTTTGTGGAAAAAGTTGACGGGATTCCGCTTCAATTTGCTTGACAAAATTATCATCGTGAGAGGGATCGTGATGAAACAAAACCAGTTTCTTAACACTCGCCGCTTTTGCAACTTTGACCCCTTCCCGCATCGTGCTATGCCCCCAGCCTTTACGGGAAAACTGGCCGTTGAGACCATAATATTCGTCCTCAGTATACTGAGCATCATAAATCAGAACATCGGCATCCTGACATAATTCGATCAGGTTTTTATTAGGCCTGTCCTCATAATGCTCGCAATCGGTGGAAAATACCAAGGCTTTTCCCTCATGCTCAATCCGATAAGCATAACACCCATTCGGATGAAATAAAGGAGCCAAAGTTACCCGGTAATTATCTCCTTCAATGACTTCCTCTGGCTTAACATCATGATAGGTGATTTTTGAGCCGAACAAATCGGTTTTGACAGGAAAACAAGGCGGCGTCATTTGCTGGTTCAAAATTTCTTCAATGGTCGCCGGCAAACTGGTGCCTCCAAAAATCCGAAATTCATTACCGGGAACAAAAAAAGGCCCAAAAAAAGGAAAACCCTGTATATGATCCCAATGAACATGGCTGAATAAGATCGTTGCTTTTAAAGGCATCTCCTTCATAAGAGCCATGCCCAGGTTTCGAACGCCCGTTCCCGTATCAATGATAATCAATTCATCACCGCAACGGATTTCAACACAAGTCGTATTGCCCCCGACACCCGCAGTTTCCGGACATCCTGAAGGAATACTTCCCCTAACCCCCCAAAACTTTACTTGCACCCCATAACCTCTAATGGAAATAAAAGAACGGGCATTATAAACAATCCTCCTCAGGGTAACAATAAATTCCCCGAAAAAAATAGACCCATTTATTTCTTGATGACAACTATTCACTCTCCTCTAAATAATTCCTCACTAATTCCTTTTCCAAAAGACTCAAGGATCCCGGTTTCCATGTAGCTGAAAACGTTTCTTGAAATCCTTCTACAAAACACTGGGCTACTTTTTCCCATCCCAAATTAATCGGCAAAATCTCATTCAAGGTTAAGGTATTCGAAATCAATTCTTTAAGACCTCGATTTTTTTCAGACTCGGAGGTATAGCGAAGCAAGCTATGAGCCAGTTCAGGGTCTTTGTCCAACAAGATAGAGCCATGCTGTAAAAAAGCTCCGTTTAACCGGCGCTGGGCACTGCCGGCCAGTTTCTTTCCTTTCACACTGATTTCCCAATGGTTGGATGCCGAGAAACAGGCCGGGGAACGCTTCCGGCCCATACCCGGAGTCCTTTTATCTTTTCCAACCATTTCAGGGTCAACAACACCCACTTTCTCCAGAGAAAGAATAACCGCTTTCGATACGGCACAAAAAGCCTCTGCCAGATTTCCAGGAATTCCTGGTTGAGGGATGGGAGCAACGAGACTGTAAGTGAATTCATGCTGATGTAAAAGGGCTCGCCCTCCGGTAAACCTTCGGACAATAGGAATGTTTCTTCGCTCACACTGCTCCCTGTCCACATCCATCAACTCATTCTGCGAATACCCAATAGAGAGAGTCGGTTTATCCCAACCATACAACCTCAACGTGGCCGGGGCCTGCCCTCTATCGCAAGCAGTGAGAATTGCCCGGTCAATCGCCATGTTTAATCTACCATCGCAATGACCATCTTCAATCAATCTCCAGATAGGGTTTTTCACAATAGCGGTTCCATATCAGTTACATTCGACAATATTTTTTTGACTCGCAAAGAATCATCCTATAAATATGAGGTATGAGAGTCAATTCCAGATACGTTCAAAAATTAATTTATTTTCTCACTTTTATTCTGGCCTGGGGTTTTGGGAATCCATTGACCGCCAATGCCTTTGAAAAAATGGGCCCGCTTCGAAAAGAATGCAGCACCACCTGCCACCAAGCAGAACACATTCAAAAGGCGAAGAAAAATAAGTACACTCAGCCTGAATGCAAAGCCTGCCACACAGGACCCTCGGAGAAAATTGCTCCTTCCCCTTTTTCAACTCCTGCAGGTTTCACCAGCAAAAATAGCCTTTTGTTGAAATCCCTCATTCAAGTCGTGTCCGATTCTCAACCTAAAGGAACAATTATGAAAAAGTGGAAAGCCTCCATGGCTTATGTTCCTGCCGGAGAATTCATTATGGGGTCGAACGAACGCTGGGATGATGAAGCACCCGAACATGTATCTACAACCGATGCATTCTATATTGATCTGAACGAAGTCACCAATGCCGACTATAAAATTTTTGTCGAGGCCACCAAGAGAGCGCATCCTTTTCACTGGCCAGAGGGGAACCTCCCCATTGGCAAGGAAAAACATCCCGTTGTTTATGTCAGTTGGTTCGATGCCAATGAATACTGCCACTGGGCTGGCAAGCGTCTGCCTACTGAACAAGAATGGGAAAAGGCGGCACGCGGTGACGAAGGCCTTATTTATCCATGGGGAAATGAGTGGTCACTGGACAAGTCCAATAACCCTTATAAAAATTCCACTGGCACAGAACCTGTTGCTTCCTACCCCGAAGGACGCAGTCCTTATGGGCTCTATGATATCTCTGGGAACGTGTGGGAGTGGGTGGATAGCTACTATTTACCGCATCCGGGAAACCCCGTCACGCGGGCGGAATACGGCGAAGATAAAAGGGTGTTGAAAGGAGGGTCCTGGTTCGACTGCCTTTCTTATGGTTGCGGGTTGAGCGCGCCTACCTTCAACCGAAGTTTTTTCACCCCGGAGGTAAAAAACAACAGCTTCGGGTTTCGTTGCGCGAAAACAAAAAGTCCATGACTGAGTGAAAAATCAACATCAGGCTTGACGCGCACGACCATTTCCTTAAAATCATATTGAGGTCTTTTTTTAATTTACAGGCCAAATCATGACGTCACTCAACTCGGATCAGAAAAAACCAGAAAAGCCTGAACTGCAACCCTCCCCCGAAGAGACCAGTGGGGCGCAAGTCAGTCTCGTCCGAAAAATAATTATCGGGCTATTTATTGCAGGGTTTTGGGTATTTTTTTACTGGTTCCGGGAACCTTAGAAACCTCAAACTGTTTCTTGTTGAGCGACTCATTCCCCACCAAAAGATCAAACTGTTTCTCCGCTTTCCTCAGTACCAGCACACTTTTCTCCCCCTTTGGGAATAAAAGTACCGAGTCTGGATTTCTCTCCGGTGGGATAACAGGCTCAACTTTTCGTGAAGGCTCAGGTTTACTTTCTACTAAGGGTGGTGGCAGTTTCCCAAAAGCCGAACGCGTGGAATTGTAGACCAAATACTTTGTGTCCCTGGAATACCCCATTTTTGGGTCCAACCGTTCCCTGAGGTGACTGCCCGTCGGATCATCTTGAACGGCCACCAAGTGCGTGGCGTAGTCCACATCAATCGCAGGTTTGCTTTCTCTTTCAAAAGCAGAAATATTGTAGCCTCGTCCAGCAAAGACCAAAGGCTTGTCCTGCACGGTAACCGTTTTTCTTATTTGAGACTTTTGCGGACTCTTCTCGATGGTGATGGCATAACGCTCCGTATCTATTTCCTCATACCTTTGGATGGACAGATATTCAGTGTCCGTCTTAAACGCCGGTTTTCGTCCTGATTGGGATCGCAACATCGCACTCCTTTTCAGCTTGGCATAAACTCCGGCAATAAATTTATTATCCACCTCTCCAAACTCGTCTGTCTCCGCCTGCGAAACCTGCAATTGAGGGTCCGGGTCCAGAGAATAATCCAGTTCCAGCTGAGAATGCAGGGTGATCGTTACTTGGGGAGGGCCTTCAGTAATTTCCAACGCCTGGCCTTCCTCAGGGTCTCCCCCACATCCCGAGACTAAAAGTCCGAAAGAAAGCAGAACACTTAAATAAACTCGATTTTTAAATAATCCCATAGTTCATCATCGACTGTTGAGGCTCACCACTTGAAAGAATATCAGATTTTAAGCCGCTCTGCGCTGAGCCAGGCCATGGAGCCACAAACCTCACCCCTGGAAAGGGAAATAATACAATAAAAATCAATGCTTTACATGATCCGAAAAAACTGCTATGCTTTTAAAACTCAATCATAATCGACCCGGTCAAAATATGGATAATGCCATGAGAAGCGGTTTGCGCTCCCTTTTAGAGGCAAGAGACATCACTTTCCTTAAAAAAAAGCTGGAAATAGGCGAGATCACCCCTGACGAGTGCAAAGAGGTGATGAAACGTCTGATCCTGAAAAAATACGAGCGCATTAAAAACCGCAGCTTTCGCGCCAGTATTTTGGGGTTTGGCCGCTCTCTGGAAGGCAAATTGACTGTCAAATCCTAAGTCTTCGTTTATAGCTTCCCTATCAAGTTTAATTCCCTAACTCTTAATCAGTAGGTCCTCGGTTCGATCCCGAGACGGCTCACCATGTATAGCAATGGGTTATGTCATTAAGACATGGCCCTTTTTCTTTGTGTAGGCACTATGCAGGCAAATTGTTTAAAGCAATTTAAAGAGCATAAAAACTTGTTAGGTGCAATATAATTGTCTGCTAATATTAGTATTGTAGGGTGCTTTTAACCACACAGTGTGCAATCAATATTCCGTTGAAATTGCCATAGACTTTCATTCTGGCATTCATAAAGTTGTAATCGGATTTCGGAAAAAACCCAAATGAGCTGCCCAATGGATTTGACGCTTCTGCGTAAATGCCCCAAATAAGACATGAAAGTAAGCGGGACTAAATCACTATTAAGGTAAAAAATGGTTCTTCAACAAGAACCATATCTCCTGATTATAAGTTCGATTAAGGATAGAAAGCTTAACGTGAGTGGTACACTTTTGCTCCGCAACAACAGAAATATATCAACGGCTTACTGGTACATTAGTGCTCTGCCATTCTCGAGTCGGAAAACCCGTCAAAGGTGAAAATTCTGACTTAATAAGTGGCACAACTAAATGGGACAGGCCAAGTGGTGCTGGCATTCCTCGTGCCAAAAAGATAGAATCCGAATGTGGAGTTCAGAGTTGAAGCTGTGATCAAAAAAGTCGTCATATTTTTTCTTAAACTTCGTGCCTCAGAGGGGAATGATCCCTTTATAGGAAAATAAGGATGATTGAAAAAATTAACGAAAAGGTTTTGATTTTCATAGTCGCCTTCAATGCGGAGAAAACTATCCTCAATGTTTTAAGACGCATCCCCCCATCCATGTCCAAGTTGGACCATCAAATCCTGATCATCGACGACTGTTCTGGAGACAAGACTTTTAGTAGCACTATTAAAAACCTGACCCAGTTCAAGTCTCTTAATATAAAGGTTCTTTTCAACCCGGAAAAACAGGGTTACGGAGGAAATCAGAAATTAGGATACCACTACGCCATTGAGAACGGGTTCGACTTGGTGGTTCTGTTACACGGTGACGGACAGTATGCCCCAGAACGGCTCGATGAAATGATATCAACCATTATTCGTGAGAAGGCGGATGTGGTAATCGGCTCAAGAATGCTTGATGGGTTTTCTGCACTCAGGGAGGGCATGCCTTTATATAAATTTTTCGGAAACAAAATTCTTACTTTTATTCAGAACAGTCTTCTAAAGACCCGGCTTTCTGAGTTTCATTCCGGTTACAGGATTTACAATGTGCAGACTTTGTCAAAAATCCCCTTCGAGTTGAACAGCAACGATTTTCATTTCGACACAGAAATCTTGATCCAACTGATTCTCGGGAAATTCGTCATTCGAGAAATTCCGAT
Source organism: Nitrospinota bacterium (assembly GCA_014382285.1). Taxonomy (GTDB): domain Bacteria; phylum Nitrospinota; class Nitrospinia; order Nitrospinales; family VA-1; genus LS-NOB. The sequence continues at coordinate 17,362 of JACNKA010000095.1, read as the reverse complement.
ACCTGCCTATTATGGAGATGAAATTCGCCATTTCAAGGGGGTCAAATATGCATGGGATGTTATTTTTCAAACCCTAAACAGCCGGCTTCATCAAGTGTCGCTGTTTTATGAAAGAAAATTTGATATTCGCAGGGGAGTGGAAAAATATACACTTAAAAGAGGTTATCCATCTTCCCATGAGTACGCTATTGCAGAGGTCAAAAACGATTCCACGGTTCTAGATATAGGATGCGGAGAGTCCCTGGTCGGAATAGAGCTTGTCAAAAAAGGATGTAGAGTGGAAGCCATTGACAGCGAAGACTCTCAAGGGAGGGACAAACTTATTAAATTCACCCAAATAAACCTGAATGACGCCGAAGCCCCTATCCCCGTCGATCAATTCGACTACATCCTTCTTTTAGATGTTCTGGAGCATTTGGAGAACCCAGAAGAGTTTGTCTATAACATCAGAAAGCTGTCCAAGGGGAAACTTCCAAAGATAATTGTTTCGGTCCCCAATATAGGATGGTTTACGGTGCGCCTGCAACTTCTACTGGGCGGGTTCAATTATGGAGCCCGCGGGATCTTGGACCTGGGCCATCGGCGGTTATTTACTTTCAGTACAATCAGGGCAATATTCAAACAGGCAGGGTTTAAAATCACCAAATCCATTGGGGTACCGGCTCCCTACCCATTAGCCATTGGAGATAATTTTATCAGCCGAATATTAATAGTCATCAACCAGAGTTTGATTAAAATTTTTCCAGGCTTGTTCTCGTACCAGATCTTTTTAGTCACCGTGCCTCTGCCCACAGTTAATGAATTACTGCAAACCAGCCGGGACAGTTCTGATAAACGCATCGATGAAATTTTACGGATCCTCTGACAAATAGACCTAAAATCCTAAACCTTGGGTTAGTTTTATCCGATAATCTTATTATGACACTGCCCTCGCTGACCATACTAAAACATGACATTTCATAATAAGACCTTCAAAGCCGCATTTTTTGGAACCGTGCTGATAATTCTGGCGGGCAATGTTTATTCTTTATTTTTTTACGCTAACCTCATTCCTTTGCATGTGGACGAAGGGAGATATTTCTTTCATTTTACAAACACATCATTTCAAAACAGGTTCGAACTTTATTTTCAATACCCGGTCCATTCTCTCACTATTTACTTGGCAAAGGCGTCTCTTTGGATTTTTGGAAAAAATGGAATTGGTTGGAGACTCCCGGTAATTCTTTTTTCCGTGCTGAGCGGGGGCATTCTTTTTTATTTTGTATGCAAAACAGTTAATTCATTCAGAGTGGCAACTCTGGCCCTGAGTTTTCTGTTCCTCAATCCATTCTTCATTCACTATTCGCACGAATTAAGGGGATATCCGTCCCTGTTTTTCTTTGCAGTTTGCAGTTATGCATTGTTGTGGCTTATGTTTGAAAGAAAAAAGCAGTTCGGCCTATGGTTAGGGCTTCTTATATCCCTTTTGGCTTGTTATGCGGCAACCATTTCAGCCTTGATGTTTTTCTTTGTGTTTCTTTCCGTGGTGTGGGTTCTAAGGTTGCTTGAACATTTTTCTTACTTTCAAGATCATTTAAAGCTTTTTAAAAATATCAATATAAAACATTTATTTGTGTTTTCCTCGATTTTTTCTATTTTTGTTCTTTTTATCGTTTTCAAAGTTGACTATAAAATCATAACTGCTCCTTTGGATGATTTTGGAGGAAAACCAATTAATTTAATTGCCCTTCCAGATTTTTTCTCGGCGTTTCTTGGATATCGATATCTGGACGACCCTGCATCAGAGCTTTTCCGCTACCCATTAGTGATATGGTTAATGTCCCTGACTTTTTTTACGCTCGGCTGGCTTCAACTTTTTCGTGATAAAAATCTCTTGCCCATTTTATTTCTGGGGCTTTTTATTGTTACGGCAGGGATTTATATTTTCAGCGGTAAATGGATTCCAATGCGGTCTTCTGTATATTTGCTACCGTTCATTTGTATTTTTTGGGCTTATGGACTTGATTCTGCGACCCAAATCATCGCAAAGCGTCTCCCTTCAAATCCTTATGGATACTCATTCCCATTGCTGACAATTATTCTAATCTTATATTTTTCTTTTTTTTCCTGGGGTAAATATAAAAACACCAATGCGGAATCTGGGAATCCTTATGAGTCAACTCTACATTATTTGAAAGCTAACAGCTCTCCAAATGATCTGATCATTTCGACAACGTACGAGACCCTTTCCGAATTTTATTTTGGAGATTTTATCAGACAACAAACTAAAAATATTTATGAGGGTGGTAAACTAACAGGAATTTATTATGTAACGCCTAAATCTGACGAAAAATCAGTCCCGCTTTCTAGGGCTTTTAGGGATTCTGCTCAAATCAAGCCCATCCTGGATCTTGGAGATTTTAAATTGGTTGCAAGCTTTGTTAATGGCGGCGTCCGCCCCTCTGAGGTTAATATTTTTAAAATGGTTATTAAGGAAAGCACCTCGATTAACCTTAACCACAATGCTCTTTCATCGGCTGGGTATTTCGGTAATTACGGGGTACCATGTGAAAATTTTAACGAACAGCAGGGGCTCCGATTGCAATGTGAGAAAACCTTTTTCGCTTGTGCGGATAGAAATATTGACTTAGTAGGTATTAAAAAGGAGGCTTCCCAGCTTGTCATATTTAATGCGATCAATGATTATGGCACAAAACATACTACATCAGCTTTTTTCAATTCCCTTGGTGAAACATTTGACACCGGACTTTTAAATAATGATTTTTTTAAAGACACTTATTTAGTGAACTCACTGACTGATCCGATATCCAACTTGGATACTTTCAAAAAGAATGTTGAGTTTTTTGTCCCCACCATTCAACAGGTTCAAGAGGAAAGCATGTTCATGCTTTGCCTGGGCGGAAAGTTATTTAACAGAAATTCCTTGATAAAAGGGTTAAAAATTTTTCAATTCTGACGCAAGGGTGGCCTTTCCCGGCATAAAGGGTTCCGGTTCACTCTGACCACAAGTGTAACAAGAAGGTCGGGCTCTTATACGAGTTTTTTCTTTCCCGTTTAACCGACCTTTTAGCCACGACTACTTTTTCTTAATGATCAACTATCAAGTAATGACTATCACTATTCACTAATTCCATGATCTAGAAATAAGTATTAGTCCCAAAATGGTACTAAAGTGCGGTATTACAGCACTTGCTGATCGCTTTCGTTTCTTGGCTCACAGCGGCTACGCTAACCAAAGAGTTTTTACGATACAAAAGCTAATACAATTTGTAACAACCCCAATTAGAAACTTGAACGGGTTCGCAGTGGGTTAAATCTTTAATTTTAGCAGGTATTGTTGCTCCATAACTCTACAGAACAGGACAGATCAATAACGGGTCTTGCCATAAGTCATTGAAAACAAACCCTCCTAAAATCTAACCACGTCCCCTTAAACGGGCACTCAGAAAATAAATTTATAAAATTGATTCGCCCACCCCGGATAAAGGTATAATGCCGTCGGTTCGCAAACTGAAATTGACAAGGAGACATGATGGGCTCGGACGACAGAGATAAAGCACTGGAACTGGCATTCACTCAAATCGAGAAACAATTCGGCAAAGGTTCCATAATGAAACTGGGCAAAGCCGAAAGCCTTAAAGGAATTCAGGTCATTCCCACCGGCTCCATTTCTCTGGATCACGCTTTGGGTGTCGGTGGAGTTCCCAGAGGCCGAGTCATTGAAATTTATGGCCCGGAAGGTTCAGGAAAAACCAGCTTAACGCTCCATATCATAGCGGAAGCACAAAAAACCGGCGGCGTTGCGGCATTCATTGACGCAGAACACGCTTTGGATCCGGAATATGCTGGCAACCTCGGTGTTAATCTCGATGACCTGCTTCTCTCCCAACCCGATACCGGAGAACAAGCACTGGAAATCGTAGAGGTTCTTGTTCGCAGTGGTGCGGTAGATGTCATCGTCGTTGACTCCGTGGCGGCCCTCGTTCCCAAGTCAGAACTCGATGGAGATATGGGCGATTCCCATATGGGACTGCAAGCCCGGTTGATGTCTCAGGCCATGCGCAAACTGGCGGGTGTGGTTAACAAATCCAAAACCAGCCTGATATTCATCAACCAGATACGCATGAAAATTGGAGTGATGTTTGGCAACCCCGAAACAACCACTGGCGGAAACGCACTTAAATTTTATTCTTCCGTCCGTATGGATATTCGTCGCATTGCGGCCTTGAAGGATGGAGAAAATGTCATCGGCAACCGCACCCGGGTCAAGGTAGTGAAAAATAAAGTAGCCCCGCCCTTTCGCCAGGTTGAGTTCGATATCATCTACGGAAAAGGCATCTCAAAAACCGGTGATCTGCTCGATCTCGGCGTGGCCCACGATATCATCGCTAAAAGTGGCACATGGTTCTCCTATAACGAAACCAGGATTGGGCAAGGCCGTGAAAACTCCAAAAAGTTTTTGCTCGACAACCCGGAGATGGCAACAGAAATTGAAACACGGTTGCGAGTAACCCTTGGGCTGACCGCTTCTGAGCCAAAGCCAGAGGAAAATACAGAAGAACCCTCAGCCAAAGATAAAAAAGCCGCAAAAAATTCCTGAACTTAAAATAAAGTCCGATGCCGGATCAAGAAGTCCTCAAAACCGCTAAATCCCAGGCATTCAAACACCTCTCTTATCGGGATCGAAGCAAGAAGGAGGTTGCCCAGTATCTGGAAAAAAAGGGGCATGCTCCTTCTATCATCCAGGCGACCCTTCAGAACCTTGAAAAACTGAACTACATCAACGACCACCGCTTCGCTATGGAATGGGGCCGGTGGCGTGTTGAGGTGAAAAAGTTTGGCAAAATACGCTTGCGCCATGAACTTTCGGCAAAAGGTGTTTCTTCCCACATCATTGAAACGACTTTGGACACCCTTTACGACTCTCACCCAGAACAAGACCTTGCTTTGGCCTGTGCCAACAAAAAACTGGCCTCCCTTCATGGACTGGAACCCGAAAAAAAAACACGTCGACTGGCCCAATACCTTCAGCGAAGGGGATTTTCCACCGATATTATTTATGAGACTCTAAAAGTCTCCACCCTTGACCATGGAGGCAAATAGCAAGGAATGGAGTCTATTCAAGCAATTCCTTATCCTATTTTAGCTGGAGCAATATTCTGCTTTGGGCTGGCGATTGGCAGTTTTGCCAACGTGTGTATCCACCGTTTGCCCAGAAAAGAATCTGTGGTCGTTCCCGGATCGCATTGCCCGGCATGCTTGTCGGCAGTGCGCCCGCTGGATAACATTCCACTCATTAGTTATATCGTCCTGGGTGGGAAGTGCCGAGACTGCGCCATACGTATTTCGCCGATTTATCCGGCTATCGAGACGGTGACCGCCGTTCTTCTACTGGCTGGGTTTTTCAAGTTCGGGCCGTCCTTTGAGTTTCTGGTTTATGCCGTGGTGGCTCCCACACTGGTCGTCATCACAGCTATCGATATTGAGCACCAGATCATTCCCGATGTGATCACGCTTCCAGGCATAGTGTTGGGGCTTGCAGTAGGAACCTATACGATTGGTTACGCAGACTCTCTGCTTGGTTTTTTTCTAGGTGGTGGGTTATTTTATTTGCTCGCAGTGCTCAGTAATGGTGGAATGGGGGGAGGAGACATTAAATACATAGCAGCAGCCGGTGCTTTTCTGGGCTGGCAAAAAGTGCTGTTGGTAATTTTTATCGGAGCGTTTCTAGGATCACTGGTTGGCCTGTTCCAGATCGCCGTACAAAAAAAATCGAGGAAAAGCTTGATCCCATTTGGCCCTTTTTTAGCCGCAGGCACCCTGATCACATTATTTTATGGTAATTCGCTCATTCGGTTATACTTGGAGTATCTGGGAAGGTAATATTTTCCCGATAAAAATAAACGCGACACGGTATTGTTTCAGCATTCAAACATTAGAGCAACCCCCTCAATCCCCCTTATCAGGGGGACGATCAATTCCCCCCTGATAAGGGGGATTGAGGGGGGTTAATTCTATAATCAGATAACACTCATGCAATATGCGGACTTGAAATATGGATAACAAAGAAAGCAAACAGACGCCTCAGCAAGAAAACGCACAAACCCCGGAAAACTTTGCCTCGGAACTGGAAGACATCCGGAAAAACCTGAAAAAAAGAGCGAGTGACACCACCACACTCAAAATTCTTTTCTATACCGGTCTCGCGGTTTTGCTCTTCGGTTTCATCTATACCAACCAGACCCTGCAAAGGGCCCAACATCGAAACCTCGAATCGCATATCCGTCTGCTGCAAGGACAGGTGAATCATACTCTCATCATGCTGGAAAAAAAGCTTCACGAGGAAATTCTTGCTCTCGATGAAAAATTGAGCGGAACATCGAGTGCCAGCTTTAACGAAAGAATCCAAAACATGAACCAGGCTCTGGACCAACTTGAACCCCAATCCACCTCCATGGGTATATTGATCGAAAAGGTTCAGAGAAACGCTAATGAGCTGGCCCAGATAGTGGAAGCTGAAAACCAGAAAGAGGTAGCTCCCTGACCGCCCGACCAAATCAACTCAGTTCAAAAACCTTTTCTATTTTTTCACAGTTATCAGGGGACGGTTGCCAACCCACTGCTTTCAGGTTTTCTTTCACCTGAGCGGAATTTTTCACTCCCACCAGAGCTGTTGTGAGCCCCTCCTGCCTCAATACCCAGTTGATCGCCGTCTGAGCACAGGTTTTTCCCTCTGCATCAGCAATTTCTTTTAACTGATCCACTTTTTCAATATTCTTAACAAAGCCTTCACCAGAAAAAGTGCCAATGATTCCCTTGCTCCGCCAATCCTTGAACTTGGTATTTTTGTCATACTTGCCGGTCAGAACTCCTGACGACAAAGGACTGTAGGCGATGATCCCGATATCGTTTTCCAGGCAGATGGGAACGGTATCCTTCTGAATATCTCGCGCCAGCAAACTGAATTCCGGTTGCAGTGAAACAATTTTCCCGTATTGAAGACAATCCTTGATCTGTTCCGCCGAGTAATTACTGACCCCGATATGGCGAATCTTGCCTTTCTCCTGAATCTCCAACAAAGTTTCCATCGTCTCTTTTTGGTCTGTTTCCACATCGGGCCAGTGAACCTGATAAAGGTCAATCACATCCGTATCCAGCCGTTTCAAGCTCTGGTCAATTTCTTCCAGAATAGAATTTCTACTGGCGTCCTTGCGAAGTGAACTTAAGGATTTTTTTCCCCAACGCAGTCCACATTTGGTAGCAAGAATCACCTTATCCCGCACCGGTTTCAGGGCTTTGCCAATCAGTTCCTCAGAATGACCAAAACCATAAACCGGGGCCGTATCAAAAAAATTAATCCCCAGGTCATAGGCCTTTTTGATGGAGTCCAACGATTTTTTATCACCTTCATTGTTCCAGAAGGGCGCTCCGCCTATTCCCCAGGCACCATACCCTATTACCGACACTTTAAGATCACTGCTTCCCAACTTCCTGTATTCCATTTTTCCCCCAAAAACCTTTTCGTATTGTGCAGGTTACTCTATATAATATTAGCAACACCTCTAATCGTTCAAGGCTTTGTGCTTGGACATTTATTAGAGGCTTTTTTAATTATAGCAGTCCCAACCTCGAAACCATGAAATCTCTTGCAAGAGTACTGAGTTATTTAAAGCCTTATCAAAGAGGGGTGGCGACGACGCTACTATTAGCCATCGCCACCACGTTTCTGGATCTCGTCCCACCCTGGCTGATCAAAGTTATTGTCGACAGCCTGGTAGATGGAAAAGAATCCTTATGGATATATGGCCCGATTGCCGGTTTGGCCGTCATCTACCTGACGCGGAACTTCACCAATCATAGACGCATCATGATCAACAACAAAGTCGAACAGAATGTAGTGTTCGACTTAAGATCAGACGTGTATCGTGCCCTGCAAAATATGTCCTTGAACTATTTTGAAAACCATTCGACGGGCGAACTGATGTCTCGTGCCAACGATGATGTGAACTATGTCGAAAGAATTTTCATTGATGGTGTGGAACAAGTCGTGACCGCGATCCTGACCCTGATCGGAATTTCCGTCATACTTTTTTATATGCACTGGAAACTGGCAATGGTGGCCCTGTTCCCCATTCCTTTTCTAGTTTATGGTGCATGGGTCTATACCGCTAAAGCCCACCACCAGTATCACGTTGTGCGTAAACGGGCCGCAAAAATGAACGCCAAGCTACAGGACTCTATTTCCGGCATCCGCGAAACACTTTCTTTTAACCGCCAGCTCCATGAAATCAAACAATTTGAAAAACGCAGCCGGGATTATTGCGATGGGACGTTGGAAGTCATGCGGCTTTGGGCTTTCTACTCCCCGACGATGATGTTCCTCGGTTCTCTTGGCACGGTTCTAATTCTCCTGTATGGAGTGGGGCTGGTGCAGGTCGGGGATATCACCGTTGGTTCTTTAGTTGCCTTCATCGGCTACCTCGCATTGTTTTACACTCCGATCAACCAATTGCATTCCGTCAATCACATGCTTCAACACGCACTGGCTTCCGGCGAACGATTGTTCGAGATCATCGATACTGTGCCCGAGGTGCGAGAGGCACCCCATGCGATTCTCCCTTCAACTAATGTCAGGGGTATGATTCAATTTGATCGGGTGAACTTTTCATATATCCCAGAGAAACCCGCCATTCAGGAAATTGACCTCACTATCAGCGCCGGAGAAAAGATGGCTCTGGTCGGACATACCGGGAGCGGGAAATCCACTTTGGTTAAACTGCTCATGCGGTTTTATGATGTCCAATCTGGGTCCATTCTCATTGATGGTCACAAAATAAAAGACCTGAAGCTTGCTTATCTTCGCGAACAAATCGGGTTGGTCGCACAAGATCCTTTCCTGTTCAATGGCACCGTAGCAGATAATATTCTTTACGGAAATATCGAAGCTAACCGGGAGCAGATCGTTTCAGCCGCTGTCTCGGCACACGCCGATCCATTTATAAAAAATCTTCCGGATGGCTACGACACTCTGGTCGGGGAACGGGGAGTCAAACTTTCGGGAGGGGAAAAGCACCGCATCGCCATTGCCCGCACTTTTCTGAAAAATCCGCCGATCCTGATTCTGGACGAAGCCACATCATCGGTAGACACTGAAACCGAGAGTCACATCAAGCAAGCTCTCGACACGTTGATGGCAGGGCGCACCACTTTGATCATTGCGCATCGCCTGTCAACTCTGGAAGGGGCAGACCGTGTTCTGGTCATGAAACAAGGGAAGCTGGTTGAAACCGGGGTTCACGATATCCTGATCGCCACCGACTCGGAATACGCGCAACTGTTTCGACAACAGGTTCATCTCTAGCCGAGAGCCGCCGGCAAATTGTAATATTTTTATTCTGGGCTCAGGCACCCTCTTCGGCAACTTTTCCCAATTCGCGGAATTTCTTTTCTCGCAACCGAATCAACTCGCTCAAAGGAATCTGAGTCAAACTTTCAAGGTTTTTTCTAAGGGATTTTTTCAGGCGTATCGCAGCCTGCTTATGATTGCGGTGGGCACCGCCAAGAGGTTCGTGAATAACTTCATCAATCACTTTAAACTTCAAAAGGTCTTTCGCCGTGATGCACAAGGCGTCAGCCGCCTGAGGAATTTTGCCTTTATCCCCCCAAAGAATGGAAGCACAACCCTCGGGGGAAATCACCGAATAGACAGAATGCTCCAGCATCATAATATGATCACCCACACCAATTGCCAAAGCTCCACCAGACCCACCCTCCCCTATCACCACACAAATTATGGGAACCTCCAACTGGATGATACTAAACATATTAGTGGCTATCGCTTCAGACTGCCCCTTTTCTTCGGCATCAACGCCCGGATAAGCTCCCGGTGTATCAATAAAAGTGATAATGGGGATATTAAATTTTTCCGCCATTCGCATTAATCGAAGGGCCTTTCTATATCCCGCCGGTTGGGACATACCAAAGTTTCGTTTTATTTTTTCTTTGTTCTCTCTTCCCTTCTGGTGCCCCACTACCATCACAGACCGACCACCAAACCTTGCCAGCCCTGCAACAATCGAAGGGCCATAGCCTCCGTGGCGATCACCGTGAAGCTCGAAAAAGCCATCAAAGATCAGATTCAGATAATCCAGCGTGTAAGGCCTGTCGGGATGTCTCGCTACCAAGGTTTTATCCCAGCCCTTCAGGTTGGAGTACACATCATGCTTCATCCTGCGCAGCTTTTTTTTGAGCTTTGCAATCTCATGCGTGATGTCTCCAACACTGTCATACATATGCGACATGGAAACCAGATCGTGGATCTGTGTTTCCAGTGCAAAAATATCGCGCTCAAATTCTAGAATCTGTACCATATTTAAAATAAAGGTTTTATAGTAGGATTTTCGTATTTTACCATAAATAAAAATTTACTTCCATCCACCGTCCCCATACTTAGAGCCGAGCGTTTTGAAAATATTAGTAGAAACCGAAAACAGGATGAATCAAGTTTTTGAGATTTTCAGACTCATTCAGCGCCCGGGCTCCTTCGACACCAATTTTATTCTGCCCCAGCTTCAGGGATTCGAGATTTGCCAGACGCGGAGACTCAGCTATCGCCTTGGCTCCTACATCTCCGATACGATTAAAGTTTAAATTTAACACCTTCAGTCTTTCAAGGTTTTCGGACCTTGCCAGCGCCTGGGCACCCGCGTCCGTAACATTATTCTCAGAAAGATTCAAGGAAACCAAACTTTTGATTTTTTTAGACTGCGAAAGAGCAATCACCGCCTCATCGGTCAAACTGTTATTCTTCAAATCCAAGGTCTCCAACTCTGACACAAAAGGAAAGTCCAGCAATACCATAACCCCAAAATCTCCAATCATCGCCTCCCCCACCTGATTCAACCGGTTATTGCGGTGGAGATCTTTAAACCATTCCATTAGCTGAAAACGCTTCCAAGCCTGTTTTCCGCTTTTCTCAATAGGGTTATAGGCCAATTCAATGCTATGAAGCTGACGCAATTTTTTTGAATGCGTGAGTTCAACCGCTCCTGGCCCATTGATCAAATTATAGTTCAGATTCAACTCCGTCAATTGAGTCAAGGTATCCGAATCCGCAATGGCCTTCGCGCCCACATCGGTGACCTGATTATGGTGAAGGTTGAGAATTTTCAGGTTTGAAAAAGTTCCTGAGTTGGAAATGATCTCCACTCCCTTGTCGGTTATGAAATTATGTTCCAGATACAAAGCCTCCAGGCTTTTCAGGTTGGGAGATTCGGCCAGAGCACGAATGCCTTCATCACTGATGTTGACCTTATACAAAACCAGAGTCGCGACGGAACGAACTAATGGAGATTGGGCTAAAACAGCCAAACCCGAATCGCCCAGATTCTTTTCGTTAATCCGGAGAACCTTGTCGTTGCGCTTGAGTTTTTTTTGAATGTACTTCTCGACAGCCGTCTCGGACATCGCCCCGGAAGTAGCCCCCAAGGTAAAAACATACAAAAAGATCAGGATCAAAACCCGTCCGCGAAATATAAACATAATGTTTAAACTTTAAATAAAAGTATTAGCAGTTTCTGTAAGAACAGCATGGATATAAGTATTCTAGCGGGAGGAGGGATTTTTTTCAATTTCATTTAATCGAGCTTCCAGATCACGAATTTTTCGGGCCAGTTCCGGAAGTTTTGGCAAAATGGTCACATATTTTTTCCACTCGCCCAGAGGAACAGCAGGATGTCCCCCATAAACATTGTTGCTTTCAATACTGCGAAACGTACCCGATTGAGCTGTGAGAGTGACCTGATCACCAAGCGTGACATGATCGGCAACACCCACCTGCCCCGCAAGCACCACATGATGACCCAAGGTACAGCTTCCGGCCAGCCCCACCTGAGCAACCAGAATGGAATGTTCCCCCACCGTACAGTTATGAGCCACCTGAACCAGATTATCTATTTTTGTTCCCTGTTTGATGAGCGTGACGCCCATAGCCGCTCGATCTACACAACTGTTTGCCCCAATCTCAACATCGTCCTCAATCACCACTCGGCCGATCTGGCTGATTTTATAATGCGCTCCTTTTTCATCGAGGGTATAACCAAAACCATCCGCTCCGATCACGACTCCCGCATGAAGGATCACGCGGCTCCCCAGTTCTGTATCGCGGTAAAGCGTGACGTTAGGGTGCAGAATCGTATGGCTTCCAATCCGGCACCGATCACCAACAACCACTCCCGGATATAAATGGACATGATCGCCAATCTCCACATCATCCCCGATGCACACTCCTGCGGACAAAGTGACCTCTTCGCCGAGTTTAAGGGTTTTGCCCACCACCACCCGGTCATGAATACCTGGTTTGGGTTGTGGCTCGGGGTGAAACTCCCTCAGCAAACGGGCAAAAGCAAGCTCGGGACTGGCAACAATAATCTGGCAAACAGGGCTGTCCATCTCTTCCTTCACCAACACAGCTGAAGCCTTAGAGCGATTCAATATTTCGAGGAACAGTTTTTTACTGAGAAAAGTAATATGCCCTGCCCCGGCCTGCTCAACACCCCGAATTCCCGATATCTCAAGCGAGCCATCACCTTTTAATTTTCCGCCAACCAATTCAGCGATCTTTTCCAGCTTCATGGTTTCCCTTTCTTTTAAAATTCAATCCGGCTTTAAATGACCAGATTCTGACTGATGGGGCCAACTTTTCCATCAACCAGTTCCATCACCCGGTCCAGCCTCTTGGCGACTCTCTGACTGTGTGTAACAATTACAAAAGTCTGGTTAAACTCCTGATTCAATTTTCGGATCAATTCTATCAACTGGTCGCTGGCATGATAGTCCAGGTTCCCCGTTGGCTCATCGGCTAAAAGCAGATCCGGTTGATTGACAAGCCCCCTGGCAAGGGCTACGCGCTGGCTTTCGCCTCCTGAAAGTTCTCCGGGCTTATGGTGCATGCGATCCTTCATGCCCACTTCGCACAACAGGTATTCGGCTCGCTCTTTAGCCAGGCGCCTGTCCTGATTGCGGATGAGAGCTGGGAACATTGCATTTTCCAAAGCGGAAAAATCGGGCAGCAAATTGAAAAACTGGAACACAAAACCAATATTGGCATTGCGAAATTTTTCCAAATAACCGTTGGACTGTTTATAAATATCTTTTCCTTTAAACTGAACGCTTCCCGTTAACGGCTTGTCGAGTCCTCCCAGAACATGGAGAAGAGTACTCTTGCCCACTCCTGACGCACCGACAATTCCCAACACTTCCCCGGAAAAAACCTGAAGACTCGTCTGGGCAAGAACGTGAATCACCTCGCGTTTAGTCGAATAACTTTTATCAACATTAACCGCTTCTATCAGGCATTTTCTTTCTGTCGTGTCAGAATTCAAATCACTCATAGCGGAGACCTTCCACAGGGTCCATCCGGGATGCTCTCCAGGCCGGGTATAGTGAGGCCAAAAAACAAATGACAATCGAAAAGATAACGATGAGAAACGAATCGAAATACTCGATTTCAGACGGGAGCTTGTCCAGATAATAGACATCACTGGGAAAAGCGGTGATACCAAAAAGAGTTTCGATAAAACCGACTATCTCATTCAGGTTCGGCACAATAGTAAAACCACCAATACAACCGATCACCGTTCCAGTGATGCCAATGATCAGGCCCTGGAAGCTGAATATTTTCATAATGCTGGATCGAGAAGCCCCCATGGACTTCAGAATAGCGATTTCCTTGCTCTTTTCCATCACCACCATAAACAAGGTGCTGACAATATTAAAGGCAGCCACCAAAATAATCAGGATCAGGATGATGAACATCACAATTTTTTCCAGGCGGAGTGCGGAAAACAAATTTTTATTCATCCGCATCCAGTCTCTTGCGTAATAAGGGAACCCAAGATGAACCTGAATTTCTTTGGCCACCTGATCTGCCCTCTCAATATCATTCACCCTGATCTCAATGCCACTGACCTTTCCCTTCATGGAGAAAAATTTCTGCGCCGCGTGCATGGATACAAAAGCCAGATTAGAATCGTATTCGAACATTCCCGACTCAAAAAAACCCACCACTTGAAACAATTTAATTTTGGGAATCAGACCCATGGGTGTCACTCTCGATGCAGGGGAAATCATCGACACAGCATCATCGCGTTGCACCCCCAGCCGGTGCGCCAACTCCTTACCCAGAATGATCCCGGCCCGGCGCGGTTTTCCGGGAAAAGTTTCCGGATCATCCAGCATTTTCAAACTTCCCTCTACCAGGTTTTTTTCAAGATCAGAAACTCCAGCCTCCCGGTCCGGGTCCACGCCTCGAACCACAACCCCTGTACTATTGTTCCCGTAGGTCAGCATCACCTGACTCAGAATAAATGGAGCGGCGGCATTCACGCCTTCTGTTTGCGTTATTTTTTTAATGATGGCTTCGTAATCATCCATGCCCGTCCGGGTGATATTGGTGACCACGACATGACTATTGGTTCCCAGAATTTTATCCCGCAAGTCTTTGCTGAACCCGGACATGACGGCAATGACCACGATCAATGCCATGACACCGAGGGCAACCCCGCCAACGGAAATCCAAGTGTTGAGAGAAATAAATTTCTGGGTACGCTTGGCCTTTAAATGGCGAAGGCTAACAAAAAGTTCGTAGGACATATCAGGAACGAATCAATAAATGACCGGTTTGCTTTCCCGAATCAAGATTCTTTTTTTAATTGCGGGAAAAGAATAACATCTCTTATGGACGGGCTATTGGTCAACAACATGACCAATCGGTCAATCCCTATGCCTTCCCCAGCCGTGGGAGGCATGCCATACTCCAGAGCTCGGATAAAGTCGTGATCCATCCAATGGGCTTCTTCATCACCCGCTTGACGTTCTGCGACTTGTTCTTCAAATCTTTGTTTCTGGTCTATCGGGTCGTTCAACTCGGTGTAGGCGTTAGCAATTTCTTTTCTGCCAATAAACAATTCAAACCGCTCCACCAGACCAGGATCGTCTTCTTTTTTCTTGGAAAGCGGTGAAAGTTGAATAGGGTAATCGGTGATGAATACAGGCTGAACAAGCTTGGGTTCGACAAAATGATCAAATAGTTTAGCGAGAATTTTCACATGATGATCTTTCTTCTCGATAGAAACCTTCTTTTCCAAAGCAAACGCCACCGCTTTTTGCGGGTCATTGAGAATCTCCTCATCGACTCCACCAATTTCTATCAGCGACTGCCGGAATGTGCAACGCTTGAACGGCTGAGAAAAATCTATCGTCACTTCCCGGGTTTCTCCCCCTTCTTGCGAAGTATAAGGAAACTGGTAATTGTTTTCAGGAAATACCCGGTCACAAAGATAACGAAACAAATCTTCTGTCAGGTCCATCAGGTCATTGTAGTCGGAGTAAGCGGTGTAAAATTCCACCATGGTAAACTCGGGGTTATGTTCGGTGGATATCCCCTCATTCCTGAAATTCCTGTTGATCTCATAAACCCTTTCGATACCACCCACCACCAGCCTTTTCAGGTATAACTCGGGAGCGACACGAAGAAACAACTCCATATCCAGCGCATTGTGATGGGTCTTAAAGGGTTTTGCTGTGGCTCCTCCCGGTATCGACTGCATCATCGGGGTCTCCACCTCCAGATACTGACGTTCGTTCAGATAATCGCGTAACGCCTGAATCATACGACTTCTGGCAACGAAAACTTTTTTAACCTCCGGGTTGACGATCAGGTCCACATACCGTTGCCGGTAGCGAAGCTCAACATCCTTAAGTCCGTGCCACTTTTCAGGCAGCGGAAGAAGTGATTTGGAAAGCAGAGTCACCTTGCTGGCGAATAGAGTCAACTCACCCGTTTTGGTTTTTGAAATTCTGCCCTCAACGCCAATGATATCGCCAACGTCAAACTTGCTAAATATTTCGTAAGCGGTTTCGCCCAGCGAAGTCTTATTGATGAAAACCTGAATATCTCCAGACGCGTCCTTAATATTCACAAACGTGGTCTTGCCGTGCTTACGCCGACTCATCATCCGTCCGGCGGTTATATATTCCGAACTTTTCTCATCTAGTTCTTCTTTAGACTTTTCGGAATACTTTTCCACCAGAGCAGACAGGGTGGTATTTATATGAAATCGGTTTATGTACGGGCTAATTCCCATACCACGAAGTTCATCGAGTTTTTCGCGCCTGAGTTTAACCAGCTGTCCTGAATCTTCCATGCGATGCCAATTCTATTATGTTGTGGAGAAGCTCCGGGAAACCCGGAGCGGTGTACCCAAAAATAATTCCGGGCATAATCTGGTAGGTCACACAAACATCTTTATTACCGGGCAAACTCCGTAAATCGGGTTTCACGAACCACCGTGACTTTAATTTCTCCCGGATAGGTCACCTCTTTTTCAATTCTCTTTGCCACGTCCCTGGCCAGAATACTGGCCTCCTGATCGTTCGCGCCTGTGGGCATAACAATGATTCTCACTTCACGACCCGCCTGAATAGCAAAGGTTTTTTGAACCCCTTTGAATGAGTCACCAATTTCTTCCAGTTGGGTCATGCGCTTGATATAGGTTTCCAACATTTCCCTCCGGGCACCAGGCCGGGAGGCAGAAATAGTATCGGCAGCCGCCACCAAAACAGCATAAGGAGATTCGGCCTCTTCATCTTCGTGATGGGCCGCTATCGCGTTGATGACAAAAGGATGTTCATTGTAGCGTTTCCCGATATCGACTCCCAATTGAGTATGCGTTCCATCGGTCTGATGGTCGATAGCCTTGCCGATATCGTGCAGCAACCCTGCCCGCTTAGCCAGAGCCACATTCAAACCCAGTTCTCCAGCAATAGCGCCACACACAAAAGCCACTTCTTGCACATGTTCGAGAACGTTCTGCGTATAACTCGTCCGGTACTTGAGTCGCCCCAATAACTTGACCATTTCTGGATGAACATTATCGACACCAACATTTAAAACAGCCTGTTCACCCGCTTCTTGAATTTGCTGCGTGACTTCCTTCTTACACTTGTTGACAACGTCTTCTATTCGGCCCGGATGAATCCGTCCATCGAGGGTCAGCTTCTCCAGAGCACGGCGGGCCACTTCCCGTCTAATCGGGTCAAACCCCGACAACACTACCGCACCAGGGGTATCATCTATAATTAAATCAATCCCGGTGGCTTGCTCCAAGGCACGTATATTTCTTCCCTCCCGGCCAATGATTCTTCCTTTGATATCATCGCTGGGCAGTTCCACCACCGAAACGGTACTTTCCGCCACATGATCTGAAGCAAGCCTCTGGACGGCCATTGTAATGAGTCTTCGGGCTTGATCGTCAGCGCTCCTTTTGGTATTTTCCTCAATTTTTTTCACTTCACGCGCCGC
>JACNKA010000073.1 GCA_014382285.1 Nitrospinota bacterium | reverse complement strand
CTGGTTGCCGCAACAGCGCAGTGACCCACCGCCGAAAGAAGCGGCGGTTGTAGGTGATCTGACCATGGAAGAGTTTACTGAAATGGGCCGGGTTATTATTTTTGGCGCCAAACAGGTGGCGGGTCAGAAATCAATCGGTAAAGGGCAGTGTCCTCTGTGTCACACCTTTGATCCGGGTGATAACATGGGCCGGTGTCCGAATTTGTTTGGAGTTGAGGAGAGAAGTCATACGCGGGTTAAAGAGGATCGTTACAAGACAAGCCCGATGGCGATCGGCGAAACAGAGCCTGCAGCGGGTATTGTGAAGGGTTCCCCGGCTGATATTCCTGAGGAATACAGGCGACAACATGGACCGGACGAGCTGACGGGTGAAGATTATCTTCGTGAATCTCTGATGTGTCCGACCTGTTATGTGGTGGAAGGTTTTGGTAAGGATGGCGATACAAAAAGCCCCATGCCGGTTATCACCAAGCCACCGATAAGCTTGAGCCGTACTGAAGTGAATGCCGTTGTGGCTTATCTGCAGTCCAAAGATACGCCGGGTGAGTTTGCCTCTGTGACTGTTCCGTTGCCGCAGGATGATGCGGGTAATACGGGTGGCGCAGTGGCTGAGGCTCCTGCTGAAGATGAGGATAGACCTGTATTTGTCACTGGCAATGAAGATATCCAGGCCATGATCAATACATTAGGTTGTCCGCTTTGTCATACTATTCCTGGAATTGAGGGTGCTATGGGTGAGTTGGGGCCGAAGCTTCATGAGAAGACCAATGCTCCGAATCGCATCAAGGACCCTAACTATAAGGGTAAAGCGACCAATACCAGAGAGTATGTCAGGGAGTCTATTTTGAACCCGAGTGCATACGTGGTCTTTAATGAAGAAGCGGGAGAAGCCTTCCCGGATGGTTTAATGCCTACAACCTTCTCAGAGATGCTTTCAGTTCAGGCTCTCGACAAGCTTGTAGACTTTATTAGTCAGACCGAAGCTCCGGCTGGCAGTTAATAGGAGAGAGCAATGAACAAAGGATTAATCAGTTTTTTAGTGTTTGTTGTCGGCCTGGCGGTGTTTCATAACGCCATATTTCCTATCTTCACACCGAAGGAAATCGGCTGGGTTTTGAATAGGTACGTTTACTTTTTGATATTCGTAGCCTATTTGATCATTACTAACTTGATTCTCAGACTCAAGCCGCCGATTGCAATGACGGCCTTGTTTGTGTGGGGACTGGGTTTTTACTTTTACAAGTTCATCTTGTATCCACCAATTCCATGGACTCTGTTCATCACCTACATGGTGATGTGGTCGATCGGTACCTTTCTGTTTGTCAGTCAGGACCCAGAGACTTTCAGAGAATTCAGGAAGCCAATTGTTAAAACGATTGTTGGTGAATACAAGTTTGCGCAGATCATCGCGTTAACGGCTATGCCGATTCTGGTAGGCTTTGCAACGTATAATACGATCTATCCTTCGTATCAGGAGCCTGTGGAATTGAGGACGGTTCATCCCGCGCCTCCTGCCACCACGAAAGTGCATGGCAAGACCTATCCACTGGAGTCTACCAATAACCCCTTCCGTGTTGATGAACAGGATAACTATAAAGATAGTTTCCCGTTCCTGGATGCGGATAAGAACGAGTACATGAAGTATGTGACGGAAGGCGGAACGATTTTCTTCCAGAACTGCCATTACTGTCATGGTGACCAGTTGAATGGACTGGGCATGTTTTCTCATGTGTTCAACCCGACCCCGGCAAACTTTATCGATCCGGGTACCATCGCCATGTTGCAGGAAGCTTTCATATTTTGGCGGGTTTCTAAAGGCGGACCGGGTCTGCCTAATGAGTCGACCCCATGGTCTTCAGCGATGCCTCCCTGGGAGGAACATTTAAATACGGAAGAAATCTGGAAGGTTATCCTGTTTGAGTATTGGTACACAGGGTGGCATCCAAGAACTTTCGGTACTGAAGGTTCTGAGGGTTAGGAGAATAACTTGAATAATATTTTCGGTTACTAAAACCTAAACATATGGGAATGACAATGACTAAGAATACCAACTATATCAAACGCCTGATCTTTTCCTTTCTGGCTGTGGCGTTGATCGCGATTCCTACTTCGGTGTTCGCCGTAGCACCGGACGGGATCAAGAAAGACATGCTGGAAACAGGTAAAAAGGTCTATTTTAAAAGATGCGTCTGGTGTCATGGGGTTGAAGGGGGCGGAGATGGCCCTTCTGCTGACCGCTTGTTCACCCGACCCAGAAACTTCATTCAGGGGACTTTTAAAATCCGTACCACGGATTCTGGAGAGCTCCCGATGGAAGCAGATTTGATCAAAACTGTTAAGAACGGACTGCAAGGTTCGGCAATGCCGGCTTGGGGTGAGTTCTTATCAGATAATGAGATCGTATCTGTAGTTCAGTTTGTTAAATCTCTGGTTCAGGATCGTGACTTTAACGATATTGAAGACGAAGGAGTCACAGTTCAGGATTTTGGCACGAATCCGTGGGGTACAACAGGCCCTTATCACTTGGGTGTTCCACAAGCTGATATTGATGCCGGTAAGGAAGTTTTCCTGAAAAATAAGTGTTTTGAGTGTCACGGCGGCGAAGGCCGGGGTGATGGTAACCCTACAATGAAAGACGACTGGGGTTTCCCGATTGTTGCGGCAGACTGGACACAGTGCTGGAACTTCCGTGGATCACGACGTGATGCTTTCAATCCCTTCAATGTTGTGCGCACTGTTTCTACCGGATTGAACGGCACTCCGATGCCAAACTTCAAGGATCAGGTTACGGTTGAAGATCGCTGGAAACTCGCGGCGTTCGTTAACTCTCTCTGTCCAAGAAAGAATATCGATCCTTTGACAAGTAAACCGATCCCGGACTTTCTCATTCAGTCTGTTTACACGGAAGGCCAAGTATCTCCGAACATTGATGATCCAAGCTGGCAGTCACCAGATACGGACTCAAGGATAGTTGCTTTTCCTGAGGAGATCAAAGATAACCCGAAACGGCATTATATTGCTATGGCGGGTCAGATCACTCGGGGTAAACGTAACTTTGATCCGAAAACAGATGATCTCTGGGTAACTTCTCGTTGGAGTGCTGAGGATAATGCTGTTTATTATCTGGTTGAATATCACTTGCGGTTTATGTCACAAGATCCGGAATACCCGGATGCAGTCGCCATTCAATGGCCGGCGAAACTTCAGGATCTGTTCGGTGCGGAAAAACCCTATTTCATCATGGGTGACTCCAAGAAACCAGTGGACATCTGGAAGGCCAATTTTCTGGCTCAAGACTACAACGCAACCAATGCTCCAAAGCCTGATGGTTACAAGCTGAAGGTAGATGTTGAGGAGTTTGTAGGACTTGGATTTGATGCTTTGTCTGCTAAAGAATCTGAAGGTAAGGTTCAGGTTGTAGACTCCATTTATAAGCAAGGCCGTGTGAAGATCATGTTCAAACGGGACTTGAAAACTGAGGGTGAATTTGATGTTCAGATTCCTACAGAGAAGTTCATCCCGGTTAGTTTTCTGCAATGGGCAGGTCGAGATAAAGAGAAGGATGAGCATATGTCCATCTCTACCTGGTATTACACCATTCTAAAACCGGCATTGCCTGCGTCTCTGTACTATATGCCTCCCATCATGGCAGTCGTTTTTGTCTGCTTCCAGGGTTGGTTGGTATGGATGACTAAGCGTACACGTAAAATGTATGACGAAGGGAAGATGAAGCGTGACGAGCTTCCTAAATAGTCATCATTAGCTCTATAAGAAAGCCCGCCGATTTTTCGGCGGGCTTTTTTTTATCTGGAGTTTTAGTTTGAGAAAGAAACGTTGATAACTGTTTTATCTGTTTGAAAGATACTGGCTCATTTATTGCCTGAGAAGCTACAACCCTGTGTACGAGGAAAGCATCAAGCCTGCCTTTCGCTTGGTGACATGCGTTTAGCGGAGCAGGTCCATTGGCTTTCGCGTCACAACACGAAAGCCGTTTTTATTGAAAATGTTTTATTGGATTAAAGCGAGGAGGGCGTTATTCTTCTTCGGTTACTTGTTCCAGATCCATATTGCCTTCGATGATTTCTCTGAGCGCCAGTTCAAAAAATGATTTTGGAGAAGAGTATTCTTCGGGATCAACATCAATGGTCGGCTGTGCTCCCGTTTCCAATTGATGGATTCTCTGGGTTACCAGAATGCATAAAAGGTAACGGCTTTTTACCACATCCTGCGCCTGGCGAATCAACTCCAGGGTGTCTTTCATTTCTAAGGCGATCATAGTTTTCCTATTACGTTAAAGGTTGCTACTATTCTAGAGGCAATTTCATTCCCTGTCAACTGCTAGCCGCAGAGGCAAATTGCAAATGCCTGTAAAGTTGAGAAAAGTCTCTGCCAGCCAGTTAAAACTATTACTAGTTGTACCCCTCCAGGGCATGAAGTTTTTGGAAGGGGATTTTACAGTCCCACGCCCAGTGGTAGCCCGGATATTGCATGAGTATTTTTTAGTTAATGATTTTAACCCCCCTAATGCCCCCTTGTCAGGGGGGACATTTAATTCATTCCCCCTGACAAGGGGGATTGAGGGGGTTGCACTTTGTGTGGGGGTGCATTTTAGGAAAGACTGGCCTGTGTTTTTACCGGGTTTATATTGCTAGCTGCAGAGGCAAATTGCAGCCTGTAAAGTTGAGAAAAGTCTCTGCCAGCCAGCTAAACTTGTAGCTAGTTGGCCCCACGCCCAGTGGTTAAAATGGATTGGATGGTTTTTACTACGGTTTCGACCTGTTCTCTGGAAACTTCGCGATGCAGGACGGCCCGAAATACTCCTGGGTCGGTCATGAGAATTTTTATGGACTTTGCTTCCAACTGGCTTAAAAAATTATCCCCCTCAATTTGAGGGTGATTCAGTTTGAAATAAATAATATTTGTTTTCACCATGGAGGGATCCAGTTCTATGCCCTTTATGGAGGCCAATTGTTCAGCCAGAAGTTTGGCGTGCATATGGTCGTCTTTCAAACGCTCCACCAGGCTTTCAAGGGCGATCAGACCAGCAGCGGCCAGATGCCCGGCCTGCCTCATTCCACCCCCTACCATTTTCCTGAACTTTCTGGCGCGTTGGATAAAATCACGGCTACCGCAGACCAAGGAACCCACTGGTGCAGATAATCCTTTTGAAAGGCAAAACATGACCGAGTCTACTCGTTGGGTCAGGTTCACAACCTCAAGTTCCAGCGCTACGGCGGCGTTAAATATCCTTGCACCATCCAGATGTATTTTAAGCCCGTATTTTGCGGCTAAAACCGCGACATTGTCCATGTATTCGGGGTTAAGGGGTGATCCCTGGCAAAAATTATGGGTGTTTTCAAGGCAAATCAACCGGGTAGCAGGGTAATGGATATCCTGGTGCCTTATTGATTGTTCGATCAACGGCAGGGGCAGGGTGCCATCCGGATTATTGGCGAGGGTTCGTGGATGGACTCCACCCAAGGCGGATATGCCTCCGACTTCGTGAAGGAAAATATGACTTCGGTCGCCCAGTAAAACTTCATCCCCGCGTTGGCAATGGCTGAGCACGCTGATGAGGTTTCCCATCGTGCCACTGGGAACAAAAAGAGCCGATTCCTTGCCGGTTTTTTTAGCAGCCAGAAGTTCCAGTTTTTTAAGGGTCGGGTCTTCTTCGAAAACATCGTCTCCGACTTCGGCATTGGCCATTGCCTCGCGCATGACCGTGGTGGGCTGGGTCAACGTGTCGCTTCTCAGGTCAATCGGTTTCATGTTCTTCCCTTGAAGGTGTGGCGGATGTTGACGGCGAGGTCTTTTCCATTCGGTTACGTTTAACTCTGTAATAGGCCAGCGAAATGAAAAAGACCGGAACGACAAATCCGCTTAACAACAGGCGGCCTATTGTATCTGAAGGGTAATCCAGAGCCAGTAGTCCCTGGTACATCAGTTGAGCGAGATAGGCTAACAGGCCACAGGCGATAAATAAATAACCGATTCGCTTGGAGCCTCTCGCCCCGGGAAAAACAATGGTATAGGCAATGAAGTTCAAACCCAGAAAAAGGATTCCGTTTAAAAACATCAGGTAAATGATCTGGTTCTGGGCTTGTGTCAGCAAGAGACTATAAGTTTAAAGTGATTGAGCGAGACTTTACATTCCAGGTGGACTGAACGCGCAACAGCTAGTAAAACTTTCTTTTTAAAGAATAGCTCATAGAGTGCTCTAAAACCAATGTATTTTCTGGAGTGGAGGTTGAGTTAGCCCATGAGGTAATCCGTTTCCCCCCCCTGGTTTCATCGCCACTTGAACAACATCGCTCTAAATCAGAAAAAAATATTCGATTTTTTTTGAGAGATGTCCTTATATCTAATCCTTTCCTAACAAGCTCTTTATATTTTCCTAACATACTGTTTCTATACTTCACTTGTATTTACAGACTCAAACTTTATTTGACTGGAGAAGAAGATGGGAAAAAAGGCGTATTCGATAGGGCTAATATTTTTATTGATGCTTTTTTCTGGGAGTTTAGATGCATTTGCCATGTCTGAGCAAGAATTAAGAATTAGAGCCTTAGAGGAAAAAATAGAGGCATTGCAGCCAAGCGTATCAAAAGGTTTGTCTTTTGATGCTCATGGAGTAAAGGAACAAGGAATAAAGAAACCTTTTTATTATAAGAGGGGTTTTCATTTTGAATCAGACGATAATAAATTTTCTACAAATCTGCAATGGAGAGCTCAGATGAGGTTTTCCAATCCTGGTGATGGTGATCCTATAACGCCAGCGGACTTCACTACTGATCCAGATACCAGCAACTTTGAGTTGCGGCGTGTTCGTATGAAAATTGGTGGGCATGGCTATAAGCCCTGGTTGAAATATTATTTTGAAATTGATTTGCAACCATCAAGGACTACCAGTGCTGCTTCTTCCAATTCATCAGCAAGGGTTATTGATTGGAGAATTGATGTTCAGCCTTATGAAGAATTCGGCTTTCGCGTAGGTCAATGGAAAATTAATTACAATAGAGAACGAGTTGACTCTTCTGGCAGGCAACAATTTGTAGAGCGTTCTATTGTTAATAGTGTCTTTACAATAGATAGACAAGTCGGTGCAATGATAAAGGGACGATTGAACAAAGGCACTCATTTCGATATGAGATATTATGCGGGTCTCTTTAATGGCGAAGGACGTGCAGTTGATAATTCTAATAGCCAAATGATGAAGATGGCAAGACTTCAATGGAACCTGCTAGGTAGAGATTTGAAATGGAGGCAATCAGACGTCAAACGACATGAGAAACCTACATTGCAAATTGCTGGTGCCTGGGCAGGTAATAAAGGTGCATGTACCAAGTGGAGTTCTTCTGGTTGTGGAGCTTTAACTGGATTTACTGTTGGTAATGGCACCCAATATAATATTGATCAATATGTGGCAGAGTTCGCTTACAAATATCAAGGTTTATCAATCCAACATGAATATCATTGGAAAAACCTTAAGGATAGTGAAAGTGGAGTAGACTATGACTATGAAGGTAGTTATGCGCAAGCGGGTTACTTTTTTAATGAAATAAATAAATCTATTCCAGAAGAATTAGAATTAGCTTTTAGATATGCATTTGTGGATGAACCCGATTCAAGTAATTTGGCTCTAGAGAATAAAAGAAAAGAATATACTGTCGCTGCAAATTATTTTATTGCTGGACATAATAATAAAATTACTGTGGACTATTCTTATCTTACTTTAGATGATGCCTCAGACAATCGTTCATATAATGATAATCGTGTGCGTGTGCAATGGGATATTTCTTTCTGATTTTGTACAGCAGGTTGATTTGTAGGAACGCTTAAAACTGGTTTTCTGGTCAGTTTCTGTTGCTTGATTCAGATGTAGTAATAATACTCTGGGTCTCCATGAAGATGTTTGCGGGAGGGTTTTTTTCTCTCCCGCTTTCCCTTTTTATCTTCGCATCCATACGTAAATATGCCGCTCGAAATTCCTGCCACTGGGCCTACGTTGGTTGCATCTTTTTAAAGACAATTTCTGCGTTGTAGAGCTTGGAAGAGTTATCGTTAAAATGATATAGTCTAAGGGCTTTGGTCCTGTCGGAGGATTGATCAAAGCTATAGGAATAAGGTGAGATGGCAAATCCATGGGCCTCAATATCTTTTAATGGTTCCAGAGGGATGAAGATGAAGTTGTTTTTGGTGGGGCTCATGTTTTCACTGATGCTGTTTGCTGGGAATTTAGAAGCTGCGTCATCGGATTCAAGAAAAATTAAGAAATTAGAAGAGAGGTTAAAAAAGTTAGAGGAGAAGGAAAAAGAAAGATACAAGGAAGGGGAAAGTGAGATCCGTGTTTATTTCAAAAACGGATTCAAAATGCGGTCTCTGGATAATAATTTTAAGTTCCAGGCGGGCG
>JACNKA010000092.1 GCA_014382285.1 Nitrospinota bacterium | reverse complement strand
CGTCAAAGGAACGCCGCTTGATCATGTTCCCATACACCACATTTGACTATAACTCATGGTTTTTGGGTTTTAGGAACAAAAAAGCACCTGGCTCAATATGAGCCAGGTGCTTTTTTTATAATGGTACGCCCGAGAGGATTCGAACCTCCGACCCTCGGTACCGGAAACCGATACTCTATCCAGCTGAGCTACGGGCGCTTAATTCTGAGTCAGTAGCTGCCATCGAAGCCCGCTACATTACCCACTTGACGACTTAACTCCTGAGCAAATTCTTTAATCATTTTTAAACGCCAGGTCCACCACTGAGCTTCTGCCAGTATTTCTTCCGACGCATCTGCGGGAACGTTGAAGTTATATTCTTTGTTGGTCTCGTCAAAGTTGACCTTTATTTCTGAAACCACTTTCAACCCATATTCTTCCATGACTTTAATAGGGTCGGCGGCCAGACTTTTTTTGAATGATTCATCGGTGACCGCTTTTGCCGCAACGGTTTTCCAATTGTCATCCAGTTCCTTTTTTCTGATGGGATTGATCGGGGAACTGGAACCTGCGGAACCCAGTATTTCGCTCATATATGATCCTTTCCGGAAAAATTCAACCGGCTCAATTAATGGATGATAGGAAATAATACAGGATTCCCAGAGCCATTTCTATAGAACTTTCAAATGTAAGGGTTAGGTGGCGCGAATTAATTCTTCTGCTTTTTTTAGGGCCTCATCAAGTTTGTCAACCTGTGAGCCTCCGGCCTGCGCCATATCCGGTCTGCCTCCGCCATTTCCGCCTACGATCACCGCTATATTTTTGATGATATTTCCAGCGTGGTATTTATCGGTCAGATCTTTGGTGACGCCTGCCGCCAAGGAGACTTTTCCATCGGCAATGGAGCCCACGACAACGACCCCTGATTTTAGCTGGTTCTTGGAATTGTCTATAAAAGTGCGCAGGGTTTTTGCATCCATTCCATCCAGTTTTTTAATCAGCACGGAGACCTCGCCTATTTTCTGCACTTCATCGTGGCCGGAAGACTCTTGACCGCTGACCATTTTTTCTTTGAGGGTGGTGACCTCTTTTTCCAGCTGCCGATTTTTCTCTATCAGTTTTTTCAGCTTGGCAATTTCCTCGTTGGAGGGTGCTTTTAAGAGCCCGCGTATAGCTGCTAAAGATTCCTGCTCGGCCCGGATGGTACTATAAGCCGTCGCGCCAGTTACAGCTTCGATGCGCCGAACGCCGGATGCGATGCCTCCTTCAGAAGTTATTCGGAATAAACCGATATCACCTGTTGCGGTAACATGCGTGCCGCCGCATAGTTCTTTGCTGAAGCCGGGTACATCGACTACACGGACGGTATCACCATACTTTTCTCCAAATAATGCCACCGCACCTTCTTTGATAGCGGTGTCAATGCTCATTTCCCGGGTTGTAACCGGGATATTATTGCGGATTTTTTCATTAACACGCGATTCGATGCGGACTCTTTCTTTATCCGTTAAGGGAGAGAAATGTGTGTAGTCAAAACGCAACCGGTCGGATGCGACCAACGAGCCTGCTTGCTTGACATGTTCACCCAGAACTTCCTTGAGCGCCGCCTGCAAAAGATGAGTGGCGGAATGGTTGAGTGCCGTTTCGACACGTGTCTCAGGGTTGACCTCTAGAGTTAGAGTGTCCCCGGCACGCAGAGTGCCTTTAATAATTTTTGCTTTATGAACGATCAAGCCGGGCAGGGGCTTGGTTGCGTCAGTAAGTGCCAGTTGAACATTCTCATTGGAGGCCTGGCCAGAGTCACCGGCCTGACCTCCGGACTCTCCATAAAAAGGAGTTTTGTCGGTTAAAAATTCTATCTCGTCCCCGGCACTGGCAGAATCTACAGGCTTCTGATCCTTCAAAACAGCCAATACCTGACCCTGGCCTTGAGTGTTTCCATAACCTTCGAATACCGTGGCGGGTGAAGACTGCAGGAATTCTTTATAAAAGGGCGCGACCTCTTTTTCGCCCGATCCTTTCCAAGAGGCCATGGCTTTGGTCCTTTGCTCATTCATGGCGCGGGTGTAACCATCCATGTCGAGTGCCAGCCCGGCATCCCTGGCGGTTTCTTCTACCAGATCAGTGGGAAAACCGTAAGTGTCATAGAGCTTGAAAACTTCTTCTCCGGGTATGGTGGTGAGTTTTTCCTTGCGCACCTTTTCCAGAATTTCTTCCAGGCGTTGTGTTCCATAATGCAGTGTGTTGCCAAAACTTTCTTCTTCATTGATGACAACTTTATGAATGAAGTCCTTGTTGCTATTCAAATCCGGGTAGGCACCTTTAAAGTCATCAACAACCTTGCTGGTGATGCGGTGAAAAAAGGAGCCTTTTTGTTCAAGAAGTTTTCCGTGACGAAGAGCCCGCCGCATGATTTTGCGTAAAACATAACCCCGGCCTTCGTTGGAGGGGATGACTCCATCGCTGATCAGGAATACTGCGGCGCGTGCATGGTCGGTCAGCACTCGAAGAGAGACATCCACCTCATCTTTCCGGCCATATTCTTTGCCTGTGATGTGAGCCGCCTCAGTGATGATGGACATCATGAGGTCGGTGTCGTAATTGGTGGTGCGCCCCTGCACAACAGCGGCCAGTCTTTCCAGTCCCATCCCGGTGTCGATGCAGGGATGGGGCAGCGGAGTGAGTTGGCCTTTTTCATCGCGGTCATATTGCATGAAAACCAGGTTCCAGATTTCCAGGAACCGGTCGCAATCGCAACCGACTTCGCAGGATGGTTGTCCGCAGCCGACTGTTTTACCTTGATCAATAAATATTTCTGAGCAGGGGCCGCAGGGCCCGGTGGGGCCCATGGCCCAGAAGTTGTCCTTTTCGCCCATCTTGTATATGCGTTCGCGCGGCATTTTTATTTCATCGACCCACAGATTGAAAGCCTCGTCATCATCCACGAAGACAGAGATGTATAAACGGTCTCTGGGTAATCCAATAACATCTGTCAAGAATTCCCAGGCAAACTGAATGGCTTCCTTTTTGAAATAATCACCAAACGAAAAATTGCCAAGCATCTCAAAAAAAGTGTGATGCCGGGATGTGCGTCCGACCATTTCCAGATCATTGTGTTTTCCGCCGGCGCGTACGCATTTCTGCACCGATACGGCGCGGTTATAGTCCCTTTTCTCTTCCCCCAGAAACACGTCTTTAAATGGCACCATTCCCGCATTGGTAAACATGAGAGTGGGGTCATTTTTAGGAACCAGGGGGTAACTGGACACGATGGTGTGTCCTCGGTCTTCAAAATAGTGCAGGAATTTTTTTCTGATTTCGTCGCCAGTCATAATTTATATTGAGAGTAATTTGGGTAAGGGTTAAACGACACCTGCCTTGAGAATGTCATGCAGATGAATGATGCCTTCTATTTTTTGGTCATCACTGAGCACTGCCAGAGAGGTGATGGAATGATCCTGCATAATTCTAACCGCTTTTGCCGCCAGAGTGTCTCTTGTAATGGTTTTAGGATAGCCAGCCATCATATCCATGGCGCAAGTCTGGGAAATGTCTTTTTGTTTTTCAATCAAGCGTCTTATGTCTCCATCGGTGATGATGCCGAGAAGTTGGTTCTGACCTCCGACAACCAGTGTCATGCCCAATCTTTTTTTTGAAATCTCCTTGAGCACCTGATAAATATCGGCGTCTTCTTTTATTATTGGGATATCTTCTCCCGAATGCATGAGGTCATCGACCAAAGTGAGCAGTTTCCGTCCGAGACTGCCACCGGGATGGTTGAGCGCAAAATCTTCTTCCCGTACTCCGCGAAATTCCATGAATGCCATGGCAAGCGCATCACCCATAGCCAAGGTGGCGGTTGTGCTGGCTGTAGGAACAAGGTCTTTAGCGCAGGCTTCTTCATTAACGCTGACATCGAGAACATAATTGCTTCTTTTAGCAAGGCTGGACTGCATGTTGCCGGTCATCCCCACCAGTGTGCAATGGATTCGATTAAAAACCGGGAGTAGTTTGACAACTTCTTCGGTTTCTCCGCTGTTGGAGATGGCAATCACCAGATCTCCTTCAGAAATCATTCCCAAGTCTCCGTGGCTGGCCTCTGCCGCGTGCAGGAAAAGAGAGGGCAGACCTATGCTTGAAAACGTAGACGAAATCTTTTTACCAATAAGTCCGGATTTCCCCACTCCTGTGACAACCAGGTGCTTGCACTGGTTCAGGTGATGCACGACATCGACGAATTGGGCATCAATGCGGTTTCCCAGTTCTGCTATAGCCTGGCTTTCAATGCTCAGAACCTTGCGGGCGGTTTCGATGATAGACTGAGCATCCTGATTACCGGTAGACCCAGCGTGAATTTTTTTGGAGAGCTCCAATTTAAGCCTTTTAATTCAATTAGTTCATAATTAGATGGAATGCTAATAATAACACAATTAATTAGACACGGTAAAGCCACGACTTTATACTTGGTCAGCATTTTCACACTTAAGAGGTTGTTATGAGCAAAGCTAAATCCCTCTATCTGATAGATGGTTCTTCCTACATTTTCCGGGCCTACTTTGGTATCCGGCAATTTTTGTCCACATCCACAGGATTTCCCACCAATGCGTTGTATGGCTTCATCCATATGTTGCAGAAAGTGGTGAAGGATGAGAAGCCGGATTATCTAGCGGTGGCTTTCGACAGTAAAGAAAAGACGTTCCGGCACAAGATGTATGCGGATTACAAGGCCAACCGGGAAGCACCTCCTGAAGATCTGGCAAAACAATTTCCTTATTTTGAACCTTTGGTACAGGCTTATAACATTCACGGCATCCGGGTTCCTGGTTATGAGGCCGATGATATCATCGGGACCTTGGCAAAAAAGGCTGCGGATGAAGGTTTTCGAGTTGTCATCGTCAGTGGAGATAAGGACATGATGCAGTTGATCGGCCCTGATATCCGCATGCTCGATACCATGAAAAATAAATGGTTTGGCATTGAAGAGGTGGAGGAAAAATTTGGTGTGACTCCAGACAAAGTGATTGATGTGATGGGGTTGATGGGCGACTCCAGTGATCATATTCCCGGCGTAAAAGGGGTCGGCCCAAAAACAGCCTCGGAACTCATTCGCAAATTCGGTTCGATTCATGAGTTGTATGAGCGCATTGATGAAGTGGATAAGGTGAAGCTCAGAGAAAAACTGGTTCAGGACAAAGAGATGGCCTTGCTCAGCCGTCAACTGGTGACCATTGACACAAGCATGCAACTGAAAGGTGAACTTGAAGACCTCAAGTGTAAGTCGCCTGATAAGGCGGAACTGAGAAAACTATTTTCTGAGTTTGAGTTTTCTTCTTTGCTTGGAGAACTGGGAGACGATTCTGATGTGAGTTCTCCGGCGATTGAGAGCCATTATGAAACTATTCTCACCGAGGCCGATTTAGAAAGGTGGATCGGGCAATTAAAGAAATCGAAATTATTTGCGCTGGATCTGGAAACCACCAGTCTGTATCCGGTACAAGCCCGGGTCGTTGGGATATCGTTATCCTGTGAAGTGGGGGTGGCCTGCTACATTCCATTGGCTCATCGCTATCTAGGTGTTCCCGACCAATTGAATATCGACTGGGTTTTCAAAAAACTCAAACCCCTACTTGAAGACCCGCAACTTAAAAAAGTGGGTCAGAATATCAAATACGACTTAATCGTATTGAGGAATGAAGGGGTCAACCTGCAAGGAGTTGCCTTCGACACCATGCTGGCTTCTTATATTTTGAACCCTTCCGGCAGAAGACACAATATGGACGATTTGGCTCGTGACTATCTCGGCCACACCACCATCAAATATAAAGAAGTAGTGGGCACTGCATCCAAAGAGATCGGGTTTGATGAAGTGGATGTCGAACGTGCCACCGAGTATGCGGCGGAAGACGCGGATATCACATGGCGATTATATGAAAAACTTTCTCCCCTTTTAAAAGGCGATGACCTGAAACTTTTTCTGGAATTGGAACTACCTCTTATAGAAGTTCTGGCGGAAATGGAAATTCATGGAATGAAACTTGATGAAAGCCATCTGCAAAATCTTTCCAAAAAGATCCAGAAAATGATCGAAAACCATGAGAAGGACATTTACTCCATTGCCGGGGAGCAATTTAATATCAATTCCCCTAAACAGCTTTCGGTGATTCTGTTCGAAAAGCTGGGGTTACCGGTTATCAAGAAAACCAAGAGCGGTTATTCCACCGATGTCTCGGTGTTGGAGCAACTGGCGGCTGAGCACGAGCTTCCTGATGTGGTTCTGGCCTACCGGCAATTGGGCAAGCTCAAGTCCACTTACGTTGATGCTTTGCAGGAGGACATATTCAATAAAACAGGAAGGGTGCATACATCATTTAACCAAACTGTGGCGGCGACCGGAAGGTTGAGTAGCAGTAACCCGAACTTGCAGAACATCCCGATTCGTACCGAAATGGGTCGTGAAATAAGAAAAGCATTTATTGCCGAAGGTAATAACCACCTGCTTTCGGCGGACTATTCGCAGGTGGAGCTTAGAGTTCTTGCTCACCTTTCTGAGGATGAAGCTTTGATGGAGGCGTTTCAAATGGGTGAAGACATTCACACCCGCACCGCTTGTGAAATATTCGGGACCACGCCGGATCGCCTGGATGCGGAAGCCCGAAGAATGGCTAAAGCGGTGAACTTTGGCATCGTTTATGGCTTGAGTGCTTTCGGTTTGTCGCGGCAGTTGAAAATTTTCCCGAAAGAAGCTAAAAAATTCATCGATCAATATTTTGCGTTGTATAAAAAAGTCAAAATTTATATGGAAGAGACCGTAGCTCAAGCCAGGGAAGTCGGTTACACCATGACGCTCATGAACCGGAAACGCTATTTGCCGGATCTTAAGAGCCAGAATCGGCAAGTGCGCGAGTCGGCGGAGAGGGTTGCGATCAACTCGCCGGTCCAGGGAAGTGCAGCGGACCTGATCAAGCTGGCGATGATTCAATTGGCAAAAAAAATTAGCGAGAAAAAACTGAAATCCATAATGATTCTGCAAGTCCATGATGAGTTGGTGTTTGAGTGCCCGGAAGAAGAGGAACAGGTAATGAAGGCTCTGGTTAAAACGGAAATGGAAGAGGTGGTTCCTCTTAAAGTTCCTTTGGTAGTGGATATAGGTTGGGGAAAAAACTGGAACACAGCCCACTAGTCCGGCAACGCCCGGTGGTAATGAGCAATGACTCTTTCTGGTGGCCGCTAGCCGCAGTTGCTTGATTGAGCCGAGATAAATATTTTGAGAACATTAAAATGCTATTGCAGATTACGAGCGGAGGCACTCCGTGACTCAGAGACGATTACAGTTCGGTCGTGAAGGTGAATCAGCGGCGGTAGCTTTTTTGAAAAAGAAAGGTTACCGGATTCTTGAAAAAAACTTTCGCGCGAAAGTGGGGGAAATAGATATCATTGCCGAGCAGGCCGGGGTGATCGTTTTTATTGAAGTCAAGGCGCGCTCGAATCTCGAATTTGGTCATCCCTTTAATGCTTTGACTCCGGCTAAGCAAAAAAAGATAGTCCAGACCGCCCAAAGCTTCCTGGCTCAGAAGCGAATCGTGGACAAGCCCATGCGGTTCGATGTGGTGGCTTTGACATTGGACTCGCCAGATTCCTGGAAAATCGAATTGCTCGAAAACGCTTTTCAAATGTGACTGCCACCTCTGGGAAAACTTATGAAGAACTTGAAAGAAGGATCAAGTTTTTAGTTAACCTCCCCATACGTAGGAAGGAATTATTATGACATCTGAAGAGATATCCCCTATGGGTTTGTTTGAACGGTACCTCTCCATATGGGTGGGGCTATGCATATTGGCAGGAGTTGGATTGGGTGTTGCTTTGCCTAATCTATTCCAGACAATAGCCGAAATAGAATACGCCAGCGTAAACCTTGTTGTAGCGGTGTTTATTTGGATAATGATATATCCAATGATGGTCAATGTAGACTTTGCATCAATTAAGGATATTGGAAAAAAACCAAAGGGTCTATGCATAACGCTCGTTGTGAATTGGCTTATTAAACCTTTCACGATGGCGGCTTTAGGTATCTTGTTCTTTGAGCACTTGTTCGTTGGTCTTGTAGAACCACAAACGGCAAAAGAATATATTGCAGGAATGATTTTACTAGGTGTTGCCCCTTGTACAGCAATGGTTTTTGTATGGAGCCAATTGGTGCGCGGTGACGCGAATTATACCTTGGTGCAAGTCTCTGTTAATGACATCATAATGATATTTGCATTTGCGCCGATTACAGCATTTCTTTTAGGCGTAACAAATATTATTGTGCCGTGGGAAACGCTTTTCCTATCCGTTGTACTCTACGTGGTAATTCCACTTATGGCGGGCTATTTCACTCGCAAAGGCCTAGACAGTTCTAGCAATCATGAGCGTATTGAAAGTTTTACATCAAAAATAAAACCGTTTTCAATCATGGGGCTTTTAGCAACGGTGGTGCTGTTGTTTGGGTTTCAGGCGCAAACCATTATTGATAAGCCATTGGTAATTGCCTTAATTGCCATACCACTTTTGATCCAAAGCT
>JACNKA010000052.1 GCA_014382285.1 Nitrospinota bacterium | reverse complement strand
ATTGAATTTGTTTCTCCTTTGCTTTGGCAAGTTCTCCCTAAATCCATAAAACTCCAGATAGTAAGGAGATTAGACCAGGAGTTGCCAAAAGGTAATGCCGTGATTACGGATAAAGCTTTTGACTTCGTTCATATTGTAAGAGGTATGATATATCTTTCAAGTTATGCAAGGCGGTATAAAATAAAGCCATTAGTGGAAGAATTAAAGGCTGGACTAGATCAATGGGAAGTAGAAAATAAATGTGTCCAAAATCTGAAGCCATTTGCATCAATTATTGTTGAAGAGTGTATTGACGATTATGTGTTTGCAATAACACATACATATGTTGGTTACATTGGTGGTAGTGCAAGATTCGCCAGGACAGATTTTTATGCCGATAGTGCTGCTGGACACATCCTCGAAATGTTCCAGAAATTTAACGACCGAATGGCATCAGCATTTATAAGTGCAATAAAGAATAGCACACGTATAAAGCAAAGAATTAGAAGCCCGTCAAAAATAAAGAGGCTCAGAAGTCTTGGTCTAATTGTGGATGAAAAAGTATCAGACGCCTTCGAAAATCAAGATATTCTTTCACTGCTTATTGATGAATCTAAAGAGGATGAATTCTTCAAGACCATCAAGGCCTGACAAGATTACAAAATTCGCTTTACCTTGAAGTTTTAAATTTGGTGAAATGAAACCTACAACGCATTAACCCGATGGCCGCAATTCCGCTTTTGGCCGAAAGCCAACGTTGACCCCACTATGATCTCTTGCAGATCAATATTAGATCAACATAAGATCGCACTCTTACGTCGCAGAATTGACGCATTTCCGGAAAGTGTCTTGTTCAAACGAGGTGCGCGGTTACACCACGCCGAGTGGAGGAAAATATGTCAAAAATCCGGCAGAAACCGCCGGATTTCAGTCGCTTTCGGCAATAGGGCTGGGGCAGGGTGGGTGCCGTTCGATTTTGAAAGCGTTTATATATAGTGGTTTGCGGGTCTGGAAAAAAAATATCGAGATTTCGGCCCGGTGGCATATGTTTTGCTCTATACACAGCAAGGAGAATTGATATGCCACTGATTGACAGAATTTTATTTTCGGACAAAGCTCCAACGCTCATGAAAAAGAGCCTGAATATGATGTCCACCCGTCAGAACCTGATTTCCTCAAATATCAGCAATGTGGACACTCCGGGATTCAAGGCCAGTGACATTGATTTTCAGGCACAGTTGCGCGAAGCCCTTGGTTCTAAAGATAGTTTGAACCTTAGATCGACCAACGAAAAACATTTCGGGCCTGACACATCCAGTATCGGAGATTTAACACCGGACCCTTTTGAGGAAGATGCGGCGGCTAAATCCAACGGAAATAATGTGGATATCGACAACGAAATGGCAAAAATGGCCGAAAACCAGATTATGTACAACGCAACTGTCCAACTGATGATGAAAAGAGGCGGAACCGTCAAGGCCGCGATCACGGAATCGGCGCAATAGCGGCGTAGCTTTATGATAATTTTTTGCTATAATAAATTAGATATAACTGAGATGACTGTTCAATTATGAAAGACATTACTGTATCCAGCCATTTAAAAGGGTTGCAGGGGCCGGGGCCTTCCCAGGGTTTTAATACATCCAAAGGAGGAGGGGCGAACGTTGATGGACCGTCTTTCGCCGATACTCTTGCGCAGTCGCTGGATAAGGTTAACAGCATGCAGAAAGAAGCCGATGTCGCTATTCAGGATTTCGTCGCGGGGGATACCCGCAATATTCACGAAACCATGATTGCTGTGGGTAAAGCCGACCTCGCATTCCGCTTGACCATGCAGGTGCGCAACAAAATTGTTGAAGCCTATCAGGAAGTGATGCGAACCCAGGTTTGATGTTTGGTACTAAATTAAAATTTCAAAAGCCTCCGGATTTTTCCGGGGGCTTTTTTTTGCGGCGAGCCGCCGCTGGCAACGAGGGCTTTGCATAAGTCGAAAGCACCGGTTATTTTTGTTCCGTGATGGATTTATTGTCAAGATAAGCCCTGCAAGATCGTCTTCGCGAGCCGCTGTAAGCGGCGTGGCGATCCAGAATTTTTTTGGATTGCTTCACTTCGTTCGCAATGACAGGTTACGCAAAGGTCTCTCTCATGAGGGGAGGCCTGGAGGGGTGTGGATTTTTTTGCTGAAATACATCGTCCAACCCTCCCCTAACCCCTCCCTATGAAGGGAGGAGAATTTATGTTTAGTTTTACGCAAAGCCCTTGTTGGCAACTGGGCGGTGCCGCGAGCGTGGCTTGTTTTCAGAGGGCCTGACGGGTAATATTTCTTCATTAGCTTTCATGTTCTGGAGGAGTATAATGAGTTTTCGGCCAATTGTTTTCCTGTGGTTTGGGAGAATTTATAAATGATGGAGATCGAAGCTATGAAGAAGGTAATGTTTTTGGGGTGGATTTTATTTGTATTCCTGACGGGAAATCCTGTCTGGGCGCAGTCTGGCGGTCATGCAAGTGTTGGGCTGGGTCATGGTGAAGAGGGGTATCTTCACTTGGAAGAAATGGTCAAACATCTGGAGTTCAGTCTGAAAATGCAGGATGCCAGTGAGGAGTTAAAGACGCATGGTCCCGTGGCTTTGCAGCACGCCAAGGAAGCGTTGAAGCACTATAATGAAGCATTGAAACATGGTTCTGAGGCACTGGGTCGTCCAGCCGGAATGCCTATGGCTGAAGGTTCTGGAGAAGAAAGAGTTCCAAGACGGGAAGAGGAAGGCTCCTCCCATAGCCATGATGAGGGCTCTCACTAGCCGCCCGTTGTGTTGATTACAGGGCCGATGAGGATTTTACCGTTGTCTGTTTTTACTTGATAGACCCGCGTGTTCCATTCTTCGCCCCGGTCGCATTTCCCTGTTTTGAGATCGAAGCGGTAGCCGTGGTTGGGACATTTCACGCCGATGCCGTTTAATGTGCCTCGTACCAGCGGGGCTGTTTTTTTATGCGGGCATCGATCGTAAATGGCGAACAGTTCACCATCCAGATTAAACAGGGTGATGAGTTCGCCATTGACTTCGACACGCCTTCTTTCCCCTGGGGGGACTTTCGCCAAATCAGCCACTTCGGTAAACGCTGTCATTTATTTGCCTCGACAGGAAAAGAGGTCTGGCTCCAATCCCACCAGGAGCCGTCATAATTTCTTACTTTATACCCGAGATAGCGAAAAACAAAATAGGCCATGGCCGACCGAACCCCGCCGGTGCAATAAACGATGATTTCCTGATTCGGGCGGATTCCATTTTCGTTGAGCAACGAGTTGAGGGCGGGCAGTGTTTTGAGACTGCCGTCAGCTTGAAAAAACTCGGGCCAGTGGATGTGGATAGCGTTGGGGATATGCCCACCTCTGGGCGAACCATAGGGCGTGGCACCCTCGAATTCTTTTCTCGTTCTGTTGTCAATGATTGTGAATTTATCTTCTAAAAAGTTATTTGATATCAATGCTTTATCAGCTATTGTGTGATTATTTAGATTGATATTGTCGGGCGTTAGCTTGAGGCCGGGTGTGGGGTGTTGGCGTCCTCTTTGGGTTTCTTTGCCAGCCCGTTTCCAACTGGCTAGTCCGCCATCAAGCAAGGCCACTTTCTCGAACCCATAACGCTCGAACATCCAGAAGAACCTGCCATCGGTTCTCCAGGGGTCATTAGGCTCTCCATAAACAACGATGGTTTTTTCTGGAGAAAACCCCAGTGGGCCCAATTTTTCCGCAATAAAACCTTTATCGTCCTTGAGCAATCCTTTTACCCCATTTAACGTATGCGTGAATTCCTGCCAATCGGCTAGGTTAATCGCTCCGGGGATATGGCTGAGCAGGAATTTCCACGATGGGCGAGTATCGACAACGACTCTCTGATATTCGGGAATGGCACTCACCATTGCCGGGGTCATGAGAAGCTCGACCCGGCTCGCAAGGCTTTGAGGGCTATGGACTCCGGACAAAAACAGGCCCATAATGAGTAGGATATTCACCCTGATTTTTCTTGACAAAATACGGACTCCACTTGTACTATCAGGCTTCATTTTTTCTCTCCGTTTGGTGAAAAACCGGAGCATATTTCGTGAGGATGGCTCTAAAAAAAGACTTTTGGTTTGATGCCCTTTGTCCCCAACGGCCTCAACGATTATATATGATTTTAGATGTTGAGTGGCGGGTTTAGATTGTTAAAAAAATAGACCTGAGAACGGTTTGCAGATAAGAAATTATATTTTATAAAAGGTTGAACTATGACAACGGATGATCAAGGCAAGGAAAAAACTCCTCAGGAACGGTTGGACGAGATCAAGCGTGAAGAGAAAGAAGACGCAAGCGGTTATTATTCCCAGGGATCTTCAAAGGATAACGTGAACGAAGAAGCCGAGCTCAGCAGGCCCGTTGCTCCGGTTCAACGTGAGCATGAAGAAATGAATATGTTGAAGGCGGTGGCTTTTCTGGGATTTGGAATGGCGGCTCTGGCGATTATTTTCATCCTGTTTTTTGTCCGTGATCTGGATACCCGAGTGATGGGTATGGATGGCACCGTGAGCAGCCTTGAAGAAAAAATTGCTCCTCTGAAAAAGCATGTGGACGATAGCTTTAGCAAGGTTAATGAAGATATTTCCGGACTGAAAAATAAAGTCGGTAACTATGAACGCATGATGGCAGTGATGGAACTCAAACGCGCATTGGTCACCGTTCAAGAAATGTCTATGGGTAACTCACCCAATGTTAAGGCAAAGTCTGGCGAAGTTGTAGCCGGTATCGAAGCTTTATTGACAGAGTTGGGAGCAGGACCCAGTGCCAACCAGGGCATGCCCGCAGGAATCGTTAGTTTAGAGGAAGCACCTGCTCCGGCAGCCGAAGTTCGTTCTGAACCTGTGGCAGAAGAACCCGCCCATGCTGAAGAACCTGTAGCCGAAGAACCCACCCATGATGCTGAATCTCCGGCAGAGGAACCGGCTCCTGCTGATGAGACACACGCTGAGACAGCACCCGAGCCTGAAGCTGAATCTGCACCTGTTGAAGAAGCGGAAAGTTCTGCAGGCGGGGAAGAAGATGAAGATGATGAAGATGATGAAGATGAAGACGAATAGTTTGGTCTTTCCTTTTACCCTTTAGCTTTTCTTCAACTCATGCCAGCCATAAAATTCATTCTATCCATCCTTTTGCTGATCGTCATTGCTTCGTTCGCCGTGAAGAATATGGGTTCGGTGGAGCTCAGCTATTACGATTTAAAACTCCAGCTCCATTTAGTAGAACTGCCTTTGATGGTCGTGCTTGTGATTCCTTTAATATTGGGATTTTTGATCGCCTGGTTCATGGGTATGTTTGATCGGTTTAAATTGAAATCCACCATTCGTCAGCAAAACCGATCTATCGCCTCCATGGAAGAAGAGTTGGAAAGACTCAAAAACACTCCCCGGCTTCCTGTTCAGGCAGAATCTTCCACCGACTCCTGATTACCTCAGTCTCGGGTTTGCGAAAAATGCTACAAGGTCTTTGACCGAAATCACCCCAACAATTTTATCGTTCTCTGTCACAGGTAAGTGCCGGATTTTGTTTTTCGCCATGAAGGCATTGGCGTCTGTTAGGGGTAGGTGACAATCGAGAGTGAAGAGTGGTTGAGGGGTCATGACTGCATTTACTGTCGTGGTTTTTGGGTCCAATCCTCCGCCCAGGACTTTGCGTGATAAATCCGTTTCCGTTACGATCCCGATATAGTCATCATTTTCTTTTATCAGGACTGAACCGATGTTTTTCTCGTTCATGAACTGGGCGGTTTCTTGAATTGTAGCATCCGAGCCGACGCTGATTACGGAGGGGCTCATGAAATCAGCTATTTCTGTTCGGGTTTCTGTATCTTTGGCAAACTTGTGGGTGGTGTGTTTTGTAACCATGATTAATCTCCAGATAAGGAGTGTGGTTAGTAATTGTGTTACTTTCCTTGAATCAATGGTTCTGCTTACTGATTTTGATGCTGGGTTTTTGCGGAGGATTCTTTATTAACTGACAGAACCCGGTTTAGTCAGACTTTGGGCAGTTTTCAGGGAGTCTCAGCGAGGTTTAGCGGGCTGTTGTTGGGTGAGACAATGCACTCCACCCAGCCCCCATATAAGGGTTTTGCATTGAATAGGAATGATCTTGCGTTCGGGAAACAAGGGGGTTAACAGATCCAGCGCCTTTTGATCATTAACATGATCGTATATAGGAACCAGCACTGCGTGGTTGGCAATATAAAAGTTAGCGTAGCTGGCGGGTAAGCGTTCTTCTTTAGTACCAACATAACCCGGCATGGGCAGGGGGATTATCTGGAGGGGGTTTCCATCCTGATCTTTTGCCACAGTGAGGCGCTCATAATTCTGCTTTAAACTGAGAAAATTCACGTCTCTTTCATTTTCTTCCAACGAGCAAACAATGGTGGTGGGATTTACAAAACGAGCTAAATTGTCGATATGTCCGTCGGTATCATCTCCTTCGAGGTCACCATGCAACCAGATGATTTTTGAGACCCCCAGATAATTGTTGAAAAATTCTTCTATGCGTTCCCGACGTATTCCGTCATTGCGGTTGGGGTTCAGGACGCAAGAGTCGGTGGTCAGGCACGTACCAAGACCGTTCACCTCTATGGCGCCTCCTTCCAGAACAATCCCTGGTTTAAAACACGGAAGCTGCAATTGTTCAGCAATGATGCTACACGCCAGGTCATCAAGTTCCCATTTATATTTTCGTCCCCACGAATCAAAATCCCAATCGTTGATGGCTACATCTTTTCCCCGAACCAGAAAATTGGGGCCGTAGTCACGGATCCATGAGTCATTGGTGGGTATGTCATACAGGGAAACCTGATCCATGTTGATACCATTGGATTGCAGCTTTTTATGCAGGTCTTCTTCAGCGGATTTGTCTTGAACCAGAATATGAGCCTGCTCCCCTTGCGTGAGGGCTTTGACGATTTGCAGATAATCGGACTCGACCTGATTCATATCCTGACCGGGCCAGGTCTCTGGATTATGTGGCCATGTCAGCCAGGTTCCTGCATGCCGCTCCCATTCGGCGGGCATGCGGTAATCATTGGGTATTTTATTCATCGTTATCAAGATACAGTTTAGAGAGACCCTGATAGGCATCGACCCTTCGGTCTCTTAAGAAAGGCCAACTTTGCCGGGTTGACTCTATCTCTGATAGAGGACATTGAGCAATCACGATCTGTGGTTCATTTTCTGCCTGTCCTATAACTTTTCCAAACGGATTGCAGATGAAAGACCGGCCCCAGAAGGTCAGAGAACCTTCCCGACCCACCCGGTTCACAGATCCCATAAATACACCATTGGAAATAGCGTGAGATTTTTGAATGGTTTCCCATGCAGAAATTTGCTGCGCGGAGACTTTGGCATCATCATCCTGATACCCTATGGCAGTGGGATAAAATAAAAACTGAGCTCCAGACAGAGCCGTTAGCCGGGCGGCTTCGGGGAACCACTGGTCCCAGCAGATGAGCACTCCAACCTTTCCGTAACGGGTGGGAAAGCTTTTGAATCCTGTATCTCCTGGGGTAAAATAGAATTTTTCAAAGAAGCAGGGGTCGTCAGGAATGTGCATTTTGCGATAGGTTCCGGCGATACTTCCATCCGCATCAATGACAATTGCGGTGTTGTGGTAAATGCCCTGGGTTCGCTTTTCAAACAGAGGAACAACAAGTACGACCTTCAACTCTTTTGCCAGTTTGCAAAGTGTTTCACTGGTCGGGCCTGGCAGAGGTTCGGCCAGAGAAAAATTTTCAGCCTCTTCTGTCTGGCAAAAATATTGCGTCAGGAAAAGTTCGGGAAGGCAAATGATTTGCGCTCCCTTTTTCGATGCGGCACGAATGGAATCCACAGCGTTTTTCAGGTTTTTCCCCGCATCCGGGGAACAGGCCATTTGAACAAGGCCAACTGATATCGTTGATACGTTTATGTCACTCATGAAATTATAAATAGAAAATAGTGATGTCTACCAACGGAATTTGTTATGATAAGATATTATAACATTATAGCGGTTTTCCTCGCAGTTTCTGATGAAAATCCTTCCGCTTTAAATTAAACACCATTTAGATTGTTGTTGCCCATGTGGATCAAGCAGGCGTTTAGGGATTACTACAAGCCAAAATTAAGACGCGAACTTAAGAGAGACCCCAATCAGGAAGAACTGGATCAGCGCTTTGAAGAAATTTATAGTCAGGTTAATTGCATTCTCCTCGCAGGAGTTCTCGAAGGGGTGGGAATCTATTTTCATGAGATTGCTAAATTTACCAAAGAAGAACTGGATGGTTTCAGGGATAACCCTGAAGAATATCTTTTTAAGCGTTTTGGTGGAGGAAATTACAAATTAAATTTTTATGAAGGCCCATCTTTTATTGTTTGTGTCAACTTTAAACCCAAGGGAGAGCCAAAGTGGATTCCCTTACTCCCCGAAAAAGTCGGTTCTAATCCTAAACCGGCGTAACCGCCGGAGGCAATGAGTAGTTGGTTTATCTGGCTAGAAGCAAGTTGTTTCGGCTTAACAATTTGCTTCCCTCGCTAGAGAGCTAGCCTGATCTATCCTGA
>JACNKA010000161.1 GCA_014382285.1 Nitrospinota bacterium | reverse complement strand
GTTTGCCATTCCGTCGCCATCTCTTTCAACTTTTCTCCCAACTGTTGCTCGGTCTGTGCAATCTGTTCTACCATTTTTCAAACTCCAAAAATTCAAACCCCGGCTCGAGTCGGGTTTGATGATTAAATGAGCTTATCCAGTTTATTTCGCAGGGTGGTTTCATGCGTTTTGTAAACAAAGCTTTCTTCACCATTGATGCGCACCACCGGAATGCGTTCTTTATAAGATTCAAACAGGACGGAATCGGATTCAATATTCGTCAGGGTCAGGGTTGCCGGAAAATCAGGAAGCACCCGTTCAACAATCGCCTTCGCATCATCGCAGAGACAGCAGTCTTTTTTAGTCAGAATTTCTATATGGATAGTCATGTTTTTTTCACAATGTAAATCACCCACTCCCGTGGAAGAGAGAACTGGCAAAGAAAAAAATCCAACCCTCCCTCAGTCCCTCCCTATGAAGAGAGGGATGCATTTTGAGCTGGGGCAACTTGTTATTAGTCAGGTAAAGCCACGACTCATTAGCCCCACGCCTTCGGCGGTCGCGTTAGCGTCACCGCCTCATTGCCTGCGGCCGCTGGCCGCTACATGGAGTGGGTCATGATTGTTATTTTCCCCCAGATGATGAGGCAGGTGAACAGCAGGATAAACCCGATCAGAACCGCCATTGCCAAAGGTCTTTTCTTCCAGTACCGCTCCTTATTATGATCGACGAAGGGGATGGCCACCAGAAACAAGATGATGAGTGGTGGTGCAATGATCAGAAAAGGCACCCACAAGTTTTCCAAAGCATAGATCCAGACGAACTGCCACGGCGGCCTGGTGACTTCCATCCCTAACACCGGCTCTTCTCCCAATGGCGGGGCAATGGTAAGCGCTAGCAGACAGATCAACAGAAACACGCCGGCTCCCGCTCTTTGCAGATAAGCCATGTGCTGTGTAAAAGGAATGTCTTTACTTTTCCCCTGCGCTTCGGGAAGAGGCGACAGTTTGTGGTATTTAACGTAGAACAGGTGTAGCCCCACCATCAACAGAGTGATGATTGGAAGCAACGATATGTGGGCCATGTATATCCGGTTTAGCAACGGCACACCCGGGGCAAATGCTTCGGTCAGGGGCAGGCCAAAAACACCAATTTGCTCTGCCACCCAGAGAAAATGCGCCAGTGCTTCATAGGCTTCCTGATCCCATTTCATAACCGTGCCGGTAAACAGCAGGGTCACCATCAGCAACATCAGTCCGATTCCTATCAACCAGTTTATTTCACGAGGGTTTTTATACGATGCGGTAAAAAAGACGCGTATCACATGCAGAGTCATGGTCACGGTCAACACTTCCGCCGCCCAGAAATGAATGCCTCGCAGG
The DNA here is from genome assembly GCA_014382285.1 of Nitrospinota bacterium. GTDB lineage: Bacteria > Nitrospinota > Nitrospinia > Nitrospinales > VA-1 > LS-NOB. Next base: position 7,368 of record JACNKA010000161.1, on the reverse strand, counting down.
AACCAGCCCAGATAAACCTGATCGACCAGATAGTGGATACTTCGGTTGGCGCGTTCGGGATCAGGCACAAAAAATTGCGCTAGCAGAATTCCACTAAGCACCAGAATAGTGAAGGCCGACAGGGTCATGCCTCCAAGAGAATACTTTATGGAGTTGGAGTGTTCGGGAATATCGTATTCAAGAAGATGAAGGCCTAACCGATCTTGCAAAATTTTTGAAAGCCCGTTAGCCATCAGATCATTCCCCTCGACGTATGAATGTGAGACCGGCAAAAGCTATCCCCGCAAACAGGGTGATGCCAACGGCGGTGCCGAACCCCTTGCTGGAGGAAGAAACCCACTCATGACTAGCAAGCTGAACCTGAGGCCCCGCATGCTCGTTATGGCCTCCCTTCATTTCCTTATCTTCCATGGGGTTCGGGTCTACCAATTCGTCTTGTGTAAACAGGTCGGTCGGGGAAAACATAGGGTCATTGCCGGAGTCTGAAAGTGGGGCTATCTCACTCTCTTTAACGGAGTACATTGAGTCGGTAGCCGCTGACTCTTCTACCTTTCCCGCCTCAGGCTTGTGGCCCCCACCATGCGCAAAAATTACCGGAGCTGGAAGCAGAAAGAGGATCGCCAGAAAAACTGCCGATGCAAAACGCAAAGTATTCATGATTAACTCCCAAGCACCATTTGTGAAAAAGCTTCCAGTGTTTCTTCGTTGGCCCAGTCCCTAGGACCAATCGCTTTATGAACAATGAGACCTTCTCTATTGACAATGAATGTTTCAGGAACACCTGTAGTCTTATAAACTTTTTTGGCGATTTCGCTTTCGGGATCGAGCAATACCGGAAACGTAAGATTGAATTTTTTCATGAACGGTTCAATCAGGCTCTGGTCGGTGTCGATACTGATAGTGAGCATCTCGAATCCAAAGTCTTTATATTTTCGGTACAGCTTTTCCATCGAAGGCATTTCCACTTCACAGGTTCCACACCAGGTCGCCCAGAAATTGATGAACACCACTTTTCCGCGATAGTCGGAAAGCTTCACCATCCCCCCTGCCAAAGAAGGCAGCTCAAACTCGGGAGACAAAAAAGCCTCTGCCGGATATTCGGTTTCAAAAGGTTTTAAATCCACCTTATTGATCGACATCACAAATACCGACAAAAGTGCCGCAACCAAAAAGGTGTACGGAATATAAATACTGATAGGTTTTTCCTGAGCTACGTTTTCCATAATTGGTTTTAAGTCCTGCGATAAGGCCGATAAAACTTTTCATCCACGGCAATTACAATTTCATCCAGGGTCTTGCCCTGATTATACAATTCATAAGCGTAAAACACTTCCCCCAGACAGATATCACATTTAGAGCCATGCTTGTTCGTGTAGCAGGTCAGCAGGGTTTTATGCCCGTGATTCTTTTTGCAGTAACAATAGCAGAACAAGCTATCAATGACTTTCGGAATTTCCGCAGCGATGCGATAGGCTTCTGCCACCCGCCCTGTGAAGGAGGCATCAGACATGATCGGACGGGTTTCCAGCAAAAAACCTGTTGCCGGAGCCACAGGCGGAATCTTCACATCTGCTTTGGTTCCAACATAAACACCCCCCACAATCAGGCAGACCAGAAGCCCCAACGCGATCGATGAAATACGTTTTTTACTCAGCGATGATGTCGGTTTTTTATTGCCCATATTTCCCCAAAAAAAAGAGATTCTTTAAAATGCAAGGAAGTGATTGTCAATTAGATTATATGGAGTGCCAAACCTCAATTCAACTCAATTCCCCGCCTCTCATCAGGGGGATAGTTTACCCGCTCCACACCATCACGACTAGGTATTAGTGAACTCAAATTGAGATGCGGCTTTGACCAGTTGGTCGGAGTTTTTCCATTGTAACTTATCTTGAGGAATGAGGAAGTCGCCTTCGGCATTTCGGAAGGGGCGCCATTCCCGACCCAGATAGACCTCATTAGGCCTGAAGCTTGCCTTGTATACCAGAGACGCATTCTCGGTAATGTAATAACCAAGATAAAAATATTTTATCCGGCTTTCGAGGGCATATTCCATCTGTTTCAATACGCTGAAAGTCCCCAGACTCATTTTTTTGTCGGGGACCTGATAAAAAGTATAAATGGCAGAAAAAGACTGGGAAGTTTTGTCACCCAGTGCAACCCCAATGAGCTTTCCGTCAAGGTAATATTCGAACTCAATTCCAAAAGGGGTGTTGACATAAAAAGACAGTCTGAAATTTTGTTCGTCTTCCACATCATCCTGCAAAGAGAAAAACCTTTCCTTGTGCGTGAGATAAAGTTCAAACTTCTCTTGGGTATATTGAGGCGCACCAATCTTAACCTCAACATTCTTACAGGAAGTTAACGCCCGTTTCTGGTTCCGGGTCATTTTGAAATCTTCGGTCCGCACCCGAATCGGAATACATTGGTAGCAGTTCTGACACTTGGGGCGAAAAAAATAATCCCCAAAATGGCGCATGCCATGGGCCAACAAATATTCAAACTCAACCTCAGAGACATCCTCCAGCAAGTATTCCTCGAAAAAGGACTTCCTATCCTTAAAATACCCGCATTGAAATGATCTGGAATCGATAAAATGGGCTAACATATTCACCTTCCCCCGCTACACAGAGGGAATTCTAAAAAATTAAACATCTATGAACCCTACATTCTATAATATTTTTCAGTCAGATAACATAGAAGGATGGAAAACTTGTCTGCTAACCCTCTTTTTTATGTCTCCAGCAGCCAGCAGGTTTGAAATTCCGCCTGTTTTATGATTAACTTTCCCCGCACATAGGACGAGCATCGCGGAGATCTCTATAAATGCAAAAATTTCCCTTCCTTTCTGGAGATATGTCGATTTGAAGGTCTCAATCATCGTTCCTACCCTTAACGAAGAGCTGGTTCTCGATAAAACTCTGACGCAAATCCGACAGCTTTCTCCTCACGAGTTGATTGTGAGCGATGGTGGAAGTGCGGATGATACCTGCCATATTGCCGAAAAGTTCAGTCATCGCGTCGTTATCGGTTCAGCCGGTCGCGCCATACAAATGAACGCCGGTGCAGAGGAGGCCACCGGAGACCTCTTACTTTTTTTACACGCCGATAACCGACTTGAGCCTGAAAGTTACCGAAAAATGCTGGAGTGCATGGAAAACCCTGAATGGGTTGGAGGTGCCTTCACACTCTGCATCGAATCCGATAAATGGTCGATAAATTTAATCACCTTACTGGCCAATATCCGCTCCAAATATTTTGGCCTCGCTTATGGTGACCAAGGTTTCTTTGTCCGCAAAGAAGTTTTCAAAAATATGAATGGATTCTCCCCGATTCCTATTTGTGAGGACCTGGATTTCTACCGCCGCTTAAGAAAAAATGGGTCTGTGATCCTGCTAAAGGAAAAGGCGTACACGTCCCCAAGACGCTGGATCAAGGAAGGAATCGTTTTCACCACAGCGCGAAACATCCTCATCGCCACCCTGTTCGGACTGGGGTTCCCACCGCACACTCTGAGCAAATGGTACCCCTTTAGCAGGTAGTTCGTTAGCAAGCAAAGAGCGGCTTAAAACGGCGAGGGTGCTGGAAAAACTAGAGGACTTCGGTGAATACCAGGATCATCCAAATGACCAAGATGACATTGAAGATCACTCCAATATGAAAAAATATATTAAAGAACCGACTGTAGGTGAATTTATAATTTTGTTTTGGTTCCGTCATAGCTCAGTCCATCACCAGAGTGGTTAAACGTTTTGCCAGCTCTGATTCACGGATGATCTTGCGCACAGGACGCTCTATAAAATTCAGACTCATGTAAAGCCTCTCCAGATTCATAAAAGTTTGTGACTCGGCAATCGCTTGACCGCCCTTGTCTCTTATCTCATTACGCCAGATACTTAGAACATTCAAGTTTTTCAGGCTTGCAGATTTCGCCAGAGCGATGGCCCCGGTATCTCCCATTTTATTCGAGCACAAATACAATTTTTTTAAATGGGTCAAACACGGGCTTTCTGCAATTGCCTGGGTTCCCTCATCGCCAATCCCGGTGCTGTCGAGATGGAGAGCCTGCAAGCCAGGTAGTTGCTCCGAACAGGCCACAGCACGAGCGCCTTGAGGACCAATGGGGTTCGAGTCCAGAAACAAAACTTCCAGGTTTTTAAGATTTGCGGAACTGACCAGTGCTTCGGCGCCTTTTGGCCCGATATTATTGGCTTCCAGCATCAGGCATTTCAGGTTTTTAAATAACTCGGCATTGGCCAGAACTTTGGCCTCCTCGTCGCCAATGATATTGTTGTTGAGGTAAAGCGAAACAAGCCCGGTCAACCCTTTTACCCGACTGAGGATTTCGATGGACTCCCCGCAAAGCTGGTTCTGGCTAAGAAAAAGCTGTTTCACCGAAGACAAATCTCCGGCATCGCAAAGCAGGCGCAATTCTTCTGGCCCTATATTTTTATCCTCCAGATCCAGCAGTTCTCCATCCGGGGTCAAATTTGCCAGAATGGTTTGCTCAAATTTAGACTTAACGGCCTCTTGCAACAGGAAATACCTCCTGAAATTAATTTGATGATCGCGTGTACTTTAAAGGATTTCATTTAAAAGATCAAACACCGGTTGGGCTTTCCCTTATAATAATAAGTATGCTCTGGACTCAATGAGTCTGGTTACTAGTAACAAGTTTTTGCGCACGGGTCGAGTGCTGGCTACACGCTGAGTGCTGGCTGCGCGCCGAGTGGATGGAGGATTGAAATGATTGTTGGCGTTCCCAAAGAAATTAAAACCGATGAGTATCGCGTGTCGATGACTCCCGCTGGTGTTCACGAACTGGTAACACGGGGCCATAAAGTGTTGCTGGAAGATAAAGCAGGAGAAGGTAGCGGCATCAGCAACCAGAATTATCTGGATCAGGGGGCCGAGATCGTTTCCCGGCAGGAAATATTTGCTCAGTCGGAAATGATCATAAAAGTCAAGGAACCCCTGCCGGAGGAATATGGCTTACTGCGTGAAGGGCAGATTCTATACACCTATCTCCATCTCGCCCCGGCGCCCGAACTGACTCAGGCTCTGCTGGATAGAAAGATAGTGGGCATCGCTTACGAAACCGTGCAATTGCCCGACCGTTCTCTGCCTCTTCTTATCCCCATGAGCGAGGTGGCAGGACGCATGGCGGTGCATGAAGGTGCGAAATACCTGGAACGGGAAAATGGCGGACGCGGCATTCTGCTCGGCGGTGTGCCCGGCGTTGATCCCGGCCATGTAGTGATCATCGGAGGAGGCATTGTTGGGGCCAACGCCGCGAAAATGGCTATCGGTACAGGAGCCCAGGTCACCCTGCTGGATATCAGCCTGCAACGCCTGCGTTATCTCGATGATATCCACGGAGGCCGGCTCAAAACCCTGATGTCGAACCGGTTTAATTTGCTGGAATCACTGCGCACGGCAGATCTCGTCATTGGGGCTGTTCTCATCCCCGGTGCCAAGGCTCCGCGCCTCATCACCCGCGACATGCTGATCCCCATGCAGAAAGGGTCGGTCGTGGTCGATGTTGGTATCGACCAAGGAGGCATTCTCGAAACCTCGCGCCCGACAACCCATAGCGACCCCATTTTTGAAGTTGAGGGAGTGATCCATTATTGTGTCGCCAATATGCCAGGGGCTCTGGCGAGAACATCGACCTTCGCGCTCACCAACGCCACCTTCCCTTACGCTCTGGATCTGGCCGAAAAAGGCTACCGAAAGGCTCTAAAAGAAGACCCCTCCTTAAAAGCCGGACTCAATGTCTGCCTTGGGGCTGTGACCCACCCGGAAGTCGCCAATGCGCTGAATAAGGCGTTTTCTCCCCCGGAAAATTTTTGTTAAATCCTCTGGGTATCGCCATAAAATAAACATGAACTTCGAGAAGGTTTCTTATAAGATATGGCTCAAACGTGGAATCAAACGATCAGGGAGAAACGGCAATGAGTGGTTTTCATTTCAATGTGAACGTACGCACTGGCAGTGGCTCGAAAGCTAAAATGGCAAATAATGAGGACTCGTTTCTCCGTGCCATGGAAATTCAAGAACGTCGTCGAGCAAAAAAAGAGCTGGAAAACCCGAAGCCAGAAGAAATTATTGAGGTCGCCCCAATCGCAGAAGTGGAAGAAACGGCACCTGCTGAACCTGTTGCGGTCGAAGAAACTCCCGTTGCTGAGGCCCCACCCGCTGAACCGGCTAAAGCTCCCCCTGCCCCTAAACCATCTGGAGGTGGCGTACCTGGGCCGACACCCAGACGTGATTTCACTGCAGAAGAAAGAGCGGGCATGCTGAAACGGGCCAGAGCCCATGCCGCTGAGGTCGAGGCACAAAAAAACAAATAATTAAATTCAGGGCGGGGTGTCCCTCAGGGGAGAAACCTATACTACTCTTTTTCCCACACAGAGAGTGCCTAAAAACTCCTTGTCCACATTCTCCTTAAAAACATCCTCATCTGAAACATTCCAGAGGCCAACAGAATCAACAAGGGTTTTGTGGGTTGGTATTTCCGCCACCAAACTCACCTCATCACTGGTTTTCAGCGTGACCTCAAGATCAGTAATCGCCAGTGGGCCAACATTCCGGGTAGCAAGGTCTTCCAGAAGGCTTTCTTTATCACTCGACTCTATCAAATTGCCTATAGGCTGCCCCACCAGTTGATCGGGATCATAACCCAGCAAGCGGAATGCAGGATTCGCGAATACAATTTTTCGGTCCTGGTCCAGTTGAAAAATCAGGTCGGGCACACTCTCCACAATAACCCGATAAAACTTTTCTCTTCTCTTGATCTCATCCTGAGCCTTCTTGAGTTTTAGCTGGGTGGTTATCCTGCAAATGACTTCCATTTCGTAAAAGGGTTTGGTGATATGATCAATGCCTCCCACGTCAAAAGCCCGCATCACGTCTTCGGTATCCGCCAACGCAGTGATAAAAATAACAGGAATGTCTTTAGTGCTCACATCTGCTTTCAGCCTGCGACAAACTTCGTAACCATCAATACCCTGCATCATAATATCGAGCAGAATCAGATCGGGCTTGCTCCGGTTTACAAGCTCAAGAGCCTTTTCACCATCAGGCGCGATGGAAACTTCCAAACCACTTTGTTGTAAAATATGCCCCAGAATATCCAAATTCGCAGGGATATCATCCACAATGAGAACTTTCATTCCCTCTATCTGGTCTTTATCAAATTCTGTCATTTTTCGGTGCTCTCCATCTGGTGCAGTCTTTATTGCTTGTTTAAAATGAATAAAAAAACACTCAATTTTTTCCTGAAAGCCTGCTCACAATCAGCTATTTGTCTTGAGTTATAGTCAAATGTGGTGTATGGGAACATGATCAAGCGGCGTTCCTTTGACG
>JACNKA010000061.1 GCA_014382285.1 Nitrospinota bacterium | reverse complement strand
CATCGCGAGCGACTGAAAGGAGCGTGGCGATCCAGGTGTTTGTTTTGTGCGACCTAGAACCTGGATTGCTTCGTCGCTATCGCTCCTCGCAAAGACGACTTACGCAAAGGTCTCCTTGTCAGGGGGAAGATTACTTGTTAAGCCGAGATGACTCTTAGCCAGCCAGATAACGCAATTGCAATTTGCCAGCGGCGGTTCGCCGCCTAGTCTTTGGCGATGTGGTAAATGTAGTATTGCTGGGTGATGGTCAGCATATTGTTGACGGTCCAGTAGATGACGAGTCCTGCTGGAAACGAAATGAACAGGAAGGTGAACACGATGGGAAGAAACATCATGATCTTCTGTTGCATGGGGTCGCCCACCGATGGAGTCAGTCGCTGTTGCAGGAACATGGTCGCGCCCATGAGTACGGGATAGACGTAATAAGGGTCGGCGACGGAAAGGTCGATGATCCAGCCTATGAATGGGGCACCGCGAAGCTCGATGGAAAAGAACAATGCGTGGTAGAGGGCGATGAATACGGGAATCTGCAACAGCATGGGCAAACAACCGCCGACCGGGTTGACTTTATGCTTTTTGTACAGCTCCAGCAGTTCTGCATTCATTTTCTGCCGGTCATCTTTATTTCTTTCCTGAATGATTTTTACATAAGGCTGAACCTTCTGCATGCCCTTCATGGACTTGAAACTTTTGTGAGTCAGCGGAGAAAATAATACTTTAATGATGATCGTCAGGAAGATGATCGACCAGCCGTAGTTGCCAGTGAGCCCATAGAAAAATGCCAAAACTTTAAGAAGCGGCTTGACCAGAAATGCGAACTTGTTGCCGAACCAGCCGTAGTCGATCATTCTTACAAGATCGTGGCCCTGAGTTTCCAGTATCTCCAGTTCCTTGGTGCCGGCATACAACAAATACTCGGCGTTGGCGGAGGATTGAACGGACTCCAGCTCCAGCCCGACAAAAGCCTGGTCTTTTTCTTTAAACACGATACCCGCTTTGGTGCCTTGTTGAGGAATGAGGGCAGACCCAAAATATTTATTCTGGAAGGACACCCACTTTAAATCTCCCTTAAAATAAGAAGTGTCGTGGATATCTTCAGGGGGGTTCTCGATGCGCTCATTATTGGCGAATACGGTTGCGCCGGAAAAGACGATGTAATCGGTTTGCGAAGAAATTTTTCCTCCCATTCCGGGGCCTAACAATACCTGGTATTGCAGGTTCCTGCTCGCCAGGGATGCGGCAGTGATCTGGGTGCTCATTGCAACGAGATAGTCATCGAAGCGGAAAGTGTAGTTGCGGATGACCTGCAACCCGGATGAGTGATTCAGGGTCAGGGTCAGCCTTCCTTCTGGATTATTTTCATCCAAAACTATAGAAGTGGTCGAAGGCTCATAGTGAGCGTTCTGCAAAATTGCCGTCACTTCAGCATCGTTGGCTTTGAGAGCCAAGGCCGCTGTCAAGTGATCGGGATTGTCGATCAAGTCGATAACGTCTCCGTCATCATTCTTGAAGCGTGGTAATTGCAGTTGTTTCAGCACTCCGCCACGATTGCTGATGGTGAAATGAGTTTTTCCGGCAGACACCTGAATGAGAATCTCTTGTCCAGGAAACGGATTAACAGGAGCGGGAGTCGAGATTGCGGGCCGGGATGACTGCGACTGCGAAGGAGCCGAAGGCGTAGAGCCTGCACTTTGAGGTGGAAGTGATCGAGCATCTTGAGTCTCTATGCTTTGTTCTTGTACTGGCAATGGACCCTGCACCTGTGCCAGAAAATAGCCCCATCCTACAAATACCGCCAAAGACAGAACAAAGGCGAGCAATAATCTGTTTTCCAAGTCAAATCTCCGATTCCAGGCCGTTCGGCCCTATTTCAACGGGTCCGCCCCACCGTTATGATAGGGGTGACATTTTAAAAGTCTGCTGATGATCAGCCCACCTGCTTTAACCAGAGAGTAACGCTTTAAAGCCTGGGCCGCATATTCCGAACAGCTGGGATAAAACCTGCAAGCCGGAAAAAACAGTGGAGAAACCCACCGTTGATAACCGCGCACTAATTTAAGGAAAATCTGGTTTAACATGGAGGTCTGTGATGGATTGCCCTGGCGTTTGATCGGGGTTCACCTTTCGGCTAGAAGGGCGTTTGAAAGTTCTTTTTCAATCACCCGGTAGGGAAGCTTGACCATGTCCTTGCTTGATATAATAACGATATCCAGAGCGGGTTCCATACGATGTTTGATCTGGCGAAAAACTTCCCGGATTCTTCTTTTTACCCGGTTTCGGGCCACCGCGTTGCCTACCTTTTTCGAGGCAATGATTCCCAATCTTTTTCTGCCCAATTCATTAGGGAGAGAAAAGATGATGCACAATCTTCCCACCCGCTTTTTTTTCCCTTTATCCATTACCTTTTCGAACTCGGGCCGCTTTGCCAGTCGTTCGATTTTTTTGAAAGAGAAATTTTCCATCCACTCGACGCCAGCGTGACGCTGGACTTAGTTTTCGATAGCTTTTGCTGGACAACAAGATGTTGCATTGGCTATTAACCTAACGCCCTAGCCCTTAGGCATGAAAGCAACGGTTAAATACCGCAAGTGTCGGAAGTTTTCCGCGATCAGACCGTCAAACGTTTTCTACCTTTTCGCCTGCGGTTTGCCAATACGCGTCTTCCCCCTACGGTAGAGCTTCGTTTGCGGAAACCATGCACGCGTTTTCTTTTAATATTGCTGGGTTGAAAAGTCCTTTTCATAAATCTATCCTAAAAAAAATCTTGTAAAATGCGAAAAACCCCGTTTTACTCCTACCAAATCAGATGGTTAGACAACCGAAGATAATACGGGAAGGTTTGAGGGATTATTTCATCGGCGGGGTCTCATGTCAAGGTCTAATCCCTTTCTATTAGGGCCAATGGCTTGATTTCGGCGATTTTAGCAAAGGTGGGGGAATTGCTGAAACTAAAAATGTGGTATTTCGTCATTCAAAAACCTGCGATTTTGGCATAAAATGGTGTAACATATTTGTATTCAACAGCAATTTGATTTTTTGAGTCGCTGGAACCGTTGGTGGAGAGAAACCTGTCTTTAGGCTTTCCCGCAAACGGATTCTTTGTTGTTCTGTTTAACTTTGATGGAGTTTTATTATGAAGATGCTGATTTCATTGGGGTTTTTGTTTGTCTCGATTTTACATGCTGGCGTGTTTGTGACCCCACCCGCGTGGGGAAATGATCTAAAGACAGTTTTTGAGAAAAAATATGCCAATGCCGGATTTATCGCGTCGGATCTAGTTCCGGTGGGCACCATCATCCAACTGTCTGAACAAAGACTGACAACGAGCGGCCCCGATGAAATTTTTGTGGATATTGGCAAGCGTCAGGGAATAAAAAAAGGCGACCGGTTCACTGTCTATTCGCTGGATCGCTATATCTATCATCCCGTTCTACAGGTGGGGGGTATGTTTGCGAGAGCGGAAAAGTATACCCGGAGAACGGGTTATCCTTCCAGGGAAATCATGTCCAACCCTGGAAAACCGGTGGGGCATCGGGTTGTGATTCAGGGCGTGATTGAGATTATTGAATCGGGTGATAAGGTTTCTTCTGCCCGTGCGGTGAAATCGTATGACAGCATTGAAACCGGGCACTTGCTCACGCCGTATAAAAAGTTTGAGGACCAGACTGCCGCGTTTCCTGAGACGGATAAATCCATCGAGGGTTATATTGTCGCGTCCAAAGGGGACAGGATAGGCTTAAAGGATGATGATATTGTCTATATTGATAAAGGGTGGGAAGACAATGTACGGTCCGGTGATTATTTCGAAGTTTATACTATTCCTACCCTTGAGAAAAATATCTGGTACAAACTGGAACCCGAAAAGACACCTTTGCTACCATTTGTGCAGGGAGAAATAAAGATCATCGACACGCAAAAGAAAACTGCGACGGCCATCGTTGTGAAAAGCAGGACTGATATAGTAATTGGTAACCCGATTCGGTTTAAACATTCCCATCATCCGGGTTGAATTTTCAGGAACCTTTTTTTACCTACTTTGATGAGATATTCCTGGTTCCCTGGCAGTTCCTGATTGACGTTGGAAATTTTTTCTCCATTTATTGTCACAGATCCCTGCTGGATCAGACGGCGGGCCGCTGAAGTGCTATCGGTCAGGTTGTGGTCTTTCAGGATATTGCAGATTCCCCGCAACTCATCTCCCCAACCTTTTGCTACTGGAATATCTTCGGGCAGGTTCTTTTTCTTGAATACATTTTCAAATTCGCTCAAGGCCGTTTCTGCAAGTTCAGGCGAATGGTAGAGCGCAACGATTTCCTTTGCCAGATTCATCTTGGCATTTTTAGGGTTCAGGGTTCCCGACTCGGACTGTTTTTTCATGGCCTCCAGATCCTGGGCGCTGACCTGGCTTAACAACTCGTAGTAACGCCACATCAAATCATCCGAGATGGACATGATTTTCCCGAACATTTCGTTTGGTGCATCGAAGACACCGATGCTGTTGCCCAGACTTTTGCTCATTTTCTGGACCCCATCGGTTCCCTCAAGAAGCGGCATGGTGAGCACAACCTGAGGCTTTTGCCCGTAGGCCCGTTGCAGGTCGCGCCCAACGAGGAGGTTGAACTTCTGGTCGGTGCCACCCAACTCTATATCAGATTTCAACGCCACCGAATCGTAGCCCTGGATCAGGGGATACATCAACTCGTGAATGGAAACCGGCAGGTTTTTGGCGAGACGTTTTTGAAAGTCATCGCGTTCCAGCATTCGGGCAACGGTGTAATGCGCCGCTAACTCGATCATGTTCACCGAGGAAAACTTATTCATCCATTCACTGTTATAAGCAACCGTGGTTTTTTCGGGGTTCAGAATTTTGTAAACTTGCGCGAGATAGGTTTTCGCATTTTCCTGAACTTCCTGAGGCGTCAGGTTTTTGCGGGTCTCGGAGCGGCCAGTGGGGTCGCCGATCATTCCAGTAAAATCACCGATCAAAAATATGACTTCATGGCCCAGTTCCTGAAACTGCCTCATTTTGTGCAGAAGAACTGTATGCCCAAGATGCAGGTCGGGAGCTGTAGGGTCAAACCCGGCTTTCACCTTAAGAGGTTTTCCCGTTGCCAGCAGTTTGGCCAGATCTTTTTCGTCAATGACCTCCGAAGTGCCTCTGCGGATGGTTTTAAGCTGTTCGTCAACAGGAAGCATGCTGAAAAAACCTGAGTGAATAATTAAGGGTTACTAAAATAAATAGAAAATAAATTTAGCCTGCGTTATCCTGCGGGCAGTCTGTCTTGCGGCTTAACGGGCTATTGCCGTTGACTTCTCCAGAGCATGAATGCTAAGAGGGGACATTACAGCCCCACGCCGAGTGCTCCTTGACAGGGGAGGCAACTGGCAAGAACTGATTCGTCAGCCGAGACAAACTTTTTATAGTCAGCAAAAGCTAATGCTTATTGGCCCCACGCCGAGTGGGAAGCTAACATACCGCAAATGAATCTGCAACTGCAGGGACGATTGCATCGAAAACAGTTTATCTTATATTAAAAATGGAAAACGAAGATTTTCAAGCGACGGAGGTCCTTGATCCTGGAGCCCGTAAGTTCACTCATGCCGGTTATGGGTTTTTGGGCTTGAATGTGGCCTACCTTGTTATTGCCATGATATTTATCCCCCCCTTCAACTTGGGGTTGTCGGCGATTCTTTCTCTGGTTGCTTTTCTGCTTCTTTTGGGTGTGTTGACCTATTATCTGCTGAAGGGAAAGAAAAGATTGGCTCAGGTTCTGGCTGTTATTTATGGTGCCCGGTCGATATTTTCGGCTTATTCACTGATGGATGTAAGCACCTTTCAGGCGGTGCCGTATTTATTGCCTTGTCTGTTGGTCACTTTTTATCTGCTCGGACGCGCAGGGTGGGATTGGCCCTGACACATTAGGCGGGAATAGCGTTGAAACCTTTTTTTACCCCTGTTATAAAGAAATTCTTTAAATTTAACCTGATAAAGTTCAACTGTGTCTGTTACTTCAATATTTATAAAGTCCACCGACCAGCTCTCTCTGCTTACTGATGTAGGGCGAAAGTTTCTCGGCTTGGAGCATACCAAGTCCCCGGAACTGGCTCATCGAGTGCAAGCCGTTTTCAAGCATTTGAACGGCAAGCTGGGGTTCCCGGATACCGCAATGGGTCGGGAACACCAGGAAGTTTTTAATCTACTTATGTGTATGGTTTATCCTGAAATATTGATCGACATTGCAGACTTGTTATACGTTCAGCACGAGCGTCCGGCGGTATTTCTAAACTTTGACCACATCCACATGACCCTTCGCAAGGACCGCACGGTCTTATCTCAATCTCTGGAGCAGATGGATGAAAAGTTTTCTGTTCTTTTCAATGAGTTGGTCGGTTTAATTAAAAAAGACCCGGATTTTTATAATGATCCGCAATGGATCACCCTGCTCAGTGAAAGTTACAGCTTTTATCTGCACCAGACCGAGAATTTCCCATGGGATAACCCGATGGAATTGGTGCCGCGTAACCTGAAAGCTCCTATGATGGATGTGGCGACAGGGCTAGCGGGGTTTCGTTTGATCCATGACTGGCCGAAAGACTTCCCTCATTTGGTTCTGGCTGACAACATGCCATTTATCATTAAAGGACTGACCCATTTCGTAAAACTTTCAGGCAAGGAGAACATTGAAGTCCTGAATGTCGATTTTCCGGATGGCCCACTTGGAAAGCATTATGGCTGCATTTTAACCAACAAGTTTTTGCATCACTTGCAAAGAACAGAGCGCCAGCAGTTTTTGCGTTGGGCCACAGCAGCGTTACAGCCGGGAGGCTTTTTGATGGTTTTGGATACCGATCTGGAATGCCAGATTCTAAAGCGTGCCGACAACCCGGAGTACCGAAAAAAACTGACTCACGGTTATTTTGAAACACTGGTGGAGATCGAAGATAATTTTTGCGAGACCCTGATTCAGGACGTCCGACAAATCGGTTTTGACGTTTCCCATTTCGATTTTCACGAATATGAAGATGAGACCGATGCCTACAGCCAGTTGCCTGGAGAAAACCTGTCGATAAAATTTGTCGGGCTGGAAATTGTTGCTTCTACTAAACGTGGGGATAACGAACAATAGCTTTTTAATCCGAGCTAACTTTTTTTTTAGCCAGAAAGAGCTATTGCTAATTCTCTCCCACGGGAGTGGGCTGGAGGAGTTTTTTTAGAGCTTTTTCTTCTGCGCGGGTGGCAGTGGCGGTTTTTTTTTCCATTTTTCGATAAAGCTGAATGACTTCCCCCCCTGCGGCGGTCAGTTGGGCACCGCCTCCTCCTTTACCGCCTGCGATGCTGACAACCAGAGGTTCCTTGAAGCACTGGTTCATGGTGTCCACCATGTTCCAGGCGCGTCGATAGCTCAGGTGCCTTTCCCGGGCGGCTTGAGAGATGGACCCTTCCCGGCCAATCGATTCCAATAAATCGACTTTCCCCGGCCCCAGGGCGATTAAATCTCCGGTCATTATCCGGAACCGGGGGCGGACTGAAATTTTCTTTTTCTCTGGCAACTGATCCGCTCCTATTTCTCAAGACGCACCAGACCCAGTACATTCGGGACCGAGTGGGAAAAAGTATTCTCATCATGTTCTCTGGAACCACTGGAGTAACTGCCAATGAATTCGTGCTTCTCCTTTCCGGTGTTGATGTACAACTGGGCATCCGCCCCTCCTTCAACGTACATGGCCTGTTTCAGGTCGAGGGGAAGTTCAAGAAGCATATTGATCAAATCGTGAGAAGTGTACGGAGAACGGACATGAATGAATAAGACTCGGTCTCGGTTATCCAACCCAACTGCGGCGGTACTCCACATTCTTTTATGCGGTGCCCACATATTTTCTCCATGACAGGAGACCATGCGAATGCTCTGGATCAGGGTGCCATACAATTTTCGCAGTTTATCAAAATCCTCGCAATCCCGATCGATCATTCGCACCGGGGGCAGGCTTTTGTCAGCGGGGTCGAAAGCGAGGATGGTTTTATCTTTTGACACCCAGTTGCTGTTGGTGTGCTGTCGCGTTTTCATGTAAGAGACGCTGGACATCATGTCCTTTTGGTACATGCTGGCGTTGATGGCGGCAACCAGGTCATTTCTGTCGGCCCAATTTTTTACAGATTGGCGTTTACCCTGATCCTGGGACGAGGCGTTCAATAGTCGCAAACCAAAATAGTCGGTGTCGGCTCTCAAAATACGAATTAACGAGTCGCCTAGAGCGGATTTTTTCGGGGCCTGAAAAATACCTAAATCCAAACCTTTCTCAAGGTTTCTCCAGGTAGAAGGGACTGCTGGATCGGTCGACCGGGTTCCTGGGCTGATTGCCAGCGTCAGGATCCCGAGCAAAACTATAAATGGAATAAGCAGGTGTTGAAAACGTTTCAAGTTTTTGGCCCCACCGCAAAATATGTGTGGAAAAATGCAGGTTCTCCTTCTTGAGGGAAAGCCGAACCTGTAATGAAGCGGAACAAATTATAGCCTTCATTCTCCGGGTTGTCCCAGAAATTTTTTCATTTAAATGTTTGTTTTCCGATGGTGAAACTGCTGAAACACAGGCTCAAATAACGGTTTTTTGGCAAAGGATTGATTTTGTCCGTGTTTTCCTCTATATTGGGACGATCCGTTTTTATGCAATATATTGATTAGCTGCGGTTCTGACTCACAAGACAGTAGGCGTTGTTTTTTTGCCCGTTGTTTATGTGTAGTGATTTTTTATTTAAAAATTTTCGGTCGAATTTTTGACTGTCCGGTTTTTTAGTGTTTCGTCAAGTAGTAGTATTATATTCATTAACGTTTCATCTTTTTTTTGTGAGGAGTTTATGAAGATCATTTCTAAAGTTATGGCATTGTTGGTACTGGTTTTATTTGCAGGTTGTGCGGGCCAGACCGGAGGCGGTAGCACGACGACTTCCAGTGCTGGAAAAGCATTAGCAATTGTTAAGCCGGCTACGCTGTCTAATGTCAGCAGCCCATTACAAGTTTGTATGGAAACCAATGGCTATACAGTGGAACCCGCTAAAAACGGCGTGAATCCCGGTAAAGGCCATCATCATCTGCTTGTTGATGTGAGCATTCCTGCCGATTTGAGCCAGGCAATTGCTAAAGATGGAAACCACATTCATATGGGTGATGGTTCTACCTGTAAAACGATTGAATTGCCTAAAGGCCAGCACACGATCACGGCTCTTTTTGCGCAGGGCAACCACGTTCCCTATAATCCTCCGGTCACGGATGCGATAACTGTTACAGTGGTGCATGTGAATTAATTCCATTTTGGGATAATTGATTTAACGGGAAATTCCACCTCCAATTAGGGGGTGGAATTTTTTTTGTTTATTTTTGCTCTAAGAATTGTATTAAACACGATTGAGTTTCACCTTATAGCCTTACAGGAAACCATGACAGAATTGGTTAAAACTCAGGTCTTTGCAGACGACAACCTGGTCAACCTGTACCACTTGAACGAGTTGTATCAGAATATTGCTACGGAAGTTTCCCGGCGAATGCTGGAAACTCACCAGATGGACATTCCCATCACTTCTGGGATCTGGGGCGGGACCTATCTTATTGCCCATCCTAACGGCCTGGCCAGAAGGCGTATCTGGAGGCTGTATGGCATTGTTAATCTGCCGCAAAATACTCTTTTAGACAAACACCAGAACCTGGAGAGGCTAGTCTCAATTTATTGTGATGTATTCACAGAGGCGTTTTCACCGCAGTTGGAATTAAAGCTGAAAATGTGGGGTGGGCGTCTCCCTTTCAGCAATTCTGCCAAGCCCAGCCTGACTTTGCACATGGAAGATGCTACGGATACGGTGAGGTGGTTGAGGGCGTTTTTCGTCTGGAACCATGTTCCCTGGGAGGAGTCTATCATCAGTGATACCGTAAGGATTCTCAAGGAATACAAAGAATTTTTTGACTTGGCAAAAGGTCCGGTCGCAAGAGACCCGAAAGAGATCAAATACCTTCTTCAGGACATCATTATTATTTATCGCACTCTGGAAAATGCCTGTAGTGAAGATTTTCAGGAGCATGCTAATCCGATCATCAAAAAAATGATGGAACGGTTTATGGTCGGTTTGCACGATCCCGGGGAGATCGTTGATCTTTATGAGATGGTATTTAAAAATGCGTTGATTTACGGTTTTGAGGAAAGTTTGGCAGTGCCCTTTAAGAAAGCGGGTCTTGATATCCACAATCTGGAAAATTGGCCGGTGGAAAAAATCAACTGGGTGCCCGATGAGTTGAAGGAAAAGATCATTCCCCCCATTCAGAAATTGTTTGCTGGATTCAAAGAGGAACTGGACAAAGAGAAGTCCTGAACTCAGAGCCTGATTCAGGTTTTCAACGCTGCAACGAAATCTTCAAGGCTTTCAAAGATCAGTTCGGCACCATCAAAATTTATATTACGATTCAAGGGATTCCTTAGAATGATGCAGGGCATTCCCGCTTCTTTGGCTGCATTGAGTCCCTTCAGCGCGTCTTCCAGAACAAAACATTCACTGGCGGCGCACCCCAGTTTTTCTGCAGCGTTTAAAAATATATCGGGATGTGGTTTCTCCCTTGGGGCAGACTCCTTTCCCAGAATAACGGGGAACAGGTTCAACGTGCCAGCATTTTTGAGAATATCACGGATGTCCTTAACCCAGGAGCCTGAGGCGATGGCCAGCTTGTGATGGGCCGACAGACTCTCTGCCATGCTCTGTGCTAGTGGAAACAACTTGATCTCTCCACTCTGACAAAAGCCGGAATAGACCTCGAACTTTTGTTTTCTCAGGTCAACCGGGTCTACATCCAGCTTCAGGTTATGGCGTTCGATCTCTCCGGCGATGCCTTTTCCTTTCGAGGTCCACTCCACCCAATACTCTTCCTTGTCCAGGGTGTGCCCGTACCGTTCAAAAACTTCGTTATAAGCCCGGTAGTGGAAAGGCTCCGAATCGGCAAGCAATCCGTCAAAGTCGAGAACGGCGGCCTTGCAGTTAGCGAGGAGGGAGTGCAATCTGTTTTTCAATGTGGAAGGTTCCGTCATATCAGGTTATTCCAGGATTTTCCCGAACCGTTCAAACCGAACCCAGCTTTCAATTCGATCCCACGACCAGTAAATTATAAGTGCTTTGCCGCGAATTTTTTTCACATTCAAATAACCCCAATAGCGGCTGTCCTGGCTATTTTCCCGGTTATCACCCATAACAAAAACGTGGTCATCCGGAACAAGAATGGGGCCGAAGTCATCTCTGGGCACCAGTGGACTGTCTCCAGGTGAGTCGGTATGACGGGCATGGGCATCTTCATAAGGTTTGTTATTGATATAAACTTTTTGTTGTCGCACTTCCAGCAGATCCCCTGGCAGACCGATCACGCGTTTTATGAAGTCCCGAGTCTCATCCTTGGGAAACTTGAAAACGACAATGTCTCCTCTTTCTGGAACTTTAGAAAACAAAACAATATCGTCAAACAGCTTGGTGTTGATGAAAGGAATTTCGTTAGGGATATGCGTGCCATAACTGAACTTGGAAACCAGAATGTGATCGCCGATAAGAAGCGTGGTCTCCATGGAGCCAGAAGGAATTTTAAACGCTTGAACGATAAACGTGCGGATCAACAAGGCCAGAAGCAGGGCGATTAAAATGGCCTCGGTGTATTCGCGTGTAAGGCTCTTTTTTGGGACTTCAGTCTCTGTGTTCGTGTCGTCGGTTTTATTTGTCATCGGTCCTCAATACTGCGAGAAAGGCTTCTTGGGGGATTTCCACACTACCCACTCGTTTCATTTTTTTCTTACCTTCTTTTTGTTTTTCCAGCAGTTTGCGTTTGCGGGTGATATCACCCCCGTAACATTTGGCCAGAACATTTTTTCTGAGCGCTTTAACCGTTTCACGCGCAACTACCTTACTGCCTATCGCGGCCTGAATGGCTACCTCGAACATTTGACGCGGTATCTGCTCCTTGAGTTTCTTTGCAAGATCGCGACCCTGATAATACACCTTATCTTTATGGGCAATCAAAGACAGCGCATCGACCAACTCGCCATTCAAAAGAACGTCCAACTTTACCAGACTGGATGTCCTGAAATCTATAAATTCATAGTCAAACGAAGCATAACCCTTGGTGCCTGACTTGAGACGGTCATAAAAATTCAGAACGATTTCGTTAAACGGCAGTTCATATTCCAGCAGAACCGTTTCCGGGTTCATGTACTCCATTTTTTTCTGGACTCCCCTGCGGTCGCGAACCAGTGCCATCACCACTCCTATATATTCTTCCGGGACGATGATGGTGCCTATGACATAAGGTTCCTCAAGGTGGTCGATATTTTTTTGTTCTTCCAGCTTGGAGGGGTTGTCGATCATCAGTGTTTTCCCGTCGGTGGTGACGACTTTGTAAATGACGGTGGGCGCAGTGGTAAGAAGGTCAACTTTGTATTCGCGCTCAATGCGCTCTCTTATAATTTCCATGTGCAGTAATCCGAGAAACCCACAACGGAATCCGAAACCCAGGGCTGTAGAGGTTTCTGCTTCGTATGAAAACGAGGCATCGTTCAACGTGAGTTTTTTCAGCGCGTCGCGCAAATCTTCATAGTCGTCTCCGCTGATCGGATAGAGTCCACTGAAAACCATGGGTTTGACTTCCTTGTAACCGGGCAGAGCTTCTTCGGAAGGGTTTTTGAAGTGAGTGATGGTGTCTCCGACCTTGGTCTGGTCCAGTTCTTTGATGTTGGCGACCAGATAGCCCACCTCTCCCGCCCGGAGCTCAGTGCCTTTCACCTCTCGGGGGTCGAACGTGCCCAGTTCTTCAACCACGAACCGGTTTCCCGTTGCCATCATCATAATTTCTTCGCCCGTCTTCAGGCATCCATGTTGTATCTTGACCAGAATGATAACTCCCCGGTATGCGTCGTACCATGCATCGAAGAGAAGGGCCTGTAGCTTTTTGGAAGAGTCTCCGTTGGGCGAAGGAATCTGCCGAACTACGGCTTCCATCAATTCCTTGATCCCGATTCCTTCCTTGGCACTGACTAGAACCGCTTCTGAGGATTCTATTTGCAGGACATCTTCCAGTTGTTCTTTTATGAATTCCGGGTTGGCACTGGGCAGGTCGATTTTATTGATCACGTGTATGACCGCCAGATTATGTTGCATAGCCAGGGTGAGGTTGGCTATGGTCTGCGCCTGAATGCCTTGCGTTGCGTCTATAACCAGCAGCACTCCTTCGCAGGCGGCAAGACTGCGGGACACCTCATAGGTGAAATCGACATGACCTGGGGTGTCAATCATGTTGAAGACATATTCCTGTTTATCGACGGCGTTATATTTCAGGCGCACTGTTTGAGCCTTGATGGTGATTCCGCGTTCCCGTTCCAAATCCATATTGTCCAATACCTGTTCCTTCATTTCCCGTACAGGGATCGCCGAGGTGGCTAGAATCAGCTTGTCGGCCAGGGTGGATTTGCCATGATCAATATGGGCAATGATGGAAAAATTTCTTAATCGGTCTTGTGTCATATTTATTTAATATCCAAAAGGCAATATCAACCCACTTGGGGTTTTGTGCCGGAGCGGAGAATCTCCGCTAGTAATTTGCATTAGCTTTTTTTACCGCTAGCAACCATACGGTTCAGTCAAGCTTTTGTCAGTTGCCTCTGCGGCCAGTGTCAGTGCGTGGGAGAAGGTCGCGCCACCACTTTGGTGGTGCGGGAAACCTTGTCGTGGTCTTTGGTGAAGATTCGGGGTTCTTTAGATGCCCGTAAATATTTCCACCAATCGTCAAATCGGGTTTTCATGGCTTCATAGTCTTTAGCATTGTCAATATCCAGAGCGGCTCCCGGGTAGGGAACTTCCAAAGCCATAAACCGGGTTTTCATGATGGTGCAGATTCTTTTTTCCAATACTTTTTTAGGGTTCAACTGGCGAAAATAATCCACCAGAAAACCGAGCCTGAGGTTGGCAAAAAACAGACTTAATTGCAGGCCTATATAGTTTTTGTAATGCCGGGCCTTGGATTTTCCAAAAATTGATAAAGCAAAAAGCACCAGGTTTTTAAAGTTTCTTTGGTAGCGGTACTGGTACATTTTCTGGATATATTCCCGATTCTCAATGCGTAGAGGTTTGACCATGTGCAGGTTGTTGATCCTGAAGCTGTCTTCTTTAATGTGAAGATAGGCCATTTTTATGCCCGGTTTTCCTTCCTGCGGGTAAAAGTATTTTAGTTTTTCGCGAGAAACCAATCCCAAAACGTGGTCGTAATTTTCCATGTCCGCATGGGAAATAAAATATTCCACTTCCTGCGGGGTCATCAGCGGAGCGTCGCAGGGTACAATCAGGATTGCCCGGTCGCGATGGATTTCGGTATTTGGCACTTCTTCGTTTTCATTTTTTAAGGATTGCAGGAAAGTGTGCCAGACGTTTTCGTAAAGATTGGATTGTTGTTCGACAATGTGAATGCGTTTGGGAGAGTTTAAATCAACATGTCCTGATAGAAAAACCTGTTGCAGTTTTTCCTTGTGACCCACTACATAAATATCCTGAATGGATTTCACCTGTTGCAGAGTTTCGACAATGTAATGGATGAGGCACTTCCCATTGATGGTCAAAAAAGCCTTGTTCTGATGGTGGACCTTGTAGCTGAATTTCCCTTCTCCCGCCACCAGGACAGCATCATATTTTTTATGACCGTTCGTTGAACTCATGCAAAAAGAATCCTCTCTGTTTAGACTTTATTATAATACCTTGCGCTCTACAATGAAATTGGTTATACACAGGGTTTACGTACTTCATTCAAAATAGCAGATTTTCTGAACATGTCTCAAGAAACTTCCTCAAGCCTTAAAACTACCCCTTTGATCGATATCCATAAAGAACTCGGGGGCAAGCTGGTTCCTTTTGCGGGATGGAAGATGCCCATTCAATTTCAAGGGGTCATCCAGGAGCATCAATGTGTCCGCGATGGTGTTGGCATATTCGATGTCAGTCATATGGGCGAAATAGATATCCAGGGTCCCTCGGCCAGGAGTCTGATTCAAAAACTGATGACTAATGATATCGACTCAATGCAGGACAATCAGGCTCTTTATACCCTGATGTGTCTGGAGCACGGCGGCGTGGTGGATGATTTGCTGGTCCACCGTTTTTCTGAAGATCATTATTTCCTATGTGTGAATGCCGCGAATATAGAAAAAGATTTTCAATGGATTCTGAAAAATGCCGGGTCTTTCGATGTTACCATCCGAAATACCAGTTATGAAACCTCACAATTGGCAATACAAGGAAAACACTCTGAGGCCCTGTTGCAAAAAATATGTGAAGTCCCTTTGAGCGAGATCAGATACTACCATTTTAAAAAAGCAAAAATCCACAATTTTGCAGGAATCATTGCGCGAACCGGGTACACGGGTGAAGATGGTTTTGAGGTTTACGTCCAATCGGGCGATGCAAAATCTGTTCTCAGGGCCATACTTGAGGCGGGCAAAGAATTCAACCTTCAGCCCATCGGCCTGGGTGCCAGGGATACCTTGAGAATGGAAATGGGATATGCCCTTTATGGTAATGAGATTAATGAGGAATCCAATCCTCTGGAGGCTGGCTTAGGTTGGGTCATTAAACTGGGTAAACAGGAGTTTATAGGACAGGCAGAGCTTAAAAAACAAAAAGATGCAGGGAATAGTCGTAAGCTGGTAGGTGTTCGCCTGCTGGACCGGGGGGTGCCTCGCCCGCATTACCGGGTGTTAAAAAATGGAACCCCGGTTGGCGAACTGACCAGTGGAACTTTCTCTCCCTCCTTGAATACAGGCATCGGATTATGTTATGTATCCCCTGAATATGCGGAACCTGGAACGAAACTGGAAGTGGAAATCAGGAAGTTGAGCGTACCCGCTGAGGTCGTCAAACCCCCTTTTTTACCAACTCGCGTCAAAAAAGATTAATCGCTAAATAACGGAGGCGTCATGGAGGTCCCCAAGGATTTAAAGTATACACAGGAACATGAATGGATCCGTGTTGACGGCAAGAAAGCCGTGATCGGTATCTCTGAGTTTGCCCAGGATCAATTAGGAGATATTGTTTTTGTCGAACTGCCGGAAGTGGGTAGCCAGATCGACCAGGGAAATCCCTTCGGAGTTGTGGAGTCCGTGAAAACGGTTTCCGATCTTTATGCTCCGGCCAGCGGTAAGGTCACAGCCGTGAATAAGGATTTGGAGACCAGCCCGGAACAGATCAACAAAGCACCCTATGAAGGAGGATGGATTGTTGAGATTGAACTTTCTAATGAAAAAGATCTTGAATCCCTTCTCGATGCGGATGCTTACAGCGAACAGTGCAAAAATGAGATGGAGTAAAGCTCCTCTCCCCGGCTTATGAGGTATATCCCCCACACAGAACAAGATATCAGGTTGATGCTTGCCGAAATCGGTGTGCAGAATATTGATGCCCTTTTCGACAGCGTTCCCGATTCTTTGAAATTGGGAGACACTCTTCTGGATCTGCCGGAGAGTTTGTCCGAAAGTGATCTAACCGGATATCTGAAACGACTGCAGAAAAAAAATGCCACGGCCGAGAACCATTCCATCTTTTTGGGTGCCGGAGCCTATCATCATTTTTCTCCTGTATTGATTGATCACCTGATTTCCCGTGGCGAATTTGCCACCAGCTACACCCCCTACCAACCGGAAGTCAGTCAGGGGACTCTTCAAGCCATTTACGAATTTCAGACCATGATCTGTCTGCTAACCGGCATGGAGATTGCCAATGCTTCCATGTATGACGGGGCTTCTGCTCTTGCCGAAGCGGTGGTGATGTCCAACCGCGTCAACCGTCGCACGGAATTTCTGGTTTCGCGCGCGGTCCACCCTGAATATCGTAAGGTGACGGAAACCTACACCCGAGGCAGCAACTTCAGTCTCAAGGAAATCCCTTTTGACGAAAAAGGCAAAACTGATATCTCTGCTATTACTGATGGCTTGACTGAGAATACTTCTGCTGTTGTGTTGCAATCGCCCAACTTTTTGGGAACGGTAGAAGAGTATGCCTCGTTAAAAGAAAAACTCGCTGAAAATGGAACCCTCCTGATCGTTGCTGTAGCAGAAGCATTGTCTTTGGGGATTTTGCAGGCACCGGGAGTGCACGGTGCGGATATTGTCGTGGGAGAAGGGCAGTCATTAGGGTTGCCAGTTTCTTATGGCGGACCTTATGTGGGTTTTTTCGCGACGCGGGAAAAATTTTTAAGACAAATGCCGGGACGTCTGACTGGGGAAACGGTGGACCAGAATGGCAAGCGTGCTTATGTCCTGACGCTGTCCACCAGAGAGCAACACATCCGGCGCGAACGGGCTACTTCCAATATTTGTACTAATCAGGGCTTGTGCGCTCTGGCCACGGCTATATTCATGTCTACTCTGGGGAAACAGGGTTTTCGTGAACTGGCGGTGTTGAACTTGAGAAAAGCCGATTACTTAAAAAACCGGTTGGCGCATGTTGCGAATTTTAAGATCCGGTTTTCCGCCGATACTTTTAATGAGTTTGTCCTCGAATGTCCCCGCCCGGTAGAAGAGGTTTTAAATTCCTTGAAACAGGAAGGCATCATCGGCGGTTATGCTTTGGAGTCTTATTACCCGGACTTGAAAAACTGCCTGCTGATTTGTGTGACGGAATTGAATTCCCGCGAGGAAATGGATCGGCTGGCTGAAAAACTGGGAGCGATTTAGCAGTTAATCACCCGACAATTGCTCAAGCAGTTCTTCCGCAGGATAGGTCAGGATTTCCGCTAGGGTAGGGTGGTAATGCGGTATCGTTGCCATATCCTTTACCGTGCCACGAAAATGCATGAGGGTGATGATCTCGTGAATCAGCTCTCCCGCTTCCGGCCCGACAATATGCCCTCCCAACACCTCTCCAGATACAGGATCGCAGAGCAGTTTTACATGCCCATGTGTTTCTCCCAGGCACATCGACTTGCCGTGATCGTCAAACGAATAAGACGCGGTTAGGTAAGCGATATTGCTGGCCTGACATTCTTTTTCACTCAACCCCACACTGGCAACTGCCGGGTCGGTAAAGACTACTGAGGCCTTGAGGCGGTCATCCACCTCCCGCTCGTTTTCAGGGTGCACAGCATTATAACCGGCGATTTCTCCCTGCTGAATGGCGATATGCACGACTTCATGAATTCCGTTCACGTCACCGACTGCAAAAATATGTGGCTGATTGGTTTTCATTTTTGCGTCTACAGGAATGCGGCCTTTTTGGGTTTCGACCTCTGCTGATTCGAGTTTGAGACCATCTATATGGGGTCTTCGCCCCAAAGCCTGGAGGATGAACCGGGCAGAGACCTGTTTTTCTTTTCCTTCATGCTCAAAATAAATAGCTGAGCCTTCAGCTTCTTTCTCGGCTCGCAGAATTTTTGTGCTGGTATAAAGATCCATGCCTTCTTCACGGAACCGGGACTCGACCGGTCGCGCCAGATCTTCATCGCCTTTCGATAAAATATGCGAGCTTCGTTGCAGGAGCGTTACCTTGACGCCGATGCGCAATAAAAACTGCGCCAGTTCCACCGCCACCGCTCCGGCACCCAGAACAATGATTGACTCCGGAGCCTCGCGCATTTTTAAAACATCATCGCTGGTGACGAACCCGGTTTCTTCAAGACCCGGAACCGGATAGTCGGCGACCACGGAACCGGTGGCGATGATGAAGGACTTTGCTTTGAGGGTTTTGTCGCCGATGCGGATTTCATGCGGAGAGATGAACTGAGCCCGTTCCTGGATGAGGGTGAACCGGGGATCATTCAATTGCCCGATTCGGTAATCAGCAAATTCTTTAATGAGTTTGTTTTTACGGTCGTTGATGGCAGAAAGCTGGGCATGTGGATCAACGGGGTCAATGCCAAACTCTTTGGCACGGCGCATCAAGGCCATGACATCGGAGGAGCGCAGGATTGCTTTGGTGGGCATGCATCCCTTGAGAATACACAAGCCGCCCAAAGGGCCGGGATCAACAATAGCTACCCGGGCTCCCAGCGACTGGGCGGTAGAGGCCGAGGCATAACCTGCCGACCCGCCACCAATAATGGCGACATCAAAATCCATATAAACCTTAGAGAGTCAGGCAGTCTTCAGGGGTCAGGTCGAATTCCCGGCCGCATTCCTGAATGAGGTCGCGGGCATTTTTTTCCATGAACTCATCGCCCGTCTGCTTGAAGAGGTCCGCCGCTCTGGCAAGGTGGTGAATGGTCTCCTTGCCGCGTTTGAGCCCATAATGGAGCATGGCTATGTTGCTGTGAGCCCTGCCGAAGTCCGGGTTGATGCGAAGGGCTTCTCTATAATGCTTGAAGGCTTCGTCCATCTCGCCGATCAAATTGCTGACCACGGCCAGGCTGTAATGAACCATCGGAGCCTCTGGTTTTAAACGCAACGCCTCGCGAAAGGATTGAGCGGCCTCAAGATTCATCCGCAGTTTTCCGTAGCGTATTCCAATATTAAAATGGGCCAGAAAATGGTCCGGGTCGAGTTCAATGGCCTTCTTATAAGATTCAAAAGTCCTGCGGTCATCCCCCAGTTTGCTGAATGCCAGGCCATCTTTGAAATGTTCTTCCGCAGTTTTTTCCGCTTGCTGTTCTGACGACATATGTATCCCCTTGCTTTTCGATAAATTAACGCTGTTAACGACAAAATTGATAATGGATTGGTACTTATGCTACCTTATTGCACCCTTCCAATGCAACTGCTCGCCGCAGGGGCAATAGGTCGGTACCCGTAAGGCGATCGAATATCGTTGCGCCTTTTACTATAATTCCCCCTGATAAGGGGGTTTAGGGGGTTAAATAATTCAGTAATTTTGTTTTCTTGAAAGAAATGTTTTTATGCCAATAGAACCAGGAACTGACGAAGAAAGGCTCATGCTGGGCCGATGGATTAAAAAAGGCCAGAGTCTTATTGTGGGGACTTCGGCTTTGGGAGACTCCTATTTGGACCCCAATGTCAAAAGGGAAGAGGATGTCGAGAAGAAATCACAGGAGTACGTGGTGTTTGATCATCAGGTTGTCGAAGAGCTCCCTCACCTGAAGGGAAGGTTCCGTTGGGACCTGGAGAAATATTACCGTGACCGTTATGGTCCTTACCTACCCCAGGACTGAACATGTCAAAATGCAAAGTTTCGGAACTCAGCGATGCCCCGCCAGAAGGAACTGGCAAACAAGTTCACTTTAAACACGAGTACACGGAGATCAGCTACGTTCTTGCCCTGTTTCAGGTCGAAGGTAAATTTTATTGCCTCACAGACCAGTGCCGTTGTTGCGAAGGAAGCCTGGGACTGGGTGTGTTAACCGGCATGTTTGCCTTTTGCTGTAAAGAGGAATGTGGCTGGAATATTAAAAAAGGATATTGCAAATTCAACCGCTCCGACACCACCCCCACCTATAAAGTTGCCGTCGAAGAAGATGGCCTCTACATCGAAATCTAGCGGCGAGCCGCCGCTGGAAACTGCAATTCTTTACACTGTGGGCTAACATTTTCTCGACCCAACCAAGCCCTTGCTCTTTGTTTTCCCAACTTAGCCGGTATACTGTCGAGTACTACGGAGTTTTTAACCCCCCTAGCCCCCCTTATCAGGGGGGAATTGTGCTTCCCCCTGATAAGGGGGGCTAGGGGGGTTGTAGTATGATCTTCCCCCGAAATATTTTTTATATTCTCCAAGAGGTGCGTTATGAGTCTGGACTTAAATAAAAAAGTAGTGACGGTGCGTCCTGATCAAGCTATCGCGACGAAACAGAACCTGCCCTATTATGTCGGTATCTCTACCGAAACTGCCGGAGCCGTTGGGCTGTCGATGAATCTGGTGGTGATTCCCCCCGGCGGGTCTCCCAAAGCGCATTATCATAAAGACTTTGAGACGGCGATTTATCTGTTGAAAGGCAGAGTTGAAACCCGATTTGGCGAGAACCTGCAAGAGTCGGTCATCAATGAGGAGGGCGACTTTATTTTTATTCCGCCGGGGGTGCCGCATAAACCGGTGAACCTGTCCGACAGCGAACCGGCTCTCGCCATCGTTTCGCGTAACGACCCCAATGAGCACGAGAATGTCGTGCCCTATAATCCCTAACAGGCCCCTACGTCAAACTATCCGTCAAATTGGGTTCATTTGAAGGTTGCGCGTGTTTTTGCCAATGTTGAATGTTTGACGTTTTTTTGTTCTTGTTGAGATGTTCATAACCTGTTGAAAAACTTGACAGTTATATGGTTTTAGTTATAATGGCTTCATATTATGAAGATAAAACTCGACACAGATAGTTTTAGCATTATTGGAGAAAGCCCACAGATTCGTGAGGTTTTTGACATTGTGGGCCGTGCTGCAGGTTCCCAGAGCACGGTGATGATTTATGGAGAAAGCGGGACGGGGAAGGAACTGATTGCCCGGGCGTTGCATTTAAATAGTCCACGTGCCGCCAAACCTTTCATCGCCGTCAATTGTGCCGCTATTCCTCATGACTTGTTGGAGAGCGAATTATTTGGCTATGAAAAAGGCTCTTTTACAGGAGCCGTGAATACCCGTGTCGGTCGTATGGAGCTGGCAAATCAGGGAACTATTTTTCTTGATGAAATCGGTGATATGCCTCCAGTCTTGCAAGTAAAGTTGTTAAGAGTTCTGGCTGAAAGAGAAATTGATCGCATTGGCAGCACCAAGTCCATACCCATCGACATTCGGGTGATCACTGCCACACACCAGAACCTGGAAACCGCTATCGAGGAAGGCCGGTTCCGGGAGGATCTGTATTACCGGCTCAACATCATTCCCCTCAACCTGCCACCACTGCGCGAGCGAAAAACAGACATTCCGCTTTTGGCCGACCATTTTCTCAAGCAGTCTAATGGGTCGAGCAGTTCTAAAACCATCAGTGATGAAGCGATGAACGTATTGGTGAATTATTCCTGGCCGGGAAACATTCGCGAGTTGGCGAACTTCGTTGAACGCATGGTTGTGCTGAGCATCGGCTCTATGATCACCCCGAGGGATTTACCGGATAAAGTTCTGGGCGAAGTGCCCAGAGAAAAATGGACTCCTCTTGAAAAAAGGCCGGAGCCCGAAGGCAATCCGGCTCAGCTTCTGCAACAGTCGTTGAAGCAATCCTTCCATGTCGGAATCCCCGATGAAGGCATCAATCTGAAAAAAATTGTGGAAGATTTCGAGAAGGAACTTCTCATCGAAGCGTTGGAAAAAACCGGTTGGGTCAAAAACAAGGCGGCAATTTTGTTGAACCTCAACCGTACCACCCTGGTTGAAAAACTCAAAAAACTAAAAATCACCAACCCCTCCTAGGCGGAGGGCCAACTAGTAATAGCTTTCTCTGGCAAGAAAAAGGTTGTCTCGGCTTGAGATGCTGTTGTGTTTATCCTTGTGAGGGAGGGCTAGTACCAGTTCAAGGTTTATGCGACCGCCGAAGGCGTGGAGCCATTTGCCCGTCCCTGCAAGGGACTATTCGATGCGGGCGTTGGCGAGTTCTTGTGCCACTTTGGTGATATCGGTGACAAATTTTTCAAAGGATTTGTCATCGTCTTTGTGCTGGGTCTGTCTGCGGATTTGTTCCCCATTGGCGTCAATGACAAGATCCAGGACATTGATCCCCGGCGTCACGTGATGTTTTCTGATCTCTACTCTGATTTCATTGACTTCCATTAGGTTATTCTCCAAATTAAACGATAGATTATTCTACCGACAATAATTTTTAATGATACCTCTCCCGTGAGGACAGTATTTAATATCATTTCAGGATAAGGGGGTCAAGCCCCTAAAGCCGAGATACCGCTATTCTTACGCATTAAGGCTGTTAGTTGCCAGTGGTCGTTGGCCGCTAAATTGTAAAATCCAACAGGCGGGAGCGACTTTGCTCGTTTTGCATTTGGGAAGCCAGGGAGCGGATAGATGTTTCAAACCTCAGTAGTCCCTGCTGAAGATTACTGACCTCTTCGGCAAGGTCGGTATCGGCCAAGCCGGATTCGCTCTGGGTCAGGTTTTCTATTTGAATATTCAAGCCGTTAGAGGTACTAACCAGGCGATTGCCAACCGCTCCCACCTGTCCCCGGGCGGCATTAAGAGTTTGGGAAGCCTGTTCCAAATCGTCCACCGCCTGCAACGCGCCTTGCGCGGTCGAAATATCTGAATCGGCAATGCCCAGGGATTGAGTGCTGGTGCTTTCCACCACATTGAGGCTGATCTGGTTATCCGAGCCTGACCCCGCGCCAGCCTGAATATTGACCGGGTCGGCATTTTTCCCCAGAGTGCCATCTAGCAGGTTCTGACCGTTGAACTGAAGGGAACTGGTGAGGCGGTTGATTTCGTCCTGAATTTGGCTAAACTCCTGATTCAAGGACTGTCTTTGGGAATCACTCAAGGTGCCATTGCTGGATTGTATGGCCAATTCCCGTCCTCGATTTAGCAAATCGGCGACTCCTGCCAGTCCACCTTCAGCAGTGCGGACAAAATTGGCACCCGATTCGACATTGCTGACAGATTGGGTCAGTGCGCTGATGTCTGATCTTAACTGAGCTGATAATGCGCTCGCGGCAGGGTTGGTGCCTGCCCGGTTCAGTTTTCGGCCTGAAGAGATGCGTTCCAGAGAGTCCTGCAAGCCGGATCGGTTGCGGTTGATCGTGTTCAGCAACTGGTTGAAAGTTTCACCGCTTACTGGGTCGACCATTTTGATTCCTCAATGGTTATGGATCTTTCCAAGATAAAGCCATCTCACTGGCTTGTCAATGCGAGCAAAAGAAAAGACTGCCAGTTGCAATGCTTCTCTGAGCAGATTAGAATTACCCGGAGAGCCTCCATCGGCAACGAGCAATATCTTTATACCCCTTCTACCCCTCCGGGGCACGAGAGCTTAGGCAGAATACAACGAGGGCATGAAGCTAATGTTGGGGATATCACAGGCTCACGAAAGTTAAAAGAATATTACGTCTGTCGGGCACACGTTCTCTCGGCTCTACGAGCCATTGCTATCTGCGGCTAGTGGCATGAATTTTATTTGAGGAGAGGCAATGAAAATTTCCATCAATGGGGCTGAAACACAAGATCCGTCTATTCAGGGAGAAACCCTGGCAGAAGTTCTGAATGCGATTTTAAAAAGTCGTCAGGATTCCTATATAAGAAGAGTCTGGCTGGATGGGCAGGAAGTTTCTTCCAGCAGCGAGGATACTTTAAAAACTTCTGCTGCAAGCGTTGGGTTGCTGGAGTTGGAGTTGGGACAACTGCAAGACCTGCTAGCCACTAACCTGACTAATGCGAAGGAGTACCTCGAAAGGCTGATTCCCGGGTTTCAAAAGGCTGCAGACCTGTTTCGCATGGGTAGCGAGCAGGAGGCCAACCAATATTATTTGCAAATTCTTGATGGAATTGAATGGTTCTCCCAGGTTGTCCTGACAATCGTTAATGCTCAGGAAAATAAGCTCGGAGAGATAAATCTCGAAGAACGGCAAAAACAATTGACGGATCTCATAGCTCAAATGCTGGAGGCCAACCAGAATCAGGATTGGGTTCTAATGGCTGATTTGCTGGAATATGAAATGATTCCTTTCTATAAGGACTGGCAAGAGGTGCTTTCCCGAATGGGGACTTGAGGCCGGGTCATTGCTAGAACCCCGGACAATACCCCTATCTATTTGATTTTTAATGGATTCTGTTGATTTGTCTGGTTTTTTTTCGGATGGATGGTGCGGGGGACTGGATATTTTTTCAAAAAAACTTAAATTAAAACTAAAGTTTGCGGGTTTTTAACCGATAAGAATCTCGGAGGCCTCTGCTCAAGTTTGGGTGGGGGTGATTATCATGGGCAGTTTTTCCAGGAAAAGGATACTTTCTGGTCTTTTCTCTTAACGAAAAATAATTCTAAAACTTTAATAAAGAATTGATTTTTCTGCGGGTGAAGGCAAGGTTGTCAGGTAGGAGACCCCCCAGGGATTGGGCCAAGAAATTTAGAAGAACTTTGAAAAGGGGGAAGTCATGGCCGAAGATGTTAATTTTCCTTTAGATCAGACGCGCAGTACCAGCGCATTTCAGGGTTTGCGGGAAGCTTCGCAGGAGTCCGGTAGACCAAGGCGCGTCGAAGATCAGAAAGAAGATTTAAAAAACCCTGATAAAGCTCAGGAAGAACAGGAACAGCAGTCTGTTAATAAAGCAGGAAGTTTAGAGTCCCGCGTAGAGATTTCCCCGGGCGCCCGCCAGCAGGCTGGAGCGGACCCTCAAAACCCCACCGATCGACAGAATCAGGAAACCGATATAGCTGAAGCGGAACGGCGAGAACTTCAGTCCAACCGTCAGGAAGTCTCAGAAGATGCGCGTACTGAATCCCGTAATCTCAGGAGCCAGGGGCCTGCGGGAGCCAACGAGCTTGGCCGAACTTCGGAAGGCTCTGTCCAGGATCCGCAGGAGCGTTTAGATGAAGAAAGTGGAGCTGGCAATGATTTGACTAATCCTGATCGGATTGATGAATTTCAGAATGGTGCCCAGATCGACAGTGTCAAGGAAGCGGCCCAGCAGGCAGGTGAGGATGCTGTTTCAGCTGAGCAGGAAAACCTGACCAGTCAGGTACGAGACAAACCCACCATTCGTGACTTGGCACGAGATGGTTCAGCGGTTAAAGATCGGGAAACTTTTGAACGAATCCTGGCTCCCGAAACCCCAAGTCCTGATGAAGCCGCAAGAGATGATTTGCAGGGCAATAGAGTTGCGGTGCAAGATTCCAGAATTCAGGAACGTGTCAATGAAGAAAAGTTGGCAGAAGAAGCCGACAGGGTCAGAAATGAGCCTGCGATTGATACGCCTTCACAGGTTGTTGAGCCGGTTGAAAGACCTGTAGAGCCGATAAAGGACGGTCTGGATACGAATCCGTTGCGAGGTCCCCGACCATCGGAAACAAGGGATGCTACCGGTTCGTCAGTAGAAACCGAACGTGGGCAGAATGTCAGTGAGTTAATTTGAACGAACCGCCCCGTTAGCGACACATGCTTATTGGGCTTTAAAAGGAACTCATCAAGAGGAGTTAAGCTAGAACCGGGATAACCCCATCGCATAGAAGAGGATCTCGAAAATTATTGGCATGGTTTGCGGCCTGGTCCAATAGTTCTCGAAGGTTCGGTTTTCAACTTGAAGCCCTTTTTGGGGCCCTTGTCACATCGACCCGGCCTTTGGCCTTACGGCGAAAGTACGTCCGAGGTGACTGCACGCGGCACCAACGAGGCGGGCGTTTTATGTTTCCGGTTTAATGGCACGAATCCGTTCTTGATGTGTTTATCGACATTTTCGACTAAACACTTTAATGGCGTTATGAGGTTTTTGCGCCAGACCGGAAAAAATCGTGCAGGTTCTCAATAACGCCAATCCTACATTTTTCCCCCTCAATTCCACCCGTTCAACCAGCAATGACCTGAATGTTCGCATTGCCCGCGATACCATAAACCGCGCTGGCAGTCCCCGGGAAACCAAGCGGGACATCTTGTTTGAATCCGTATTTATCAATAAAAGAAAGGTTCCCACTCTGGAGGCGACTGGGCCTCTGGCTACTTTTCGCGTGGCCGATGTCATTGCTCTGCTTTCCAGGCAGTCCGCATCCAGAAAAATTCCCATTGTGGATGATCTGGACAAAAAGGAGCGGTTTACCCTGCTCAAACTCCGCCAGTTGGACGATCTTTCGACTTCCCTGAGAAGCCTTGGGCAAACGGTTGCCGATTTACTTGCCGATGATGCGCTGAACCCAAAAAGAGCTTCTTCAACCCGGTCGCAACTGGTGCAGGCGGTGGCAGGAAAGGACGCTCCGCTGGATAGCTTCCGACTCACTCCGGTGCAGCTGTCGCAAGCGGCGATTCTGGCCTCCGATGAACAATCCATTCCCCTGGGAGCCCTGGGCCTGACAGGCAGTTTCTCCATCAATGGCACGAAAATTACCGTCGAAGCCACGGATTCGTTGTTCGAACTGAAAAATAAAATCAATTTTGGCGAAGACCAGAACCGTAACGGGATTCTCGATAAAACGGAAGATGTCAACAACAACGGGACGTTGGATATTATTCGATCGGCGAATTCCGAATTTGTTCCGGCACTATTCATTGCCGAAGACTTTGATGGCGATGGCGAGATTGACCCGGATGAAGATGTCAACAATAACAGTCAGTTGGATGGCGGAACCCTGGAGTCCAGAGTCCTGGCGCTGATTCAGGGCAATCGGTTGATCCTGGTAGGATTGGCGGGCGGGCGCACTAAAATTGACCTGCAGGATGACGACAATGTGCTTTTAGGTCTCGGGTTTTTTGAGCTAAACATTAAAGGGTTCCCGATCCAGAAAGAGGTCCAGTTTGATTCTGACAACATCGGAGTCAATCTTATTCAGGAACCTCAAACCGCAAAGATTGAAATCAACGGAAAGCAGGTGTCCAGTGATAACAACGTCTTTTCGGGGGTGATCGAAGACACCGATCTGGTCATCAAGCAAGCCTCGGAGAAAGCCGCCCAGATCAATATTTCTATTGATGCCGCAACATTTTTTTCCCAGATCAAAATCCTGGTCGATCAATTTAATAATTCCATATCGAAAATCAATGACCTTCTTGGGGTCTCGCGGACTTTTAAACGGGACGGAGACATTCAGGATATCCGCAATGATCTCACCTTCAAACCGCAGGCAAGGGTGCGGGAGCTGGATCAGCGCAATGAAAATATAGACAGGCTGAGAGGACGACCGGGAAACCCATTCGCAACGGGTATCGAGGTGGTCAATACGGAGAAAAACAGCGCGCAGGAAGTTGCGGTCACCACTGCGGCTCAGGCTGTCAAAAGTGGCATAGCCAGGGCTTTCCAAAGCGAAGATGAAAAACTTTTGCGCAGGTTGGGTGCCATAGGCATCCGCACCCTGACGGACAACACTTTTGCTCTGGATGAAAAGGAATTCCGGCGTGGACTCGATTCTAACACGGTAGAAGTTTTTGACCTGTTCACCAATTCTGAAACCGGGATACTGCCCAGTCTGGCCGAAACGCTGACCAGTATTTTGCGGGATGAGTTGGGTGAACTGGCAATTAAAGAAAATGAAATTGTCGTGCAGTCCCGTTCGCCAAGAACGTTGGCGGCAAATTTCCGCAAGTTCACAGAAAACACTAATCTTGAAAACACAATACAAACCCTTATTGCGGTGGCGTGAATTTTTATTATGAATAAACAAAAAACAGAAATAGTCAGACTTCTCAAGCACAAGCAGGAAATCTGCACCCGGCTTCTCAAGAAATTGGGTGAGCAAATGAAAGTGGTGGACATTCAGGATAATTCTCGCCTGGCAGCGATTATCGAAGAGAAGGAAGGGTTGATCGCCGGACTCACTGAGACAGATCAGAAAATTGCTGACTTGGCGAGTGATTTGGATCAAGCCATTCTCGAATCGCTGGGACATGAAAATGAAGAACTGGCACATCGCATCGAATCTGATTTAGAAAAAATCATCGAGCAGGAAACCGTTTGTCAGGAAAAACTCAGCCTGGTGAAAAGCGAAGTGCTGGAAAAGATCAAAACCGCAAAAAGAGGACAGACACTTTTAAAAGGTTATGGCGTGTCTCAAAGGATCAACCCAAAAATTTCTAAAAACATTTGATTGAATTGAAAGGAAAAGATCATGGAAATTTCAATTGTTACTGTCAACCGGGTTTTCAAAACCTATCTGGGGCAGGCTCGCATTGCAGAGCTGAACAGTAAGAATCCGGTCAAACGGATTCAAGGGCAACGCGATCGGGTCAGTATTTCGAATGAGGCCAAAGCGGCACTCAATGCCCACGCTACGGGGCAGTCTCCTGCTGGGAATGTGAAAGGTCGGCCTGTGGGGACTGCGGAGTTTACGCCGGATAAATTTGAGGAAATTGCGACCGAGGCACCTGCCCTCTAGCAGGGAGAGCTTTGCATAAGTCGTCATTGCGAACGAAGTGAAGCAATCCAGCGAAACTCTGGATCGCCACGCCGCTTTGCGGCTCGCGAAGACGACCATTTGGGGCTTAGTTTGTCATGCTGAGGCTCTCCGAAGTATCTCGCTTTCCCCTCTAAAGCCGAGGTTTCCTACGTCCGGGCTATAACAAGGCAACTTTTTATGTTTAGCAAAAACAATTGCTCATTGGCCCCACGCCGAGTGGGTGTGGTATTATCCTTCCTTTGTTTTGAAAATATTTTTTACTGGTTTTTTCTATGATTTGTGTCCCCATTGTTGGCCCCTCCATGCCCAAAGCTCAGGAACAGATCGCGTCTGCCGTAGCGGTCGCTGATATTCTGGAACTGCGTCTGGATTTGATAGAGGCTCCCGACCTGAATGCTTTGCTCGATTCGACTACGTTGCCGGTGATCGTCACCAACCGTTCCAAACACGATGGCGGACAATTTAAGGGGTCAGATGAAGACCGCGTGCAGTCGCTTCGCGATGCCCTGAAGGCCGGAGCCGATTATGTAGATATTGAAGTTTCCACACCCCGGGAATATTTACAGCCCTTTCTGGAAGAAAGCGATTCCTCAAAGATCATTCTTTCTTATCACGACTTCTCGCACACGCCCGAAGATTTTAATCCGCTTTATGAAACCATGCGCGAAATGCCTGGGGAAATTATCAAGATCGTCACCTATGCCAGAGACCTTGGCGATAACCTGAAAATGTTTGAACTGCTTAAACGCGCCAAGCGGGAGAAGCAAAAACTGATAGGACTTTGTATGGGAGACCTGGGAGAAATCAGCCGAGTTCTTTCTCCATTGTTTGGCGGATTCCTGACATTCGGCAGTCTCAAAACAGGACAGGAAAGTGCTCCGGGTCAGATACCAGCAAAAACGCTCAAAGATATTTACCGGGTCACTGCAGAGCGTCCTGATTTTAAAATTTATGGTGTTATTGGCAATCCAATTTCAAAAAGCCTGGGCTATCTGGTGCATAACAGGGCTTTTCAGGGAATTGGATCTCCAGATATCTACGTTTCTTTTCTGGTCGATAATGTAGAAAAGTTCTTCAACAGCTTTAAAGATTTCTTTAGCGGGTTGAGTGTCACCATGCCGGCGAAGGAACAGATTATGCCTTTGCTGAGTAGAGTCGATGAAACAGCAAAAAAAATTGGTGCGGTCAATACGGTGGTGAAAGAAGGCACAGACTGGGTGGGTTATAACACCGATTGCTCCGGTGCTATTTCAGCCCTCGAAGCTTGCACGTCATTGCAGGGGAAAAATGTGTTGATACTTGGTTCGGGCGGAACCGCCAAGGCCATCGGCTATGGAGTGAAAGAAAAAGGCGGTCGGTTGACTGTCACCTATAATAAAAATAAAGCACGCGGTGAAAGCCTGGCAAAAGAACTGGGCTGCGAACTGGTGCATGCGCGTGAGGCGGGAACGCGATCTATTGATATTTTGATCAATTGTTCGCCGGTGGGCATGAGCCCAAACATCAACGAAACCCCATTTCTGGCCAGAGACTTCAAGGAAGGCATGGTGGTGTTTGACTCGGTTTACAATCCGTTGGAGACAAAACTTTTGCGTGAGGCCAAAGCCGCTGGCTGTACGGTCATCCCTGGTATGGAGTTGTTCATCAACCAAGCCGCCCGCCAGTTTGAACTGTGGACCGGCCAACCCGCCCCCATAGAGATCATGCGCCGGGCAACATCTGCTGGCTGTTAGCCTGAGGGGCGATAGCGGGGCACGGTGGGGTCCACCACCTGCGACCAGGCATCGATGCCGCCGACTAGATTGTGGACGGTTTTGAATCCGCATTCGATCAATTCGCTCGCCGCCCTTTGCGAACGCTCGCCATAGTGACAGATCACCACAATTTCTTCTTCGAATACAAATTCCTGCTGTCGGTCAACGACTTCTGCCAGAGGAAAATTTTCTGATCCGTCAATAGCGGCGAGAGAAAACTCCCAGGGTTCCCTGACATCGAGCAGAAAAATATCTTCTCCCTTATCCAGCTTCTTTTTGAGTTCAACCGCTTGCAGTTGATTGACAGAAGGCATGATTACTGAAAACCAACCACTGGCCAGTAGAACGTGAGAAGAAGAAGGTAGAAAGCCAGGCCCAGCAAACTGAGGATGCTCCCTGACCAGATCATCTCCCTCAAAGTCAAAAACTTTGAAGAATAAGCCAGTGCCGAGGCCGGGGTGGCGATAGGTAAAATGAAGGCGAAGTTGCTGGGCAGAATCACGGTCATGGTGGCCAGTGCCGGATTGATACCGTATGCCGGGCTCATGCTGATAGCCGTCGGCAGAAGGATAGCGATGACGGCTGAGTTGCTCATGAAAGTTGTGAACAAGGTGGACAGCAGCGCGATGACCATCAGGAAAACAGTGCCCGATTCGACCAACCCCGAAAACAGTTGCTCAGCCAGCCACAATGCCGCTCCCGATTCTGACATGACCTCTCCCAGACAGATGGCACCCCCATACATCAAGACAATGGCCCAATTGATATGGGCTTCCACCATTTTCCAGGTAATGAGGTTCAGCACGAACAGCAGAACGATGGAAATGATGGCGATATTGGCGATGCCCAACTGGTCGCCATACACGAACCAGCAAAAAAGCGTGATCCCCATTACCAGAGCGATGCCTTTTTCCTGAAAGGTCAACTTCCCCATGACGACAGCTTTTTGTTTCAGTGCTTTTCGCGCTCGGTCGATATTTTGAATGTCCGGGGGAAACAAAATTTTCAAGGTCACCCATCCACCTGCGAACAGGAGCAACACCAATGGAAAACTCAACTGTGTGTATTGCAGAATGCCCAATGTTTGTTGCCCGGCGGTGGCCTTTTCCAGCATCTCTACGGCGAGAGGCACTCTTCCCCCACCGAGTACGGTCATGGACCCTCCGATGATGCATCCCCAGGCCATGGCAAAGTACATGGATTTTCCAAAGACGGAATTGTCGCGTTTTAAATTCAGGGACTGCGCTATTTCATGAATGATGGGAAACAGGATGACGGCTACTGCGTGCTCAGACATAAAACACGAACTGATTGCCGCAAAACAATAGGTGGAGGTGACCAATCGTCCGGGGGTTTCGCTCCAGTGCTCCATAACCCATATGGAAATACGCGTACTGAGTCCACAAGCGATCATTGCCGCCGACAGGATGAAGACCCCGAGTATAAAGAAGACGGCTTTATTACCAAAATAACTGTAGGCCTGGGTGGCCTCCATGATTCCCAGTAGCGGAACTGCGGCGATGGCCAGTAGGCTGGTGATTGACAGAGGGATGAGATTGGTCGCCCAAAGACAGACACAGAGAATAAACAGGCAGAGAACTTTGTAGCCTTCCGGGGACAGATCGCTGGGGCCTTCCAGCCCTAACAACAACGCAAAAACACCGAAAAACAGGGCCAGCAAAATATACCGGCGTAGACGGTCAAACAGCACGATCCATAGCGGACGTCTATCGACAAATATTTGCTGATTTTGTGAATGCGAATCGGTCATGAATTAAAACACTTTAATAAGTGCCCCTTTTACGAAGTACCCGTTCAGGGTATGAAAACCAATGTTAAATACCACAGGGGTCGGGGCGATTTGTTTTTCCTGCTGTTGGAAAAAGGCAATAGCTTTTTCAGTCAAGATAACTCTCTGCTAGTCAGATAAAGCTATTGTTCGTTGAATCCAGCGTCACGTTGGATGATAACCCGCTGATAGTTAAAGAGCTATAACAAACTTGCTCTTGGTCGTGATAAGTGCGGTTTTTTTGTTGAGGAGTTACTTAACCAGTACAGGGGTTTGCACATGGGTGGGTTTGGGGGTTGCGGGTTCGGCATCTGCCGGGATCTGATCGATCATCCACAAGTCGCAGGTGCCGCAGGTGTCGCGGTAGTTTTCGCGGAAATGGTTGAACTTCCCGTTCTGCCAGATATCTCCCAGACTGTCATTGAGAAGATTGCCCATTTTTGCATTGGGCAGGAGACAACATGGGGTCACATCTCCTTCGCGGGTGACGTAGGCGTAGTCAAAGGTTTTCAGGCAGTATTGGCCTGACCGGTGTAATTTTTTTCTCAACAAGCGGTAAAAGAACCGGGTTAATCCGTTGGAAACCGAATATTGTAACCAGTCGAGCTGGATGCCGCTTGAGCGGGCTATTTCATCGGCTTTCAGGAAGATGAACCGTTCTTCTCTGGAATCGGGGCGTTTGAGATTGGGACGAAACTGTCTGTCGAGTCGGCCCACGTTGACGGTGTCACATCCGATCCGGGCTCCGTAACGGATGACATCGTAAAGATCATTTTCACAGTCCATATGCAAAGTGGCTTGCAGTCTAACTGAGGTGGTTCCAAGTTTTCTGCCTTTCACCACGGCTTCGATACTTTCATAGACCTTGTTGCTGGTATGCCCTTCGACAACGGTTTCGTTGCCGTTGACGCTGTCGATGGAGAAGGTGATTGAATCCAGGCCGGAGTTCAAGATACCATCGACTATCGAGGGTTTCGTGAACAGGCCGTTTGAGGTGATCATCACCCTGTGACCCCGTTCCTTGCAGTAGGCGATCATATCGAAAACCTGCGGGTGGATGAAGGGTTCTCCCCACCCGGTCAAGGTGATATTTTCACGATGGTGCAGTTTATCCACCACCGCAGTAAAATGAGACCAACTCATATGCTCCAGTTCAATGCCAAGATCTTCCCTCTGGCACATGGGGCAATCCATATTGCATCGGTTGGTGATTTCAATCTGCACCTGCCGAGGGCGTAGAGGGATTTTATAGCGTATCCGGTTGAGGGTTTCTTTGATGAGTTCGAACATTTTATTTCCCGGGATTTCAAGGCTCATTGAGGCCTGAATAAATTCATTTTACGTAAAAAAACAGTGGAATAAAAATTTTATATGGTTTGACCATTTTCAATGGTATCTTACCTATTCACAACCTTTTCGGTAGTTTAAAAGAAAAACTAAAGCACCGGTTATTATCCGCTTTGAATAGAGGAACTTGTTTGATGGGAATGACGATTACAGAAAAGATTTTAGCCGCACATGCGGGCAAAGAGTCGGTTCGCCCCGGCGACAATATCTGGGTGGATGTGGATGTGTTGATGACGCATGACGTATGCGGGCCGGGCACTTTCGCGATCTTTAAAAAGCAGTTTGGCGAAAATGCCAAAGTCTGGGACCGGGACAAGGTGGTGATCATTCCTGATCATTTTATCTTTACCAAGGACACCCATGCCAACAGGAATATAGACATCCTTCGCCAGTTTGTGAAGGAGCAGTCCCTGCCACATTATTTTGATGTGGGGACGGATCGTTATAAAGGGGTGTGCCACCTCGCTCTAGCTCAGGAAGGTTTCAACCGGCCGGGCGATGTGTTGTTTGGCACGGACTCCCACACCAGCACTTCCGGTGCATTCGGTATGTTTTCCACTGGCATCGGTAATACCGATGCGGCGTTTATTCTGGGTACTGGCAAACTCTGGGTCAAGGTTCCGGAGTCTATGTGCTTTGAGTTCACTGGCACATTTCCCGAGCATGTCATGGCTAAGGATGTGATCCTCAGTGTCATTGGCGATATTGGAGTGGACGGAGCAACCTATCGGGCGATGGAATGGCGGGGTGATGCGGTCATGAGCCTATCGATGGAAGAGCGCATGACACTCTGTAATATGGCAATTGAAGCGGGTGGAAAAAACGGCATCATCGAAGCGGATGAGGTGACCACCGATTATGTTAAGCAGCG
The DNA here is from genome assembly GCA_014382285.1 of Nitrospinota bacterium. Taxonomy (GTDB): domain Bacteria; phylum Nitrospinota; class Nitrospinia; order Nitrospinales; family VA-1; genus LS-NOB. The sequence continues at coordinate 5,026 of JACNKA010000061.1, read as the reverse complement.
AACCGATGCCCCATACAAAATTTACAAGTCGGATGACGATGCGCAGTATTTTTTCAAAAAAAACTACAATGCCAGTGAGATGGAACCGGTTGTGGCCAAGCCGCATTCTCCTGATAACAAAGCCAAAGTCAGCGACTGTACCGATGTAAAACTTGACCGGGCTTATATCGGGTCCTGCACCGGTGGCAAGCTCACCGATTTCATGGCGGCGGCCCGACTCTTGAAGGGCAAGAAAGTAAAGATTGATACTTTCATTGTGCCTGCGACTCGCGAAGTCGAGCAGGACTTGCATAAGGAAAAAATAGGGGGTGAAACTCTGGTGGACATTTTTAAAAATGCCGGGGCTTATCTTGGCGATCCCTCCTGCGCTGCTTGTCTTGGTGGACCGCAAGATACTTTCGGTCGGGCTAAGGACAATCAAGTGGTGATCTCGACCACCAACAGGAATTTCCCGGGACGCATGGGCTCTAAGCAGTCGCATGTTTATCTAGCTTCGCCTTACACGGCAGCAGCTTCTGCCTTGACCGGACACATTACCAATCCAGCTGAGTTTATCTATAATTAAAACATAAAAATAAAATGAATAAAGTGATTGAAGGCATGGCCTATGTTCTGGGGAATGATGTTGATACGGACCAGATCATTCCCGCTGAGCATCTGGTGTACAGTTTGAGTGACCCTGAAGAGCGCAAGAATTACGGCAAGTTTGCTATGTCGGGGGTTCCTGCCGAGCAGGCGGGTCTGCCGGAGGGAAAAATTCCCTTTACTGAAAATGGGCAGAGCGAGTCGAAATATACCATCATCATTGGTGGTAGAAATTTTGGTTGTGGGTCCTCTCGTGAGCATGCTCCGGCTTGCATGGAGATTGCCGGAGTTCGGGCCGTCGTTGCGGAATCGTACGCACGTATTTTCTACCGCAATTCGGTGGATGGTGGATTCTTCATTCCGTTTGAGTGCGTCACACGCATGGTCGAAGAGATCAAGACCGGCGATGACCTGATCATTGATTTGAATGCGAGTACTCTCACCAACCGCTCGAGTAATAAAACTTATGAGTTGAAGTCACTGGGTGAGGTGATCGAGATTATCGAAGCGGGTAATATTTTTGAGTATGCACGGAAGACAGGAATGATCCCATCCGCTTGAACCCGGTTTGGTTTTCTTAAAATAAATGGTTTCTCGATGCGGTGGATACAGATGAGTTTTGAAGCAGTCTTTAAAATTAAGCTTTGGTTTTTCCTGTTGGTGCTGGGAGCTTCTGGTGTTTTAAAGGCGGAAGCCGGAGAAATGGTTCTGATTCCTGAAGGCCAATTTGTCATGGGAAGTTCTGATGAAGATCTCCTGTGGGCGGCGAAGCAGTTCCATTCCGAATCTCTGGACTGGTATCGCGATGAAACCCCGGCGCATAGTGTGGCTTTGCCTGCCTTCGAAATTGACAAGTATGAGACCACTGTGGGGGAGTATAAGTTATATATAGAATCTACCGGTAAGTTGGCTCCGCGCGAATTTGTCAATGCACGGTTGAATCATCCCCGTCAGCCAGTTGTGAGTGTTTCCTGGCAGGATGCTAAAGATTATTGTCTCTGGTTGAAGAAGCGTTTGCCAACGGAAGCTGAGTGGGAAAAGGCAGCACGCGGCACCGATAAGCGCCATTATCCCTGGGGCAACGAACCGGACGCTCTCAATGCCAATATTCGTGGCAAGGGGGACAATTATCGCAACACCAGTCCAGGTGGTAAGTTTCCAGAAGGGGCCAGTCCTTATGGGGTGATGGACATGTCGGGCAATGTTTGGGAGTGGACGGAGGATTGGTTGCAACCCTATCCGGGTAATGTGCATGCGAACGATTTTTATGGCGAAAGGTTTAAAGTGATTAAGGGTGGGTCGTGGGATTCCAACCTGGATCTGGCTCGCTCGGCGATTCGCGGTAAAGCATTGCCGGATCAGAAAAAAAACTATATTGGCTTTCGTTGTGTAGCTGCGAAATAAAAAGGAGAATTTTATCGTGCCGATTCATAAAAAAGTGTTGCAGGGAGTTTTGGTGTTCGGTTGGTTGGTCTGGTCTTTGCCCGCAATTGGAGCGGGGGAACATTCCCCTCATGAAGGCAAGCAGTCTGAACAGGGCTCTGGAAAACACGGCGGCCACCCTGGCGCGGCAAAAAAAGGACATGGCGGTGGCGGAAAACATGGCCATGGTTATGGTCGTCCAAAAGGTCCGCCTGCAGATATCCCGGCTCACATCAAGGAACGGATGGAATCGGATGGCACAAAAGTTAATTTGAATCGGTCGTTGATCGGTGTGAAAGGCATGCAGATTCTTGCGGACATGCCTGAATTGAAAAATGTAAAGTCACTGGCTTTGCAGGGAAACAAGTTGGGAGATGAAGGGGTACGGATTCTTACGGAATCGGCAACGTTCAAACATACCGAGAACCTTTCTTTGTGGGGCAATAAGGTTTCTGCACAAGGGGCGAGGATGATCGCCGAGTCGCCAAATATGAAGAATCTGAAAGAGCTTAAACTGACTCGCAACGAAATAGGGGATGAAGGGGTGGAGGCGTTGGCCGCATCGGAAAATTCCACGGCCCTGACCTTTGTAGATTTTAGCGCCAACCAGATCAGCGACCGAGGTGCTCTGGCGATTGCCAACTCACCCCGTTTTGGCAATCTGAAAACTCTGGACCTTTATAATAACCAGATTACTACTGAGGGAATGAAGGCTTTATTGCAATCCAAGAACCTGAAGAGTCTGGAGAAGCTCAGTCTGGTTCGCAATGAGATTGATCTGGAAAAAGCCCATGAACTCGCTAAAAATCAGAGCCTGCCGAATTTGAGAAGGCTGGAACTGGAATAATAAAAGAGGCTTCTCTAACGAACTGTTAACGATAGCGACGGTCGTTAAACTGGTCTATTTTTTCCTGCACTTGGCGGACGCCCCGCATCAGGGCGTCCAGCATTTCTTTCAATGCTTCGACCTCCTCCTCCTTGGTTTCGGCGATCTTCAGGTTTTTTGCCTCGTCTTTCACTTCCTCAATAATGGTGTCGATTTCTTTAAGCAATTCCATAATTTTTAACCAATTCAGGGTTTTTATTTGTCATTGAAGGTGAAATATCACACAAATATCATCTTGTGCAACGAGTTTTTTGTTCATTGTGACCCCAAGCCGGGTGGTTAGTTCTTAGATTCAAAATCACTTGGAAAGTTTTAGAAAAAATCCGGTTCACACAGACACATGCTTAAAGGGGGAGGGTCAAGATGAGTGGGGTTGCAGAATATCGCGGACTTCTTTGAGAAAACCATTCTGGTCGAGGGATTTCTTTTCGATCAGTTTTTCTACACCTCCGTTCAGGCGCAGACGGTCGGCATGAGTGAGTTCCTTGGAGGTGATGACCACAATGGGTATGGATCGCCATTCAGGGCTTTTCCGTAGTTCTTCGAGGAATTCAAATCCGTCCATGACGGGCATCATCAGGTCCAGAAAGATAACGCCGGGAGACTTTTTCTGCACTTCGTTAAGGGCGATTTGACCATTACCGGCTTCGGCAACCTTCAGTCCGTAATCTTCCAGCATTTTGCACAACATTTTTCGAGTGCCGGTGTCATCTTCTACCACAAGAGCTGAGCCACTATCCCATTTGTATTTTTTCATAAGGATATGGATTCGGGTGCGGTCAATGGGCTTGGTGAGGTATTCTGAGGCTCCGAGGGAGTAGCCCTTGTTTTCATCATTCACCATAGAGATGACAAACACCGGTATGTTTGCCAATTCAGGATCGGCCTTTAACTCGGTCAATACGGTCCATCCATCCATTCCCGGCATTAGAACATCCAGAGTAATGAGGGAAGGGTGAAGCTTCCGGGCTAACATCAGACCTTCTGCGCCATCGGAAGCCGTTACGATGTGATAACCCTCTTTCTCGAAAGAGCGTTTCATTTGCGTATGAACCATGGGGTCGTCATCGATTACCAGAATTATGTTTTCTTTTTTAACGGGGGTGGATGCTTTACTTTTTTGAGCGAAGACTTTTTCGTTGGTCGGCGTATCGGATATTTCGGAGTCTTTGTTGTCCGCGATTTTTACTGGCAGATGGACAGAAAATGTAGAACCTTCTCCCGGTTTACTTTCAACAAAAATATCTCCCCCCATCAATTCGCAGATTCGCTTGCTGATTGCAAGCCCCAGGCCTGTGCCGCCATACTTTAGAATGTTCTGGGGATGCACTTGGGAAAAACTTTCAAACAATCCCGCCAGCTGTTCAGGGCTCATGCCGATTCCGGTATCGCGTATGGTCAGGTTGATCCAGTCGGTTTCTTTAACTGTTTTTCGATTGACGATGAAAAAAACTTTTCCGTTTTCCGTGAACTTGCTGGCGTTACTGAGCAAATTAAAAAGAACCTGGCGAAGCCGGGTAATATCCACAGTCATAGAACCCAGATCACTTTCCCACTGGACATCCAGGACGTTGGAGTTTTTATCAACGATAGGTTGGACAGTGCTCACAACCTCCTTGACCAGAGCTTCCAACTCGCAGTTCTGGTTGTAGAACTCCATTTTTCCGGCTTCAATTTTAGAAAGATCGAGGATGTCATTGATGATGGCCAGTAAATGCTTGCCTGAGGAATGGATTTTCTGGAGGTCGGGGCCAATCTCTTCTTCGAGACTCATTTCATCGGCGACTTCCTCTAACAATTCGCTGTATCCGATGATGGCGTTCAAGGGTGTTCTGAGCTCATGGCTCATATTGGCCAGAAAAGCGCTCTTTGCCTGATTCGCAGCAGAAAGATCTTTGTTGGATTTCTCCAGCTCTGCAATGCGTTTTTGAAGAGCTTCTGTTGAGTTGTCGCCGGATTTCATAAGTTTTTGATATGTTGGTTTTGGAAGCCAGAGTTATGCTCATTTCTGGTGTATGAGGAATGAGGAGGCGGCGTCCCCTTTGTTGTAAAATTGTTTTCTGTGAAAAAAGCAATTCAAACAAAGGAGGCACCACCATGAGTAAGGATAATGTTATTTCTCTTGAGAATCCA